>JAJFFB010000025.1 GCA_021776925.1 Planctomycetota bacterium | reverse complement strand
CCGTCGGTGATCAGCGACAAAGACGGTCACGCCACCATCGAATTCGAGGTGCCGCGACGCTCCACCCGCTGGCGTCTGACCTGTCGTGGCGTCGGTCCCGGCACCCTGCTCGGGCAGGACGTCGCCACGGTCACCGCCAAGTCCGACTTCTTCGTCGAGCTGGCCACGCCGGCGCGCCTGGTCGAGGGCGATCAACCGCGCCTGATGGCGCGCGTGCACAACCTCAGTGGTTTGCGTGGCGAGGCACAGCTGCGCCTGCGCCTGAGTGGTGGCGAATTTGTGCAGAGCTTCCCCGGCACCTTCGAGTTCAACGAACACCCGGTGCGCGAGTTCCTCTTCCCGCTGAGCGAAGGTCTGCCGGCTCTCGAGGAATTGCTCATCGAAGCCGAGGTGATCCTGGTCGACGAAGACAAGGAAGTGGCCCGCGCCAACACCGCGCGCAGCGTCGAAGTCGCGCCTTGGGGGGTCGAATACTCGGCCTTCGCCAGCGGTGTTCTGACCTCCGATGCGGTGATCGACCTGGCCCTCCCGCCCGGTCAGGAATACCGCTCGCGCACCCTCGAACTGGTGCTGACCCACGGCCTCGAGCGCATGCTCATCGATGAGGCGCTGGGTGAGCCGGCCTTCCTGGCGCAGAAGCGTTCCTATCTGCGTCCGACTCAGGCCGACGCCGCCAGCGACCTGCTCGGCGTGGTCGGCGCCATGAAGATGGTCGGCGCCGGCAGTGGCTCGATCCAGTTCGGCCGTCTGCGCGACCGCAGTGAGAGCCTGGTTGCGCGTCTGGTCGCGGCGCAACGGCCCGACGGCGGCTGGGGCTGGGCCGGCAAACGCCACGGCTCCGAACCTGAAACCTCGAGCCGCTCGATGCACGCGCTGGCCGCCGCCCTTCAGGTCGGCGTGGCGGTGCCGCCGCAGGTGGTGCAGACCGGACTGACCTACCTCGATGCCGCCTTCCGCGCCACCGGTCAAAGCGAGAACGAGCGCAAGGCGATGCTGCTGCTGGCCTTGGCCGCGCACGGCCAGGGCGATTTCGGCGCCGCCAACCGTCTGCACCGGGTGCGCCAGAGCCTGTCGCCTTCGGCTCTGGCCTACACCGCCATGGCGTTGGTCGAAATGGAGCGTCTGCCGATCGCTGGCGAACTCGCCGATCTGCTGCAGCTGCGCCTTGAGACCAGTAGTGGTTTGTGTTCGGTGAGTGGCAACCTGGCGTGGAACCGTTCGCCGATCGGCATGACCGCGCTTGCTTCGCTGGTGTTCCAGCGCACCGGCCGCCAGGCCGCCGCGCGCAGCACCGTCGATGCGCTGCTGGCCGAACGCCCATGGAGTCCGCGCCGCGCGCGCGGCCTGGCGGTGGCGGCGACGGCCGAATGGCAGGGCCAGACGCGGCCCAACCAGGAGAGCACCGACGTACGCGTCGAGATCGACGGCGAGCCGCTGGTGATCCAGGTCGACTCGGCCTCGGAAGTGGTCGGCATGTCCGAAGAGGGCTTCAGCAAGGACCGCGTCAAAGTGCGCCTGAGCGTGAGCGGGCAGGGCCGGCCTTTCTATCAGCTGCGCCTGTCCGGATTCTCGAGCAAGGTCGAGGAACGCCACGCCAAGGATTTCCGCATTGCGCGGCATCTGTACCAGGCCGCCGAGCCGGTCTACGACGGGCGCCGCATCACCACCGGCTTCAGAGTTTTGTCCGACAACCGCAACCAGTGGTCGAACCTGGTCAGCCAGTTGCCGCGCGGACAGATGACGCGGGTCACGCTCGACTTCTACCGCACCTACGACAACAACCAGGACGTCAACGACCTCGACTACCTGCAGTTGCGGGTGCCGCTGCCCTCTGGCACGGTACTCCTCGAGGGCAGTTTGAGCGGATCTTTCCAGGACAGCCAGGTTCGCGACAACGAGATCGTCCTGCAGGTTGGCCAGCACCGCGGCACCGGGCGCATCCACTACACCCTGGTCGGCAGCCTGCCGGGTGATTTCCGGTGCCTGCCCGCGCGCTTGGAAAGCGTGTTCGAACCCGATCGCTTCGCCCTGTCGGAACCCTATGAGTTCAAGGTGCTCGACCGCGGTGAAGACAGTGTCGACAAGTACAAGGCCACGCCGGACGAGTTGTACAACCTCGGCCTGGCCCAGCTCGAGGCCGGCGACGAAGACGGCGCCTTCGATCTGCTGACCCGTTTGTGGAGCGCTTACGGCGACCGCCTGAAAGAGGATCCGCTGAAGACCACCGCCGGCAAGCTGTTGTTCCTGGCCATCGACCGGCGCGACGCCGGAGCGGTGGTGCGCTACTTCGAGGTGCTCAAGGAGAAAGATCCGGCGCTCAACATTCCTTTCGATAAGGTCCTCGCGGTCGGCGATGCCTACCGCGAACTGGAGGAATACGAACGCGCGCTGCTGATCTTCCGCGCCACCATCGAAGAGACCTTCGGCAAGGACTTGAAGGTCGCCGGCACCCTTGAGGAGCAGGCCGAAATGGCCGGCGCCACCTCCACGCTGGAGCGCTTGTGGCTCGAATTCCCCGACCTGCCGGTGGTCGTTGAGACCTACCTGGCTCTGTCTGACAAGCTGCTGGTGCTGGCACCTGGTGCGCACCGCGACGCCAGCCTCAAGCAGGCCGGCCTCGACCGCGCGGCGCTGACCCTCGGCGGAATCCAGCTGCTGGACCGCTTCCTGGCCCACTATCCGGATGACCCGATGGCCGCCGACGCCGGCCTCAACCTGGTCAGCGCCTACCTCGGCCTGGAAGACTTCGCCACCGCCGAGAAGATCGCCGGGCAGATGGCGGCGCGCTTCCAGGAACCGCGCTACGCCGACGCCTTCCGCTATTCGCGCGCGGTGGCGATGTGGTATCTGGGCGAGGAAGACGCTGCCACCAGCATCTTGCAGGCGATCGCCGACGCGGTCTACACCCTCAAGGACGGGCGCGAAGTGCACTCGGAGAACCGCGATCTGGCCTACTACATCCTGGCCCAGATCCACCACGCGCGCCGCGACGTCGAAGGCGCCGCCGAGTACTACCAGAAGGTCGAGGACAAGTTCGCCGACGCGCGCGAGGTGCTGCAGAACTTCCGCGCCAAGACCATCGACCTGGAAGAGGTCACCACCGTCGTACCCGGCAAGAAAGCCGAGCTGGTGCTGAACCACCGCAACGTCGAAGAGGCCGAAATCCTGGTCTACTCGGTCGACCTGATGACGCTCTACCTGCGCGAGCGCAACCTCAGTGCGGTGACTTCGGTCAACCTCGCTGGCATCTCGCCGACGTTGCGCCAGACGGTGCAGCTCGGTTCCGCCTCGGGCATGAAGCCGGCCGAAAAGACCGTCGAACTCGACCTCGACAAGGCCGGTGCCTACCTGGTGATCTGCCGCGGCGATGAGCTGCACACCAGCGGTCTGGTGCTGGTCAGCGACATCGAGTTGTTGGTCAAGGAGGACCGAGCCTCCGGGCGCATGCGCGTGCAGGCGATCGAAAGCGAGGGCGGAGCCTTTGTGCGCGACGTCGATGTGCGCGTGGTCGGCTCCGGCGGTTCAGGCTTCGTCTCCGGGCGCACCGATCCGCGCGGCCTGTTCATCGCTGATGGTGTCGCCGGAGTACCGACCGTGATCGCGCGCCTCGACGGCGGCCACTATGCCTTCCACCGTGGCGTGCAGCCGGTGGGGGTGCCAGAACAGACCATCCTCGGAGGAGAGCTGCAACAATTGGAAGCCGGTGACTATCTGGACAACGTGATGAATCTGAATCGCGAGAACATCCAGAAGCGCGCCGACCGTCTGCAGCAGGAGATCCAGCGCGGACGCAAGGGTGTTCGCATCGAACAGACCAAGTAACGGGGCGATCGCACCGGTCGACCGGATTCGTGGGCCGCTGCGGTGAACCGCAGCGCCCGCGCTTCCGTTGACCGGGGCGGCACCCCCCCCAAGCATCATGCCGACAGCACTGCCCTCTGTTTTTCGCACCGCCCTCGCCGGAATCCTCCTGTCCACTTGCCTCGGCGCCCTCGCTCAGGATCCGGTTGCCGCGACCGGCACGAGTGCTGCCCAGGAACCGGTCACGCTGACGCCTTTTCCGGCCGATCTGCGTGACGCGATGCTGGCGGGGGACGGCCGCCAGGCACTGCGGCTGGTCACGCGCTATGCCGCTGACCAGCCCAAGGCCACCGACTTCTGGCTCTACGCCGAGGCCTGTGCGCTGAAACTGGCCCAGCGTCCCGACGACGCCATCGAACGGCTCGAGGCCCTGGAGCGCAACCACGCCGACAGCCACTGGCTGAGCAAGGCGCGCTTCCTGCGCGCCGATCTGTTGCGCGCCGGTGGACACATGGCCGCGGCCGAACAGGTCTTCGAAGAAGAAGCGCGCCGCCTGCGCGGCGACGGTCGCCAGAGCGAGCTCGCGGCGATCTACCTGGATTTCGCCCACAAGCTGGTCACTGAGCCTGAAGAGACCACCGCCAAGAAGTTCACACCCGACTGGATCGGTGCTTTCCAACTTTTTCAGCGCGTGCTCGACCTCGACGCGCCGGTCGCCCAGCGGGCGCTGGCGCGTTTTGAAATGGGGCGCTGCCGCTTCGAACTCGGCGAGTTCCCGCAGGCGCGCGAGCAGTACCAGACCTATCTGAAGGATTTCGGCGAAGAGGGTCAGCGCGGCGCTCAGGCGCTCCTGCGAGCAGCCGAATCCTCTTTCCATTCCGGTGCGCTGGCGCAGGCGCGGCGTGAATTGGTCAATCTCGACCTTGAGCTCGGCCGTCGTCTGGGCTCGACTGAGGGCGATTCGGAGCGTGCTCCTGGCGGGCCCGAAGCGAGCCCCGCAGAGCGCGAGGAATTGAGTGGCTTGCGCGCCGAAGCTCTGTTCCTGCTCGCCCGCGCCTGGAAGAGCGAATCCAATCAGGCCGATCGCGTGGTCGCGGTGTGCCGGAGTTTTCTTGAGCGCTTTCCTGATCACGCCCGCACCCAGACCGCCGCGTGGTGGATGGCCACGGTGCCGATGGAGCAAGGTCGCAACGAAGACGCACTGGCCGGACTGGACCAGTTCCTGCAGCGCGTGGCGCGCACCGCTGCCGACGACGAAGAGCGCCAACGCCTCGAGCGCAACCAACAGCACGGCCTATTCCTAAAAGCACAGGTCCTCGGCTCGCTTGGGCGTCTGCAGGACAGCATCGCCACGCTGGATCAATACATCGGTCGCTTTCCCAGCGGCGCCGATTGGGCCGCGGCGCAGAAGGAACGCCTGGATACCGAATACCGCATGGGCGCTGAGCTGCGCAGCGAGCATCGCTACGAGGAGGCGCGCGCGGCGTGGCAGCAGTTCCTATTCGATCATCCGCTCGACGAGCGCGGGCCGGCCATCGTCTATCACCAGGCCGAGACCTATCTGGACGAGGTGGCCTACCTCAGTCGTGACGACGCCCCTGAACGACCCGACCCGGCTCAAATCGAGCAATTGCGCCGTACCGCAGTGGATCACTGGGAGCAGTTGTCGCACAAGTTCGCCAATTCAGCCGCAGCCTCGCAGGCGCTCTTTTTGGCCGGCGACCAATTGGAGAACCACCTCTTCGATCTTCCCGAGGCGATCCGTTTGTACCGCTTGTGCAATTTCGGTCCCTCTGCCATCGATGCCGGGCAGCGGCTGGCGACGATGACCTCCGAGGAATTGCGGATTTCCACCGAGCGCACCTGGCGCAGCAACGAAAAGGCCAAGGTGCGCGTGCAGGTGCGCAACAGCGAGAAGCTGAGCGTGTCGCTCTATCGTCTCGACCTGCAGGCCTATTTCCGCAAGCACCTGACGCACACGCGTATCGAGGATCTGGACCTCGACCTGATCGCCCCGGATCACAGCTTCGAGGTCGATGTCAAGGACTACCAGCGCTACAAGCCGGTGCAGCAGGACATCGAACTGCCGGTGAGCGGCCCTGGCGTATGGGCGGTGGCGGTCAGTGACGGCGAGCGTCGTGCCACCACTCTGGTCCTGCACAGTGATCTCGACGTGGTGGTCAAGTCCTCGCGGCGCGAGTTTTTCCTTTATGCGCAGGACATGCGCCTGGGCCAGCCGGCCGCCGACGTTGAAGTGTTGCTGGCGCTTCCCGGGCAGGGCGCCAACGGCAGCCCCTTGCTGCAGACCTTGACCACCGGTGCCGACGGCGTCGCCCGTCTGAGTCTGGACCAGCTCGCCGCGGCCGACGGCCTGCGCGTGCTGGCGACGCGCGAGGGCCACTACTGCGGCGAAGGCATGGACTTGAACGGCCTGGCCTTGGCACGAGGGCTGGAGGCACGCGGCTTCGTCTACACCGACCGCCCCGCCTACCGCCCGGGCCAGAGGGTGTCGTGGCGCGCGATCCTGCGCCAGGTCGAGGCCGGCTCCTACACCTTCCACCAAGGCGAGGAGTTTCGCGTGCAGATCGACGATCCGCACGGGCGTCCGGCGCTGCGCAAACAACTCGCCTTGTCCCGCTTCGGCACCCTTGGGGGGGGGCTTGATCTCGGTGCCGAGGCTACCGAAGGCAGCTGGTCGATCCGCTGCACCAGCGCCGACGGCCGCGCCTATCAGGGCAGTTTTCAGGTGCAACGCTTCCAGCTGCAGAAGGCACGGCTGGAACTCGAATTCGATCAACCGCTGGTCTTCCGCGGCGAGGTCGTGCATGGCGCGGTGGTCGCTGCCTGGAACTACGGCGAACCGCTGGTCGACACCCCGGTCACGCTGAGCTTCCCCGACGGGCGCAGCGTGGTCCTGCGCACCAACGCCGAGGGCGAGGCCGAATTCGAGTTCGATCCTGCGGATCTGGTGGAAGGGCGTTCGATGCCGTTTTCCGCCACCCTGGCCGAAGAGCGTCTGTATACCACCGGGCGGGTTTATTTCGCCCTCACCGGCTACCGCGTCGGCATGAAGCTGGAGTCGGCGGTGGCGCTCGCCGGCAGCTCGATCCCGGTGCGCTTCAGCGTCAGCGATCCGCTCGGTGAAGCGCTGGCACGCTCCTTTGAGCTGCAGCTGATCGAACGCCAGGAACGCGGCGGCGGCTGGGTCGAGGTCATTCGCGAGCGCTGGCCGGTGCAGTCCGATGAGCAAGGTGCCGGAAGTCACACCCTTGCGGTCGCCGAAGGGGGTCACTATCTGTTGCGTGCCGTCGGCAGTGACCGCTTTGGCAACCCGGTGCGCGCCGAACAGGAGCTGTTCGTATCCGGCGAAGCCGATGAAGTTCGCCTGCGTCTGCTCGCGCGCCAGACCGAAGTCGAAGTCGGCGAAGAGGTCGCGGTGCAGTTGGTCAACCGCGCCAGCGCCGGACTGGCCCTGGTCACCTTCGAAGGCGAGTCGGTGCTGGATTACCGCATCCTCGACCTGAAGTTGGGCAGCAACGACCTCGACTTCGTCGCCGATCACCCGCACTATCCCAATTTCGTGCTCGCGGTCGCGCAGATGGACGCCAATCGCTTCCATAGCGCCGAGGTGCCCTTCGAGGTGCGCCGCCACCTGAACATCGAAATGCTGCCGCAGCCCAAGGAGTGGGCACCCGGCGCCAAGGCAGGCGTCGAGGTGCGGGTCACCGATCAGCGCGGCCGGCCGGTCGTCGCCGAGCTGTCGTTGTCGGTGGTCGACGAGGGTCTGCTTGATCTTTTCCCCGACAAACTGCCGCGCCTGAACGACTTCTTCGGGGAAGGTGCCCACCGCCACGCGGCCTTGCGCACCCTTTCCACCTGCGGATTCAGCTACAAGGGTTACACCGGGGAAATCGCGCAGGCGATCCTCGATGAGGAGGTGCGCCTGGCGCAGGATGCGAAGTGGAAGGAAGGCCGGGCGGCGTTGATCGAAGGGCT
>JAJFFB010000024.1 GCA_021776925.1 Planctomycetota bacterium | reverse complement strand
GGCGATAATCGGGGTACGGCCCATGCCTTTCTCACTGCGGCGGATCAGCCGCGTGGCGTCGTGGCCGTTGAGGACCGGCATCTGACAGTCCATCAGAACAAGGTCGGGATTGTGATCCGACCACGCTTGGAGCGCCCTTTCGCCGTTTTCCGCCAGGATCACTTTGATTCCCAATTTCTTTAGCGCACCAACCGCCACCTTCTGGTTGACGGGATTGTCTTCTGCCACCAGCACCGTGGCGTTGAAATGGATATCTCCGTCGTCGCTGCCGCCAGGGCCGGACAAGGCCGCCTGCTCCTGGTCTTGGTGACCGAGAGCCACCAACAGCTGCCGGTACAAACGTTCGGCACTGACCGGTTTGGTCAGGATCCCGTCCAAACATGCTTGGGGCAGGTTGGACCAGTCCTGCCGCCGAGTCGCGGGAGCCAGCAGCAGGGTGCAGGCCCTGCCGCCGTGGTCCGACCGCGCGCACACGGCCAGCTCAGCCACCTGCTGTTGGGCGAGCCCTGCGTCGAGCATGACGACGTCAAAGGCCGCATCGCCTGCCGCTCTTTGGATCATCATCGCTGCTGCCTCCTGGCCACTGAAATGATGTGCGAGGGCCCCTACGGCAACCAGGTGCTGGTTCATCACTCGCCGCCCGGTCCCCTCGCAACCCACCACCATTACCGACCGCCCACTCAATGGCGCCAGGTGTTCGGCCGCCCGAGCCTTCCAATCGGGGTTACTGGCCAGCGGAACGCGCGCCCAGAAGGTGGAACCACGGCCCAGGCGCGAGTCCACGCCGATCTCGCCGTCCATTAGTTCCACCAGTTCTTTGGAAATTGCCAGGCCGAGCCCGGTGCCGCCGTATTTGCGCGTGGTTTCGGAACAACCCTGGGAAAACGAGCGGAACAGGCGATCCTGGACCTCGGGTGCAATGCCGATTCCAGTATCCCTGACTTCCAGGCTTACCCACGACGGGTCCTCCGCCTGGTATGCGCACACCACCACTTCTCCGGCTTCGGTGAACTTGATCGCGTTGCTGATCAGGTTGAGCAGGATCTGGCGCAGGCGCACCGGATCGCCGAGGCGCCCGCGGTCCAGCCCGGGATCGATCAGAGCGTGGATCTCGATGCCCTTCTTGGCTACTCGTTCAGAAAACAAATCACAACTTTCCTGGACCACTTGTCCGAGATCCAGCGCGGTGGTTTCCAGTTTGAGCTTGCCGGCTTCGATCTTGGAGAAGTCGAGGATGTCATTGATGATCCCAAGCAGGGACTCGCCGGACTGCTGCACCATGCGCGCGTATTCCATCTGCTCGTGGTCGAGCTGGGTGCCGAGCAAAAGCTCGGTCATGCCGATCACGCCGTTGATCGGAGTGCGGATCTCGTGACTCATGTTGGCCAGGAACATCTTCTTGGCCTCGTTGGCATGTTTCAGCACTGCCTCGGTGCGCGCCTGCACCTTGATGTCATCGACCAGGGTTTCGATCCGCTCGGACATGTGGTTGAAGGAGGTTGCTAACTGAGCAAGTTCGTCGCCTCCGGCAGTGGATACGCGCACCGTCAGGTCGCCTCGCGACAGCGCTCGCGAAGCTCTGGTCAGACGCGCGATGGGCTGGGTGATTCTGCGCGCAAGGATATGGCTGATGGCCAGCGCCAGACCCAACGCCACCACGGCGACCAGCAGCAGAGCGCTGCGGGTGTGGTCGAAGGCAGACATGACCTCGTTCTTGGCGCGGGAGAGGATCACGGTGCCCTCGCCACCCAGCAGTGGAACCATGGTGAGCAGGCGATCCTCCCCGTTCCAGGTGCGCTCCAGCATGTTCGCTTCGGTGCTGCGCGAACCTGACGGAAGAGACGCCAGCAACCAATCGACGACCGCCTGAGCGGTCGGCTCCGTGCCCTCACCGAACCACGACTCGCCGAGGAGCCGGTTGCCGACCAGGATCATGGTGTCGCGATTGGTCGCGGTGCGGATCATCTGGGCAAATTGCGAACCAATTGGGCAGCCGACAACGAGCAGCCCGGCCACCTGGCCGCCGGCCAGGACCGGACTCAGGGCAACCTCAAAGAACTCTCCTTGGAATTCCCACAGGTGGACCCCGATGGTCCCGTCGAGCGCCTCGACTACACCCGGCATGGCTCCGAGGTCAAGTCCGACCAGCTCGTGGTCCTCGGTGTTGACCAATAGCTGCCCGCTCGGATCGAGCAGCATGACCACCTCGGCCTCGACCGCGGAAGCGGCCTCGACCGCCGCGGCCTCGGCGGTCTCGTGGTCCAGGTCCGGAATCGACATCGTTGCCGTGAGATAGGGCGAACGTGAGGCGGAGCTGGCCATGCTCTTGAGCGCGGCGTGGTGTGCATCGCGGGCCTGGTCCCACGATCCCACCGCACCGACCAGGTCACGCCGCACTTCCTCGTGCGCGGCATCCATGAAGAGGGTGAAGACGACCGGCAGCATGATCGCAATCGAGCCGACGGCGACGCCGCCGACGCTGAAGAAGAGCTTGCTGCCGATCGAAAGCGGGCGCATCAGTATTTGGTGCGGTACGGCTTGCCGAATTTGGTCTTGTGGGCGACGGATTTGCGCGTTTCCTGGATGTCAATGTCTGCTGAATGCAAATCCGCATCCCGCAGCACCACCTTTTGCGTTGTCCCGCCGCCCAGCTCGTGCCAGCTGCGCAGCGTGTACTCGCCGTCAGGCAAACCGGTCAGGACGAAGCGGCCCTCGGCATCGGTGACGGCAAAATGAGGATTCTGCAGCACCAGGACGAAGGAAGCCATCTTGGGGTGGATGTTGCAGAACACGCGGACCAGCCCGGTTTCCTCGAAGGTCACGGTGCGCGTTTCTCCCACCTCGTAGATGCCGAGGTCGAATGGCTTCGGCTTGGACAGCGAGAACACGTTATGAAAAACGTTGTCCTCGTTGGGAAAGCCCACCGTGGTACCGCGCACCACCGGCAGTACGCGCGGCTGGAAATCCATGTCCGCCTGCACAATCTTGGGAATCCTGGCGTCGCTCGGCCAACCGCCGGGGCGCACCACCTGGTCGAGAAAGACCACCACTCCGGAACGGTCCTTGCGTTCCGCTCCGCTCATGTCGCGCAGCCGCACCGCGCCCTGGATGGTGTTGTCGTGCGCCGGGAACAGCCCGCTCTCTTCGTTGCCGTCGCGGAAACGCAGGTGGCAGGACACACATGTATGGCGGATGTCGTGCAACACCAGGGCCGCCGAGGGCAGTTGTCCGGGCTCCTTCAGCGCGGCGAGCTGTGCGGCCAGCGCGGCCAGCCCGAGCTGGTATTCCTGCCTCTCGGCGAAATCTTTTTTGCCGCCCTCCAGCTTCAGCGCGGCGATGCCGGAGCTGGTTTCACACAGGAGTTTGGCCTGCTCCGCGACCGCGACGACGTCGCCATCGGCAAAGCCTTTTTCGATGGCGAGGAAGGACTCTGCCATGAGCTTCATCGTCGCCTGACCCTGGAGGGATGGAGAGTTGTGGAGGAATGGAGAGCTCGCTACGCGGGTGGACGAGAGCTCCACAGCGGGCCACAGCAGCAACACCGGAGCGAGCGAGCAAATTCCTTTACCGAGGGCTTTCATGGGCTTGATCAGAATTGGAGAACGAGTTCGAAACCGGCGAACAGGCGGTTGTCGTTGTTGGCACTGAAAGTGGAGGCGTCAATCAGGTCGAACCAGTCCTGGCCGATTTCGAACTTGACCAGGACGCGTGGATTCGGCCGCCAGCCGGCGCCCAGCGAAAGGCGGCGCAGGCGGGTGCTGTCATAGCCGAGGGCGCCGTTGCCACCGGCCAGGATCTTGCCGTCGAAGTGATAGCCGGCGGCGGCGTCGTAGGTGCCGATCTCGCTGTAGCGCAGCACCAAGTAGGCACTTTCACTGACTTCGTAGAAGGGCTCCAGCGTGAACCAGCGCAGGTCACGGTCGAAACCGGCGGCGGCGTCGCTGATGAACGCCTGGCCGAAGGATGCGGCGACGTAGCCGCGGTCGTCGAAGTCGTAGCGAGCGTCGAATTCGTACAGACTGCCGTCCACGCTGCTGCTCGGGCTGGCCCCGAGCGATGACGGATGCGAGGCGCCGATCGGTTGCAGGTGACTGCCGCCGAACTCGAGCGCGCTCTTCGCCGCCGACCCGGTCTTCATCAGGCTCAAGCTGGTGTAAAGGCTCTGCGTCGGACTGCCATAGACCTTGGCGTTCCACGACTGCTCGGAGTCGTCGTCCAGACTGCGCGTGTCACTGCCGTCGAGCGCCGACAGCACCCAGCCGATTCCGCGCCAGTCGCCGTACAGCAGCACTCCTTCGTCGAAGCCGTAAGGATAGACCGCCGAGTTCGAGATCAACGGGTTGTCGACCGCGTCCTGCCACAGATACTCCTCGCCGAAGGGAATGTCGACACGGCCCACCTTCAGGCCCAGGCTGGCGTCGCTCCAATCGGGGAACAGGTCGCGGAAGTGCGCATGGACCTCTCCGGTGCGAACGAAGAGGCGGTCGTCCTGGCCGAGCCGGTTGGTCTGTAATTCGGTGAATAAGCTGATGTTCTCCCACACCTCGGCCTCGAGGAAGATGGTCGCCTCCTTGACCAGGAAGCCGCCGTGTGGACGGGTGCCCGCGTTGCCGGTATCGAGGAAGCCCACCGCGGCAAAACCCCACAGATCGAAGTTCTGGTACCACGGATTGGCCAGCAGGTGACCATCGCTCTGCGGCAGGGCGGCTACGTCTTCCTCAGCCAGGTCGACGAACTCCTGGGCCGCAAGCCGGTCCGGGCAGGAAAAGAAGGCCAGGATTGCAACGCACCCTAGCCTTCCAGCAGGGAGGTATGAAATTATTGGGGTTCGGCACATGGGTCCGAGGGCAGCGTGACAGGGGCCAGAAGCGCTGAGAGAGCGTCCCTGGGCTGCGGAGGGTCCGCAGGACTCAGCTATATCGGAATGAGACAAGCGGGCCCTTGACCGCGAAAATGGCAATTCAACCGTGCCTGAACCGTGGAACCCTCGATCGCGTCACAGGGCGCGGCGTTCCAAAATGCGAAACTGGCGCGCACGACGATCGTTGGACCAGGTGTAGAGCGCCAGCGAGGTCAGCTCGACCCGCACCCTGCTCAAGTCCAGGGCCGCCGCCCACGTCAACGCCGCCTGGCGTTGTTCGGCGCTGGCGTCGTGCAACGGCCGCGCGAGGGTGACGTGGGCCTTGGGCGGGCGCCGGTCCAAGTGCGCGCCCGCAGCCTCCCAGAAGAGGTGGCGGCACTGGCCAATGGCCGCCTCGACTTCCTCGCGACCGTCCTCGAGCAGGACCGAAAGCGCGCTCCAGCGCTGCGGATTTCCCATCGGCACCACCGCGCCGAGACTCACCTCGAGCGCACCGGTGGGCCAGTCGGGAGCGGCGCGCCAGGCGCGCAACGCGGCTTCCTCGCCGCACGCGCCGAGGAAGGCGACGGTCAGGTGCAGGTCGCTGCCGTTGAAGCGGGTCAGCCCTTCGGGAGCGCCCTGAACCATCTGCTCGAACCAGTGATTGGCGAGGACCGGCAAGCCGACAAACCAGTTGGGTCTGACTGCCACCCGGCTCAATCCTCCTGGTCAACCCGGTACAGCAGAGCCATGCACGCCATCAACTTCATATCGGCAGATTGCTTGGGTCGCTGCAACAGGTCTTGGATGGCGTCGAGGTGCTGATTGATCTGCTCCAGTTCGGCGTCGCTGACCCAGGCGCTGAGGTTGCTGTAATGGGTATCGCGCAGTTGTCCGCGCGTCTGCGCCTGCCCGGATAACAGCCTGCGTTGGAAGCTGCGCATGGCGTTGCGGCTGCCGGCGGCGACGGTCTCCCATAGGGCCTGGCGTTTTTCCGCGTGCGTGGCGTCGTAGACCAGCAACATGTTGCGCGCCGGAGTTGCGTATACGGCCTCGTGACGGCGGCCGGTGTGGCGATCGCTCTGGTGCAGGACCAGGCCGACCTCGCGGAGCGCTTCGAAGTGCGGATACAGGCTTTGCGGTTTGCGCCCGAGTGCGGCGGCGACCTCGGCCACCGAGGCCGGGCCGATGGATGCCAGGCGCCACAGCACCTGGCTGCGCACCGGCGAGGCCAGAGCCTGGAACTGTTCGAGGCGTTCGATGCGGTAGGTTGAGTCGGTTGAAGGCGCCATGTCGCAGAGATCAAAAGCCTAGCATTCCGTGGATAAAGTGCTTTCGTGGCTTGGCGAGTGGTTTCGTCTTCCTGCAAGGAAGCAGGTTCGGCCCCTATCCGTGGATAGGGGCGGGTTCTGCTGACGCCGCAGGTAGGCGAAAGCGCCGTCTAGGCGCGGAATGACTTTGTCCACGGGCTGCAAGCAAGGCCGTCTACAGACTTCGCCAGCGCACTTCCCGGATGCGCGCACGGGTCTGATAGGAAGCGATTCCAAGAGGCACGCAGGCTTCGACCTCGGGGCGCAGACCGACCGTCCCGCCCTCCAGTTCAAGATCGAAAAGCGGCTGATCCTCAATCCACACCGTGACCCGCTGGGCCAGCACGCGCACGCGCACGCGGTAGTCCACACCTTGGACGAAGTCGTAGGCGCAACGGCTCGGGTTGGACGAGGCGTCCTCGCCATCGAGGGTGGAGAAACCGCACAACACTCCGCCCCAGCCGCCCAGGACCACGCTTCCGTGGGCCCCGGCGACCGGCAAGGTCAGCGCGCAGAAGAAGTCGCCGCCCAGCAGGCGCGCCGCCACCACCTCGATTTCATATTCCGGTGTGAATTCCGGAGCGGCGCGCAGGCGCACCCCGTTGAGCGGGCTGCCCATCGGCAGGATCACCCCTTCCAGGGTAAATTCGGGCCCCAGGGCGGCCCCGAAGGGCACCACCTCCCAGGCAGCGGCGGCGGCGGGATGGTAAAGCAGTTGCCACGGCTGCGCAGCGTTGACGGCCGCGGTGGAGCCTGGCGGAGGGCTGGCGCAGGCCGCCAGCAGCAGAAAAACCGGGATTGTCGCAGAACCTCGCCGCACCGCGTAGATTGTAGAAAGTGGCCGCGCCGACGGCGCGGGCCCTGTGCCCCCAGTTCCCGATTCATGAAAAACTTGCTTCTCACCCTGCCCTGTGCCCTGTTGCTCGCCGCCGTCACCCCGGCGCAGCAGATTCCCGTCACCACTCCGCAAAAGATCTCCGAGCCCGATGCGACCAAGGCCAAACCCAAGGTCTACACGGTCGGCTCGGTGGTCGATCCTGCGCTGACCCTGGTCGACATCGACGGCAAAAAAGTCACCATGAAGGATTTGCGCGGCAAGACCGTGGTTCTTTCCTGGTACTCGATGACCTGCCCCTACATGAAGCCGGCGGTGCCTAAGCTCAAGACCATGGCGAAGGAGTTTCAGGGCAAGGAGGTGGTCATGATCGGCATCAATTCCAATAAGGGCGAGATTGCCGACGCCAAGCCAGGCGTCGACGCCAAAGGCAAGCCGACCAAGCCCTTTGCCAGGTTCCGTGGCGACGCTGCCAAGAAGGGCGTCAAGTACCGACTGGTCGCCGACGTCGGCAACGTGCTCGCCGACCTGTTCCAGGCGCAGACCACCCCGCACACTTTCGTCATCGACGGCAAGGGCGTGGTGCGTTACGCCGGTGCGCTGGACAACGATCCCAAGAACACCAAGAAAAGCGCGGAATACGTTCCCTACGTGACCGATGCCTTGAACTCGGTTCTGGCTGGCAAACAGGTCACCACCACCTCCAGCAAGCCCTATGGCTGCGGCATCAAGCGGGTGGCCAAACCACGCAAGCCGCGCACCTGAGCCACTGCGTTGGGCGTTCGCCTGAATGGCCTCCTGCTCCTGCTCCTGGCCGTGGCCCTGACCGGCTGCGGCCAGGATCCTGTTGCAGACCGGGAAGCGGCGCTCTCCGCAACCCGGTCGCGGCTCGCACCGGAACCACGCGTGGTCGACCTGGCCGGCCTGCAGGCCACCCTCGAGGAACAGCGTGGGCGCCCCTATCTGCTCAATTTCTGGGCCACATGGTGCGCGCCATGCATCGAAGAAATGCCGCTGGTGGTGGCGGCGGTGCGCGCCCACCCGGGCCTGGACCTGATCACCGTCTCCTATGACCTGGTGATCCCTGAG
Source organism: Planctomycetota bacterium (assembly GCA_021776925.1). Taxonomy (GTDB): domain Bacteria; phylum Planctomycetota; class UBA1135; order UBA1135; family UBA1135; genus JAJFFB01. The sequence goes on along the minus strand of JAJFFB010000024.1, from coordinate 2,302 downwards.
GCGCCCTCGCCTGCCGAGGCGGTGGCCGCCCTGAAGGGGTTGCAGAAAAGCCTCGATCTGCCCTACCCGATTCTGGTTTTTCAGGCCGAGGACTACCAGGCGATCAACGCCGCACTGGGCCTGCCGGGGCCGATTCCGGTCACCCTGGCCTTCGACGCCGCCGGTGAGGCTGTTGACAGAATGGAAACATCTGGCGTAAGGGAAGACTTCGAACGGCTCGCGCGCGCGGCACTTTCCGTTACAGTTGAGTAGCCCCTGGATCCTACCCTGCATTCCAAGATCATGTTCCCTCTGCTTCTTTCATCCCTGCTCCTGGTTGCCCCTCAAGCTCCCACAAAGGGGCCGGTTCAAACCGAAGAGACCATCACCCTGCTGGTCAACCTGCTCCACCCGGCCGGCGAATCCGACCGCGCCTGGGTCGAGAGCCTCGGCGGTGAGGTCAAGTACCTCTATCAGTCGATTCCAGCGATGGCGGTCGTCGTGCCTGAATCGATGATTGAAGCGGTGGTCCAAGGGCCGGGCGTCGAGTTCGTCGAACAGGACGGCACCTGTGAACTCGCCAGCGTCGACAACACCTGGGGCGTGCGCCAGATCGGCGGTGGCTTCGCCCACAAGGCCGGCTTCTTCGGCAACGGCGTCAAGGTCGCGACCATCGACACCGGGATCGATTACAACCACGACGACCTGGTCGGGCTCTACCAAGGGGGTTTTGATTTCGTCAACAACGACGCCGATCCGATGGACGACCACTTCCACGGCACCCACGTTGCTGGCACCATCGCCGCCAACCTCAATGGAGTGGGCGTCGCCGGCGTTGCACCCGGAGTCTTGATCTGGGCGCTCAAGGGCTTCAACTCGGGCGGCAGCGGCACCATTTCCGACCTCATCGCCGCGGTGGACTGGACCACCGTCAACGACATGGACGTGGTCAACAACAGCTGGACCGGCAGCGGCTCCACCCTGGAAGCTGTCTTTCAGGCTTCACGCGATTCCGGCGTGATTCACGTGTGTGCCGCCGGAAATGCCTTCGGCCTGTTCGGCGTGCAGGAACCGGCCAAGTATTCCTCTACCTACGCGATCAGCGCGACCGACAGCACCAACGCCATCGCCGATTTCTCCAACCGCGGCCCCGAGATCGATCTGGCCGCACCCGGCGTCGACGTGCTGTCGACCAACCTGGGTGGCGGAACGGTCCTCGCCAGCGGCACTTCGATGGCGTGTCCCCACGTGGTCGGCGTGGTTGCGCTGGTTCTGGCCGACGGCGGCCTGGTCGACAGCGACGGCGACGGCACCCTGTTCACCGAGGTGCGCGACCGTCTGGCCAAAACCGCTCTGCACCTGGGCGCTCCGGGCCGGAACAACAACTACGGGCATGGCCTGGTCAATGCACAGGGCGCCCCGGTCGAGCCGATGGTCCTGACCGCCTCGAGCATGACCGCGGGCACCAACTCCGACCTGATTGCCACCGGCTGCACGCCTGGCGACACGGTGCTCTATATGTTCAGCGCCTTCGGCGCGGGCTACTTCCGTGCGGTGCAGCAGAATGTCATGGTCGGCTTGCGCAATCCGCAACTGCTCGGCACCGCGGTCGCCGACGCCGCCGGGACCGCCGTGCTCGACACGTTCATTCCGCCGCTTTCGGGTGGTTCGACCGGTGCGATCCAGGCCTTCGAGATCAGCCGCAACGGCTCGATCATCCTCGATTACGAGATCCTCTAGTACCTGCCTGGCAGCGGTCAGTCCCGAGGCAAGGTCTGACCGCTATCGGGTGCCAGCGGGTCGAGTGCCTGCAAACGGGTGTGGATGCACTGGAAATGGGTGCCGCGCCAAAACAGCCCGGCGCACGCGGTGCAGCGCCAGAAACGGTCCAGCCACAGGAAGGTGCGCGGCGGTGCTTCGCCGCGCACCTGTGCTTTGGGCACCTCGACCAGGCCCCCCCCGCAGCGCATGCAGCGCATGGCCCGACGTGGCAGTTGCAGTTGTCGCGCCAATTTCTGCAGCTGGATGAGCGGCGGGTCTTCGTTGCGCACCGCGTGAGCCGGCGGATCTGCGGCGCGCACGCAGCGACGGCGCAGGATGCCCGCATCTGCGGTCAGGACCACGCGTCCGGTAACACGCGCCTGCTGCAGCAAATCGTCGTCGGCGATGCCATAGGTCCAGCTGGCGTCGTAGCCCCAGGCCCGCAACCAGCGGCTCATGCCGCACAGCATCGCGTCGCAGGCAAAGCGCGGTTCAGTCACGGCAGCCAGCGCGGTTCCCTCACGGCAGGGTGCATGGCTCTACCCTAGCCCTTTGCCATGCA
>JAJFFB010000023.1 GCA_021776925.1 Planctomycetota bacterium | reverse complement strand
GCGCGGGGTGACGGTGCGCACGCGGGTGACGCCGGCGCAGGCGCTGGGGGTGGTCTCGGGGCGCTATCTTCCGGAGCAGCTTTTGTACTGGCGCTGGCCCGAGTGGATGCACACTTACGGCCAATGAAAGGGGCCAGATTCTATTTTTTGAGTCCGACTGCCAACGCTTCCCACATAGATTGATCCCTGGCCAACGACAATGTAAACGCCGCTCCTCCCTCCGGTGGATGGAACTCAGCCTGGACCTCCCCACCATGAGCAGCAACGAGATTGGCCACGATGACCATGCCCAAACCAGTCCCTTTCGGTTTCCCTGCGGTGGTGAAAGGCTGGAACAGCTCGTCGCGAATCTCCTCCGGCACTCCCGGTCCATTGTCGGCCACTCGGATACGGACCCAATCGCCTTCGGCGCGGACTTGGATCCAGATCCGGCTGCCACTGGCATCCGCGAACTGGGTGATCGCTTCCTGAGCGTTGTTGATAAGGTTGACCATGACCCGGCGCATGTGGTCTGAAGAAAGCGAGGCGCATAAATTCGGGTCGCTATCCTGCTCAAGGATCAGGTCTATACCGCTGGCTTCCAGCCCGGCACTGACCTCCTCGGCGATTTCGGTGAGGAAGCTGGCGATCAGGGTATTTTTGAGTTCAAGGTGGACTTCCTGGCCGCGTAAGTACTCCACTAGGTCATTGACCATGGTCGAAGCGCGGTGCACCGACTTGCCCAAAGAGACGAGATCGTCCTTCACTTCATCCGAGTAGCCGCTCTTTTCGGATGTCTTGTGCAAAACGGATATGCCGGTGGTGAGTGCGGTCAGCGGACTGCGCAAATCGTGGGCAATCTGGCCGGTCATCTGGCCAACCGCGATCGCCCGGCTCTCCTTCTCGTCGAGTTCCTTCTGCAGGTGCGCGTGGCGCAATTGTGCGTCGATGCGCGCCTCGAGTTCCGACAGGCGGAAAGGCTTGGTCACGTAATCTACCGCGCCGAGTTCCAGTCCATGGATCAGCGAGTCCGAACCGGTACGGGCGGTCAGCATGATCACCGGGATCGCTGCTAGAGAGGCGTCTTCGCGCAAACGCTCCAGCATGCCGAAGCCGTCAAGCCGAGGCATCATTACGTCGGAGATAATCAGGTCTGGACGGAGCCGCCGCGCCTGGTCGATGCCGTCGAGTCCATCCTTGGCGGTTTCCACTCGATAACGGCGCGACAGAGAACGCGCGATGAAAGCGCGCATGTCAGAATTGTCTTCGACCACCAGGAGCAGCGGTGCGCTCGCCGAGGCACCGGCCAGCGTTTCTTCCTGTTCCAGGGTCGGTTCAACCAGATCGGCAAATTCGGTGCGCCCGATGTCGCGCCCCTTGCGCGCCATCGCCGGACCGAGCTGAGCGGAATGGGCCGAGGCACTGCCGCCAAAGGCCTGATCGTCGTGCGCGTCTCCTGCGGCCGTCCCCACGATTTCGGCCGTGGCCAGCGCCTCGCCAGGCGTGCCTTGCGGCTTCAAGGGCAGTTCCACGCGGAAAGTTGAGCCAATCCCGGAGGCACTGCGCAGGCGAATCTCGCCTCCGTGCAAGCGCACCAGTTCGCGCGACAACGAAAGTCCAAGCCCGGTGCCTTGAATCTTGGTCGTCTGACTGCCGATCACCTGGTGGAACCGCTCGAAGACCTTTGCCTGTTCAGCTTGGGCGATCCCCGGGCCGGTGTCCTCGACCTCGAACCAGATGCGCTCGTCCAACAGACCCGCACGCACCGTGATGCGGCCGCCTGCGGGGGTGAACTTCATCGCGTTCGAAAGCAAGTTGGCAGCAGCGGTTTCGATTTTCTCCTGGTCGAACGCCGAGTTTGGCAGCTCGTCGAGACCAAAACTCTCCAGGCGGATGTCCTGTGTTTCAGCGTGAGGCTCGGCGCCGCGCACCAATTCGGACAGCATGTCGCCGACATTGCCTGGATCGAGCACGCATTCCTGCCGCCCCGCTTCGAACTTGGCGAAGTCGAGAATCATGTTGACCTGGCGCAACAACCGGTGCGCGTTGGCGTTCATGGACTCGAGCAGCGCCCTGGGGTTGCTGCGTTCGGTACCGCTGATCATCGACTCGAGCGGACCGAGGATCAGCATCAGCGGAGTGCGGAGCTCGTGGCTGACGTTGGCGAAGAACCTGGTCTTGGCCTCGTCCAGTTGTTGAAGCTCGGCGTTTGCGGCGCTGAACTGCATGCGTAACCACAGGTCGCGACGCCGCGAGCGCTCTATGGCAACGCTGCCCATGGTGGTAAGGGCTCCGGTGCCGAGCAAAAACAGGAAAGGCAGCAGCGCTTCGACATCGATCTTGTGGGTCCAAAGATTGATGACCAGATAACCTGCAGTCACCAGCACGCAAAAGGTCAGAGTGACCCCAGGCCGCCACGGCATGAACAGGCCGACCAGGAACAGCACCAGCATGTTGCCGTAGAAATAGTCGCTGTGAAAGCCCTCCAGCATCGCGGTCATCAGCGACAGCCCGCACGACCCCAGCGCCAGCACGCAGACCGAGATCACCAGGATGTTGCGCTTGCCCCAGTCGGTGCGGGTGCCGAACAGGACGCCGAAGGCAGCGGTCGTCACCACCAGCCGGATCACCAGAAACTGGGCCCAGTAGTCCCGTGCCAGGAACCAATCGAGGACCGAAAACCCCAGATAGAGCAACGAACCCACCACCAGCGAGGTGCGCATGCGGTCGCCCAACAAATCCCGGGTCTCCTTGGCATAGGCTTCATCGAAGCCCGCCAGGTCCGAGGTGTCGAAGTCGTCGCTTTGGGTTGCGTTCATTCCGGGGGCAAATGATCGGCCATGAACCGGGTACAGCCACCCGGGCAGGCCATATTCCTTCGTCCGAAAGGGTTCAGGGCCTTGAGGCCTGTAACCGATGAATGATACAAGCCAGCGTTGCAGGGAAGAAACATGCCAGCATCCCAAGTGTTCAGGGTTGCTCCTCTTTGCCGCTCGTTTCTTGGCCTCCTGCCCTCATTCACTTGGCAAAAATCCTCATAGTCGACGACGATCCGGAAATTCGCAGTTCGCTCAAACGTCTGATCGAATTGTCCGGCCACCAGGTCGAAACCGCGCCGGATGGCATGACGGCCCTGGAAATGCTCAGCAACCAGAGCTTTGACGTCATGGTCACCGACATCGTCATGCCCGACGGAGACGGATTGGAAACGATGAAGGAGGTGCGTGACCGGGCGCCCAACATGCCTGTGATCGCGATGTCTGGCGGTGGCCGCCTGCGCACCGACAACTACCTCACCTTGGCCAAGGCCTTAGGCGCACGCCGGGCGTTTCAGAAGCCCTTCGACACCGGCGCACTGGTCGAGGCGATCGAAGAGTTGGTCTGATCATCCACAACGAGATCGGAATCGACCGAAGAGCGGACCTGACCGTGACGACGGGATTGGAATCGACCGGAGCGCAGGCTTGAGCGGGATTCACACCGCTGACAAGGGCAGGTTTTCGCCAGCGAGGCGAACTACGCGTTCGATCACACTGCCGAGGATGGTGTCGGGGGTGGAGGCGCCGGCCGAAAAGGCGATGCGTACCGGTCCTTGCTGCGGTAACCAGTCTTCGATTTCGAGGATGCGCCCGCTGGCCCGATCGCGATAACTTAGGCGCGCGGCGACCGCGTCGGGGCCCTCGATGTGAAAGGCCGGGACATTGGCATTGTCCCCCACCCGCGCCAGGTTGCGGGTATTGGATGAATCGTATCCGCCGACCACGAGGAACAGGTCCGGGTTGTCGCCAGCCACCTTGAGAGCTGCGTCCTGGTTGTTCTGGGTGGCACGGCAGATGGTGTCGAAATCGCGGAAGGAGTCAGCCAGGCCCTCTTCTCCATCGCGCTCCAGCACAGCCAGGCGCAGCAGATTGCCGATCGCCCGTGATTCCGCGGCCAGCATCGTGGTCTGATTGATCAGGCCGAGCCGCAGGGTGTGTACGCCCAGGTCAAACCCCTCAGAAAAGGCCTGCGGGTGCAGCTGCCTGCGCATTTCCTCGGCTGCCACCGTGCCGCGCAGGAAACCAGCGAGAATCTCAGCTTCGCCAAGATCGTGCACCACCACGAAATGCCCGCCTTCGTGCTGCACCAGCGAGCAGGTCGCGCGGGTTTCGTCGTGACCGACGGTTCCGTGGATCACCGTGGTGAAACCCTCGCGCAGGAATTTTAGGGTGCGCTTGTGCGGCTTGATCACCCACGGGCAAGTGGTATCGACGATCGCGACTCCGCGCGATTCCAGATAAAGCATGTCCTCGACCTCGGCGGAAAAGGCCGGAATGATGACCACGTCACCGACGCCGAGTTGATCAAATGCACCGGGCTCGGCCAGCGGACCTTTCAGAAAACCAATGCCCATGCGGCGCATGTCGGCGTTGACCCGCGGGTTGTGGATCAGCGAGGAAAGCAGCCACAAACGCTGCTCAGGAAATTCCTGGCGCGCCTTTTCGACCATCGCCAAGGCGCGGTCCACCCCCCAACAGAAGCCGAAACTCTGCGGCAGTTGCAGGGTCAGACGCCCGACCTCCATGGTGCCGTGTTCACGCAGACGCGCGACCAGGGGGTCAAGATAGGTTTGACGGACGTCAGAGTCCTCGAAGCTGCCGGTCATGGGAAAGGGGTCGGTTGCGCGGTTGGCGCGGGCAAGGTCAGTGGGCGCAGGGCACCCACCAGGTAAGTGGAACCGGTCACCAGAAGGGGGCCGGTGGATTCGGGGAAAGCGAGCGGGTCGAGCACGGTGGCGGCGAAGGCCGGAGCGAGATCACGCGGGTCGGCGCTGCGCGGATGGTCGCCCGCGCGGGTGACCCACCAGGTTTCGGCGGCACTCGGCGGCCCGGCGCAGGCCCACAAGGCTTGGGCCAGGGCGTTGGGGTCCTTTTCTTCACGCAGGGCGAGCAGGACTCCGCGGCTTCCTTCATAGTACCGGCTCCGCCAGCCGCGCAGCGCCGCGGCCAGCGACTGCGCGGTGTGGGCGGTGTCGAAGACCACCTCGCGACCATCGCCGAGCCAACGTCTTTCGAAACGGCCAGGCAGTTCCAATTGTGCCGAGGGCAGTTCGGCCAGAGCAGCCGCTGCACCGCCGAAGCTCGGTTCCAATTCCTGGAGCACCGACCACGCCAGATCGAAATTGGCGCGCATGTGTTCCTGCGGCCAGGGCAAGAGCCGGGGAGGAGCCGGATGCGGGCGCAGTAAGTCCTCGGCACAATCCGTTGCGGCACGACGCAGGACCTCCTCGGCCTCCGGTGCCAGATCGCACCCCCCCCAGCAGCGGCCGCCAGGGTGGAAGATCCCGGCTTTTTCACTGGCGATGGCGGCCAGGGTAGAGCCCAGCACCTCGGTGTGCTCAAGCTCGATCGAGGTCACCACGCTGGCCTTGGGCCACACCACGTTGGTGCTGTCGAAGCGTCCCCCCAGACCCACCTCGACCACGGCCATCTCACAGTCCTGACGGGCGAACATGACAAAGGCCGTTGCGGTCAGCAGATCGAAGAAGGTCTCGGTCCCCTGAGATTTTGCCAGCACCCGCTCCAAACCGTACTCAAAGGCGACGTCGGGGGGGATTTCGCCCTCGATCTGAATGCGTTCCCGCCAATCGGACAAGTGTGGAGAGCTGTACAGGCCGGTGCGATGGCCCGCAGCCTGCAGCCCCCTCTGCATCATCATCGCCACGCTGCCCTTGCCTTTGCTGCCCGCCACCAGGATGCACGGCTGGGCGTCTTGCGGGTCCCCAAGGCTATTCAACAAGTCCTTGATGCTGTGAAGGCTAAATCGGGCAGCCCGCGGCCGGGCACAGCGCTCGTAATCCGTACGCGCGCAAAGCTCAAGCCAAAGCGACGACAACCGCTCCATCGGGGTAGTCTAAAGCTAGGAGATGGCTTTGCGACATTCCCGCTTCCAGCCCGATGATTTTGGTGACACCGGCGTGCGCCACGAGGTCAACGTCTTTGTCTATCGCTACGGGGACTACGGCCCTGAGTACCTGCTGCTGCGTCCGCGGCCGCAGGTCGACTCGCTGTGGCGCCCGGTGGTGAGTGCCATCGGCCACGACCAGGACCTGCGCCGCGCGGCGGTGTTGGCGGTGCGCGGCGAGGTCGGCCTCGACCGCCCCTACGACCTGGTCTGCCCCGCGGCCGGAATCGCCGAAGAGATCGGAGACCTGAAACTGGTCGACTGGCCGGTGGGCTATTTCCTGCGCGATCCGCAACTGCCAAAACTGACCGCCACGGGCGGTGCAGACACTTTGTGGATGGGCTTCCGCCGCGCCCTGCACCAGCTCGGCCTGTCGGTCCACCGCCAAAACCTGCTGCAGATCCACTGGGGCCTCGCTGCTGCCTGAGGACCCGGCCGACAGGCTAGCGCTGCGTGCCGGCGACCTGGCCGGGTGGGCTAGCGCTGCGTGCCGGCGACCTGGCGGGCCTGGCTAGGGCAGCTTGCCGAGGACCTGGCCGGCGATGATGTTCTTCTGGATCTCGCGGGTGCCCTCGTAAATCTCGGTGATGCGCGCGTCGCGGTAGAAACGCTCGACCTCGAACTCGGTGATGTAGCCATAGCCGCCGAACATCTGGATCGATTCGCTGGCGACTTCGCTGGCCACTTTGCCGGCGTAGTACTTGGCCATCGCGCTGAGCTTGGTGTCGGGCTTCTTGTGATCGGCCAGCCACGCCGCCTTGTAGGTGATCAACCGCGCCAGCTCGAGCTGAGTCGCCATCTCGGCGAGCTTGTGCTGGATGGCCTGGAACTTGGCGATCTTGATGCCGAATTGTTCGCGGCCCTTGATGTATTCCAGGGCGCGGTCGAAGGCACCTTGCGCGGTGCCGACCGCCTGCGCGGCGACTTCGATGCGGCTTTCGTCAAAGAACTGCAGCACCTGGTAGAAGCCCTGGTTCTCGATCCCGAGCAGCGCCGACCCGGGCACGCGCACGTTCTTGAGGCTGACCTCGCCGGTGGGGATCATCTTCAGCCCCATCTTCTCGCCGACGCTGGCAACCTCGATCCCGGGCAGGTCGGCGTCGACCACGAACATGCTCTCACCGCGGTGCTTGGCGTCGACATCGGTCTGCACCAGAACCACGTAAAAGCCACAGTGGCCGGCGTTGGTGATGAAGGTCTTGACTCCGTTGATCAGCCAGTCGTCACCGTCGCGCACTGCGGTGGTCGACATTGAGGTGATGTCGGAGCCGTGCATCGGTTCGGTGAAGGCACCTGCGGACAGGCACTCGCCACCGGTGACGCGCGGCAGGTAGTTGGATTTCTGTTCCGGGCTGCCGTGGTGCAGGATGATCTCGCAGGCAAAGTGCGCGGTCAGTAGTGCCGCGCCGATACCGGAGTCGCGGCGGCAGAACTCTTCCACCACCAACGCGTTCTCCAGGATGCCGTAGTCGGAGCCGCCGTACTCATCCGGGAAATGCAGGCCGATGAAGCCCTCGGCACAGGCCTTTTTCCAGATTTTTTCTGGATAGGCGTGGTCCTTTTCCAACTGCAGGGCGAGTTCCTTGTCGAATTCTCCCTTGGCAAAATCGCGCGCGGCGCGTTGGATGTCTTTTTGTCCTTTGTCGAGCTCAAAATGCATGTCTTTATCCTTTGCGGGCGCGAATCTTCTCCTCGAGCAGCGGCACCAGGTCGAACAGGTCACCGACCACGCCGACGTCGGCCACAGCAAAAATTGGAGCGGCGGCATCCTGGTTGATGGCGACCAGGAAGGGCTTGCCTTTGACCCCGCCAAGATGCTGAAAACTGCCGCTGACGCCGATCGCCAGATACACCTTGGGGCTCACCGACTGCCCGGAGGTACCGACTTGACGGCTCTTCGGCAACCAATTCTTGTCGACGATCGGGCGGGTGCAAGCAACTTCGGCGTCGAGCGCGGCGGCCAGGCTCTGCACGATCTCGAGGTTTTCCTGTTCCTCGATACCGCGTCCTACAGCCACCAGGATTTCCGCCTGGGTGATGTCGACGGAGCCGGCCTCGGCGGCGACGGTTTCGAGCAGGCGCCGCCGCGCAGGCGGTCCCGGCGGGACCGCGGCGGTTTCGATCCTGCCGCCGCGATCGATCGCCTCGTCACCGTCGAAGGCGCCCGGACGCAGCGTGGCCAGAGCTCCCCCCTTGGCATCGGCCACGACCCGCGCGTGCACCTTGCCGGCGTAAAGTGTGCGCACCGCGGTGAGCTGCTCGTCGCGCAGACCAAGTTCGAGACAGTCCGCCAGCATCGGCAGGTCAAGCCGGGCCGCCAGCAAGGGGGCCAGGTCCAAACCGTTGTTGGTGTGGGACAGCAGGATCAGAAAGGGTTGCTCGGCGGCCAGCCACGGGGTCAGCGCCGCGGCTGCGTGTTCGGCGTCGAAGACCGCTCCCGGCGACAGCGGGAAGTTCACCACACGATCAAAATAACGCGCCAGTTCGGCGCAACCGGCATCCTCAGCGCCGAACACCGCAGCTGTCAGATGAACCTCGCCCAGGGAACGCGCCGCGTGTGCGAGTTCAAGGGCAGTTTCGTCGACGACTTCCACGATGGCCATGATGGTGCGCATCCCTACAACCCTCCCCTCTGGTGCAACATTTCCACAAGTCGCTGCACAATCTCTTCATCACTTCCCTCCAAGACCTCCGCGCCCTCCCCGCGCGGCGGCAAAAAAAGTTCTTCAAGGCGAACCCGCGCGCCAGCGCTGCCCAACTCGGCAGCCTGCAGGCCGAGGGCCGCACCATCGAGCACCTGGACCTCGGCACCGGCCACCTTGCGGATACCGCGGATCGAAACATAGCGCGGTTCATTGATCCCGGTTTGCACCGTCACCACCGCAGGGAGATCCACCTCGACCACACGCTCGAGGCCGCTCTCGACCTCGTGGCGCACCCGCGCCACGCCCCCGGTCCCACCGTTCCCGCTTCCGACCTCCAGGCAAGTGGCCAGCGCCACCAGCGGCAGGTCGAGCAGGCCGGCGAGGAAACCACCGACCTGGCCGCCACCCGCGTCGCCGGAAACCGCCCCGCAAAGCAACAGGTCATAGCTTCGGCCGCGCACCGCCGCCGCCAATGCCTTGGCGATGCCCCAGGCATCCGCTCCGGCGAAAGCCTCATCGCACAGGTGAACCGCCTCGTCGCAACCCATGGCCAGGGCACGGCGCAGGACTTCTTCGTCGTCTTCGCCGCCCAGGGTCATCGCGGTCACCACACCGCCGTGCTGTTCTTTGAGTTGCACAGCCGCCTCGACGGCGAAATTGTCCCACTCGTTGATGCCCCAGGCGAAGTCCTCTTCTTCGAGACCCTGGCCGCCGCGTTGGATCACGATTTCGGCCTCGCTGGTATCGGCAACGCGTTTGATGCAGACGATAATGTTCATGCTGATTCCGACTCCATTGCGGCACTCTGCGGTGCCAGGGATTGGGCAACCAGTTCGGCCAGATCAACGACTTCCATGTGTTCGTCGCGGCCGCTGGTCTTGATCGCGTCTTCCAAATTGATCAGGCAGAAAGGGCACGCGGTGACCACCACCTGGGCACCGGCCGCAGCAGCCATGTCGAGGCGGATCTCGCCCATGCGCCGCTCGCACTCCGGCTCGTTGAACAGCGACAACGATCCGCCGCCGCAGCAGAAACTGCGCCCCGCACAGCGCTCCATTTCGACGCTGCGCAGGCCGGGGATGGCGGCGAGGATCTGGCGCGGGGCCTGGTACTCGCCGTTGTGGCGACCGAGGTAGCAAGGATCGTGATAGGTGTAGGTGCGCCCATCGTCGATCCCCTGCATGTTCAGTTCGCCGCTGGCCACGCTCTCGGCGATCCATTGCGAGTGGTGCAGGACCGGCAGCTCGACTCCATAGTCGTGGCGCAAGGCGTTTAACGCGTGCGGATCGCTGGTGACGATGCGCGAGAACTTGCGCTGTTCCATGGCCAAGAGGTTTTGCTCGCGCAGGGCAAGGAATAGGCCCTCCTCGCCAAAGCGGCGCGCTTCGTGGCCGGAATCGACTTCGTCTTTGCCCAGCGTGCCGACGTCGGCACCACAATGGAGCAGGATCTCGGCGAAGGCTACCGCAGTCCGCTGGATGCGTGGATCAAAGGCAGCGCAGCTGTCGGTGAAATACAGCACTTCGGCGGTGTCGCCAGGCGCAAGGATGCGGACGCCCTTGCCGCACGGCGCAGGGTCGCCGCCTTCCGAGCGGTCGCTGCCTACCGCACGGTTGCCGTTGGCGGAAGCCTCGGCCGCCAGGCCGTCGACCCAATCGCCGCGCTTGCGCGCCATCTTGCCGTAGGGATTGCCGCGTTTCTCCAGGGCGGCCAGCGGCTTCTGCAAACTGGCCGGCAGGCGCCCGTCATCGACCAGATGGCGGCGCATGTCGACCACCTTGTCGACGTACTCAATCATCACCGGACACGCCTCTTCGCAGGCGCCGCAGGTGGTGCACGCCCACAACTCCGCCGTGCCGATGGTCTCGCCAACCAGCGCCGGGCGCTGCTCCGGCGGCACCACCTTGCCGCGCAAGGGGTAGTGGGCGTAGGCGGCCTCGCGCATCTTGATGCTCAGCATCCGCGGCGACAGCGCGGTACCGGCGGCATAGGCCGGACAGTGGTCGGAACAGCGCCCGCAATCGGTGCACGAATAGACGTCGAGCAATTCCTTCCAGCCGAGGTCTTCCAGCTTGGACACGCCGACCACCTCCAGCGCGTCAAAATCGGCTTCGAGGTGAGACGGCGGCTTGAGCTTGCCGCTCGGTTCCAGCTTGGAGAAGAACACGTTGGGCAGCGCCGACAGGACGTGGAAGTGCTTGCCCAGAGGCAGCAGACATAGAAAGAAGAGCAGCACCGCGTTATGAATCCAGAACGCCGCCAGATGGATCCCGCCAAGCAGCGGCTGCTCGGCACCGCCGGTCTGCTGCACAGCACCGAAGACCCACGCCAACAGCGAGGCCAGCGGCATCCGCCACCCCCCCCCCTTTCCCTCAAGCACCAGGGCGGAGCCTTCATAGGCCGCGTCGGCCAGCATCAAAGAACAGATCAACGCCAGAATCAGCAGCGCTTCAGGGGTGTGCGAACTGCGCGCATGGCGGTCGTGATAACGCGCCGGGCGCACCACCACGCGGCGCCAGGCGGCGACCGCACAGGCGCCGAGCACCACCACTCCGGTCCAGTCCTTGACCGCTGCATAGCCGGAGCCGAGGTCGGCATAACCGGCGGAGAAGGCCTCGCCGATCAAGGTCATGGAGCGCAGCGACAGCACCAGGAAACCGCCGAAGATCAGGATGTGCACGATCCCGGCGACCCGGTAACGAGGCTGACGCGACTGGCCAAAACCGATCACCAGCAGCCGCCGCAGCCTTTCTCCCAGGTGGTCCCAGCGCGGCGACGGCGCCGCGGCGCGCAATAGGGCGAGGCGCTGCCACAACACCCAGACCAGCGTCGCCAGCGCCAGCGCCAGCATCAGGGCTTGCAGTGCCGGCCCCGGAATCCCGAGGATGGCGTGGTCTGCAGGGGCGTAGCGAATGGCGCGGCTTCGGCGGGCACGCACCGCGGCAGCGGCACGGCTGGTCCAGGTTCACCCACCGGGGGTGGGCATCCTGTTGGCTAACTTCTGTGGCCGCTAAATCAAGCTCCGGCGCGGGCCAGGCGACGAATCCGCGCGATCATGCGCTTCTCCATGCGCAAGTCCCAGGCCGGATAGCCGCCCACCACCATGCCGTCGGCGATGTCCTTGGTGGCCACCGCGTTGCCGGCCATCTGCGCTCCGGAACCAATGCGCAAGTGCCCGGTGGTCGCCGCGCGGCCGCCGAGTACCGCACCATCGCCGATCACGGTGGAGCCGGCCAGGCCGACCTGGGCGCACAGCACCACCAGCCGTCCGAGTTCGCAGTTGTGACCGATCTGCACCTGGTTGTCGATGATGCAGCCGGCGCCCACGCGGGTGGCGGCAAAAGTGCCACGGTCGATGGCGACCTGGGCGCCGATCTCGACCCCGGCACCGATCTCGACCCACCCTTGCTGCGGCACCTTCTCGTGGCGTTCGCCGCTCCAGATGTAACCGAAACCGTCTGCCCCGAGCACCGAATTGGCGTGGATCGTGCACCCCGGACCCAGGCGCGTTCCAGGGTAGAGCACCACTCCCGGATGCAGCACGCAGCCGGCGCCGATCACACAGTCCGCATCGACGTGGACGCGAGCGTGCAGGCTGACCCCATCGCCGATCCGGGCGCTCGCATGAACGTTGCTGAGCTCGTGAATGCCACACCAGCGTGGCCGCGCCAGATCGAAGTGCTGGGCGAGAAGAGCTGCCGCCAGCGCAGGATTGGCCACCCGCACGGTGGCTGGTGCCGGAGTCGGAACTGCATCGGCCGCCAGGATCAGGCTCGCCCGGGAGTTCTCCAACTCGGCCAGGTCCGCCGCATTGGACGTAGACGCAGGTCCGCCCCCGGTGAAGAAGGTGGCTTCGCCTTCGGCTGCGGCCGCCAGGCTGTTGACGCGGCCCACCGTCACTCCGGAGTCGCCACTGACCCGCCCGCCTACCAGTTCCGCGACCGCAGCGGCGGTCAGGACTTGAGCATTTTCGGGCGCGGGGGCGCAGAACTCCATGGCCATCAGCTTAGGCCGATCCACCACGCCGATGCCACATAGGCACTCACCATCAGCACCCCGGCCAGGACCCCGAGGCGGGTGCGCCGGCCTTCGCGGCGTGGAATCACCAGCGGCAGGCACAACGCCACACTGGCGATCAGGTTGACGACCAGTTGCGGCTGCAGAACGGCTGAATCCAGGCTGCGTCCGGCGGCCAGCATTGAGCTCACCCCGCCGACCAGCAGCAGGTTGAAGGCGTTGGAACCGAGCACGTTGCCAAATACCGCACCGGCCTGGCCGCGGCGCATGGCCTGGATGCTGGTGAACAACTCCGGTGCCGAAGTGCCCGCGGCGGCGATCAGATAACCGGTGAATCCGTCGCCCCAACCGAGTGCGTCGGCGGCGCCCAGAGCACCGCGCAGGAACCAGTTCGAACCGAAGGCCAGGAGCACAAAGCCGACACCGGTGAAGGTCCAGGCCGCGCTCAGGGACATGCCGGCCGGAACCGGGTCGTCGCCGTTTCCGCCACCGCGCGCCAGGCTCAAAGCCAGCACCGCCGCATAGAGCGTCACCAGCACGACTCCGACCCAGGCGTGCACCTCGCCGCCCTGGAACAACACCAGGCAGAGCAGCGATCCGCCGAGCAATGCGCCCAGGATCCAGCGGCTGGCGCTGCGCATCGGGATGCCACCCGCGGTCTGCAGGATCAGCATCAGGCCGAGCACCCCACCGACGTTGATGGCATTGGACCCCATCACCGTGCCGAAGGCCAGACCCGGATGCTCCTGGGCGCTGGCGATGGCGACGAAGAGCTCCGGCAGCGAGGTGCCAAGGGCGAGCAGGATCACCCCAGCCACCCACGCCGGCCAGTTCCAGCGGCGGGCCAGTGCGAGCGAACCGTGGACCGCCATTTCGGCGCCCACCAGCAATCCGCCCAGGCCGAGGAGAAGGTACAGGAGGGCCACGGGGCGGCTTAGTATAGGTCGCATGCAAGCCGCAAGCGGCGTCGTCATCGGACTGACTACCGAGGTCCTGGCCCCGCCCTGGTACGAGGGCCGGGAGCGCTACCAGTTGTTTAGCGACTACAGCGCCTGCCTGCGCCGCGCCGACGCGCAATTGCTGCTGATTCCCGGCGACACGCCGGTGGCGGATCTGCCAACGCTACTGGACCGACTCGACGGCGTGCTCGCCACCGGCGGCGACGACGCCGACCTGCGTCCGCTCGGCGGTCCCCCGCCCACCGCCGATTGCAAGCCGGTACCAGCCAGCCAACAGGTCATGAACCTGGCGCTGTCAAGGCTGCTGCTGGAACGCGAAATGCCCCTACTCGCGGTGTGCTTCGGCATGCAGATGCTGGGCTTGAGCCACGGATCCGGCTTCGAGCAGCACCTCGACACCCACGCCGCGCATGCCGGTGGGGTCGAGCACGAGGTGCGCCTGGCCAGCGGCTGCCGCCTGGCGCAGTGGCTCGGCAGCGAGAGCTTGCGCGTGCCCTCGTTCCATCATCAGGCGCTGACCGACGCCGGCGGGGGGCCGCTGACCGGAACCGGCTGGGCTGCCGACGGCACCCTGGAGGCCCTGGAGCACCCGCAGCACCCCTTTGCCGTGGGCGTGCAGTGGCATCCCGAGCGGGCGCCGGATTCCCCGGCCTCGATCGCGCTCTTTTCCCGTTTCGTAGCCGCCGCCAAGGCCTATCGTAAATCAAGCCCATGAGATCCTCCGCCCCAGACCAGAAGTCCAAGCACGACCAATTACGGGATTTCCGCCACCAGAGTTTTGTTCAGCGCGGTGAGCGTTTCAAGCTGATCGCCATGTTCGGCGGTCTGGCCCTGGTCATTGGCTTGTTCTTCTACATCCGTTCGCGGACCCCCTCGCTGGACGAGGGCCTGATGCCGGTAGACGATTCGATGCGCCAGACCCTGGGCACGCAGATCCAGATGCCTCCGATCGACCTCGAGATGTTCGTCGAAGTCCATGACGCATCCTCCGCCGACCGCCTGGTTATCGAGCCCGGCCCGTTCAGCACACTCTTGGAACAATCCCGCGCCCTGCTCCCAGGGCACCTGCTGACCCTGGGAGAACCGGGCTTTCCCTTCGCCGAGGCCGACCCGCGCCCCCTGCGTGGCAAGCCCTTCCGCCTGCGCGGCGAGGTCAAGGATCTACGCACCTTCAAACGCGTTCACGACGGGCCTGAAGAAACCTGGCTGTGGGTCCAGACCGATCAGGGTGATGACTACTTTTTTGCCTCCAAGGGCCGGCCGGCGACCCTGTTCGACAGTGGCGGCAACTTCGTCCTGACCGATGGGTATTTCTTCAAGTACTACACCCAGACCCTCGAGGAAGAACGAATCACCGCTCCGGTGTTCGTCGGCCGCGGCCTGCGGCCCTCGGCGAAACGACTGGAACCGGTGCAGGCGATCGACGCCGTGCTGCTCTCCGACGTCGAGGATTCAGAATTCGGCGATGATGGCAAATTCTACGAGGGAGACGGATTCTGGCATCTGATGTCCTGGGTTCAGACCCTGGGCAAGGACCCGGAGCAGATGCAGGCCGCCTTCGACGGCGCCGAGGCCTTCAACAAGAACATGCTCGCCGACTTCGCTGCCGACCCCAGCTTGTTTCGCGGCAAGGCGGTGCGCATCGTCGGTCGTCCGGTGCGTGCGATCACCGAGGCCGCCGGCGAGAATCCACTGCGCGCCGGCTACCTGAGCTATTCCTTTCTGCACAAGTACGAGTTCGACGACCAGTACATCCTGGTCGCAGCTCCCGGTGACCGGGTGTTCGACAAGGTCAACCTGTCGCGCGAATTGCTGGGCTACTTCCTGCGCCTGTGGTCCTATATCGACGGCGACGGTAATCAGCGCAAGGTGCCGCTTTTTGTGATCGCAGGTTCGCAACAGAAGTTCACTCCGACTTCCATCCTCGAGAGCCAGATCACCTTGATCTTCCTCGGCTCCTTTGTGGTCCTGGCCTTCCTGATATTCCTGCTGGTGCGGCGCGATCGTGCCCAGGCGGCCGAGGCCTTGGCCAAGCTACAGGAGCGCCGCCGTCAACACCGACAGCAGAGCGCCGGCCGCGCATGAACCCCACCCGCTTCGGCCAGGGCTTCCTCGGCCCCGCGCTGACGCGCGAGATCCGCCGGCTGCAGCCGCGTCCCGACGCGATCTTTGTCCTGCTCGATCGCGGCGCACGCGAGGTCGCGACCGAGGCGCTTGACGCCGCCCTCGAAGCCAGCGGACTGCACGCTGACGTGTGCGTTTTTGCCGGTGGTGAAGCGCGCAAATCGATGGCCACGGTCGAGAAGCTGGCGCGCCGCTGGCTGCGCCATGGCGCCAGCCGCGAATCCCTGGTGCTCGGCATCGGCGGCGGCATCACGACCGATGTCGCCGGCTTCACCGCCGCGGTCATGATGCGCGGGGCGCGCTGGGGTGCCGTGCCGACCACCCTGCTCGGCATGGCCGACGCCGCCCTCGGCGGCAAGACCGCGGTCAACGTCGCCGAGGGCAAGAACCTGATCGGCGCTTTCCACCTGCCGGAATTTGTACTCGCCGACGTCGCCATGCTGGGCACGCTGCCGGCACGCGAATGGAACTGCGGCCTCGGCGAGGTGGTCAAAGCGGGCATGATTGCCAGCCCGCATCTGTTGCGGCAATTGGAGAAGCTGCCCCCCGCGCAGGTCCGCGACGCCGCCGCCGGCAGCCTTGCCATCGCCCGCGCCGCCGCCGGCGTCAAACACAAGATCGTGGCCGCCGATCCGCGCGAAGGGGGGGTGCGCAAGCTGCTCAACCTCGGCCACACCTTCGGCCACGCGCTGGAAACCACCGCCGGTCCGAGGCTGCTCGCGCACGGCGAGGCGGTGGCGCTCGGCCTGCGCTGCGCGCTCGCCTACGCGGTCGAATGCGACCTGTGCAGCCACCCCTATCTTGAGCGCATCGACGCGCTGCTGCTGCGCTGCGGTCTTCCGCTTGAGTACCCCGGATCGCTACCCGAACGCGCCCGCCTCGCCACGCTGCTGAGCCGCGACAAGAAAAAGAGAGGTGCGCGCGTCGATCTGATCCTGCCGCGCGCCGCCGGCCGCTGTGAGGTGGTGCCGGAACAGGATCCGCGCGCGCTGGCCGGGGTGATCCTGCGCACCCTGGCCTGATTGCAGCGACTGGTAGATTGGAGGAATGGGTTCCCCCTCCTCCAAACTGGTCCGTGTCCTGGTCCTGCCGTGCCTGTGGCTCGCTGCGAGCACCGCCCCGGCGCAAATCGATTTCGAGCGTGGACCACAACAGGGCCAGCTCTACCCGCGAGTGAATGGCGATCTGGGTCCGGTCGAAGTCGCCGGCGAGGTCACCTCCGGCACCTTCGGCCGCGTGCACCTCTACGTCACGCGCGACGGATCGCTGTGGGACCAGCACAGCCAGGATCTCAGCTTCAGCGGCGGACGTGCGCCCTTCACCTTCACCAGCGAGATCGAGGCGGGCCTGGTCGAGTACCGCTTCCGCGTCTACCTGGAGGGCGGCGGCGGGGTGTGGCTGCAGCGCGACGTCGGCAACGTGGTGTGTGGCGACGCCTTCCTGATCCAGGGCCAGTCCAACGCGGTGGCCGGCGACTCGCACGGCCAAGGTCTGGCCAATCAGGTTTCGCAGCGGCACTGGCTGCGCTCCTTCGGCACCGGCAGCCTCAATGGCGGCGAGACCGCGGCCGACCACAACTGGTACGTGGCCGACGGCGAAATCGGCAGTTCCGCCGGATCGGTCGGTGGCTGGGGGCTGCGCATGGGGCAGCTGTTCGTCGATGAGCTGCAGGTTCCGGTGGCGCTTCTCAATGGTGCGATCGGCGCCACTCCCATTCGCTGGCACCAGCGCAACGACGCCGATCCGGAAAGTCTGGCCACCAATTACGGCCGCCTGCTCTACCGGGCGCGCCAAGCCGGGCTCGACCAGCACGTGCGCGCCTTGTTCTGGTACCAGGGCGAGGCGGACGGTGGCACAGCTCCGCTGCAGTATTTCCATCGCTTTCAGAACTTGCGCCGTGACTGGAGCGAAGACTTTCCGGCGCTGGAGCAGTTCTATGTCTTCCAGATCCACAACGGCTGTGGCACCTTCGGCATGGGCATCCGCGAACTGCAGCGCGATCTGGCCGACCTTTTCCCCGACGTGTCACTGATGTCGACCACCGCCACCACCGGCCACGACGGCTGCCACTACTACTACAGCGGCTACCGCCAGCTCGGCGAGCGCATCGCGCGGCTGGTGGCACGCGACCTCTACGGCCGTCCTTCGCCGGCCGGAACCAGCGCCCCCAACGTCGACACCGCGACCTTTTTCAACGGCGGCCGCGACCGCATCGAATTGCTCTTCCGCCACCCTGGCCAGGCTTTGATCGTCGATCCCGGCGCCGAGGCCTATTTCCAGCTTGATGCGCCCGAACGGGTGACCGGGGTCACCGTAGTCGGCAACCGCCTGCAGCTGCAATTGTCCGCCTCGACCGCGGCGACCACGCTCTCCTGGGCCGGACACATCGGCAACGGGCCCTGGATCCGCAACGGCCTTGGCGTCGGCATGCTCACCTTCGAAATTCCGATCCGGCCCTGAAGACGGGCACAATTCGGGCCAGCAAAGCTGACAGCGTCGGGTCGGCGGGTAGAATGACCCGAATTCAGGCGTCTCCCCATGCCGAAAAGAAGCGACATCGAGTCCATCCTCGTCATCGGCTCTGGGCCGATCATCATCGGCCAGGCCTGTGAATTCGATTATTCCGGCACCCAGGCGATCAAGGCGCTGAAGGAAGAGGGCTTCCGCATCATCCTGGTCAACTCCAATCCGGCCACGATCATGACCGATCCGGAGCTGGCCGACGCCACCTACGTCGAGCCGATCAGCGCCGAATTCGTCGAGAAGATCATCGCCGTGGAGCGCCCCGACGCAATCCTGGCCACCCTCGGCGGCCAGACCGCGCTCAACACCGCGCTTGAACTGCACGACAGCGGGGTGCTCAAGCGCTACAACGTCGAGATGATCGGCGCACGCGCCGAGGTCATCCGCAAGGCCGAGGACCGCGACGAATTCCGCCAGGCCATGGCGCACATCGGCCTGCGCAGCGCTCCGTCCGAAATCGCCCGCAGCCTGTCGCAGGCGCGGCAGGCAGTCGAGATCATCGGCCTGCCGTGTGTGATCCGACCGGCCTTCACCATGGGCGGCAGCGGCGGCGGCATCGCCTACAACCAGGAAGAATTCGAAGAGATCGCGACGCGCGGCCTGCGCCTGTCCCCGGTCGATGAGATCCTGGTCGAGAAGAGCCTGCTCGGCTGGAAGGAGTTCGAAATGGAGGTCATGCGCGACCACCGCGACAACTGCGTAATCGTGTGTTCGATCGAGAATTTCGATCCGATGGGCGTGCACACCGGCGATTCGATCACCGTGGCTCCGGCGCAGACTTTGACCGATCGCGAGTATCAGGCGATGCGCGACGCCAGTTTCGCCATCATGCGCGAGATCGGTGTGGAAACCGGCGGTTCCAACGTGCAGTTCGCGGTCAATCCTGAAAACGGCGACCTGATCGTCATCGAGATGAACCCGCGCGTTTCGCGCAGTTCGGCGCTGGCGAGCAAGGCCACCGGCTTCCCGATCGCCAAATTCGCCGCCAAGCTCGCGGTGGGCTTCACCCTCGACGAGATCCAGAACGACATCACCAAGGAAACGCCGGCGTGTTTTGAACCCTCGATCGACTACGTGGTCACCAAGATGCCGCGTTTCGCCTTCGAGAAGTTCCCCGCCTCGGACTCGACGCTCGGCACGCAGATGAAATCGGTCGGCGAGACCATGGCGATCGGCCGCACCTTCGCCGAATCCTTCCAGAAGGCGCTGCGCGGGCTCGAAGTCGGCCGCGCCGGCTTCTCCGGCAAAAAACGCGAATTTGCCCCCGAGGAACTGGCGCAGAAGCTGTCACGGCCCGCCCCCGGGCGCCTGTTCGCGATCTACGACGCCTTTTTGAGCGACTACTCGGTCGACGAGGTCGCACGCCTGACCGGCATCGATCCTTGGTTCCTCGCCTTCCTGCAGGACCTGGCGCTCGACGACGCGCGGCTGGAAGAAATGTGCCTCGATGACTTCGACGCCGAGCGCATGCGCAACTGGAAGCGGCGCGGCTTCAGCGACGCGCGCCTGGCCGCAGCCTTCGGCATCGAAGAAAGCGAAGTGCGCGCCCGACGTCAGGAACTCGGCGTCTTCCCCGGCTTCCGCCTGGTCGATACCTGCGCGGCCGAATTCGAGGCGCGCACTCCCTACTTCTATTCAACCTACGACTGGACCCGAAACGAGGTCCCGGCCACCAGCGGACGCAAGGTGGTCATTCTTGGCGGTGGCCCCAACCGCATCGGCCAGGGCATCGAGTTCGACTACTGCTGCGTGCACGCCTCGCTGGCGCTGCGCGACCTCGGCATCGAATCGATCATGATCAATTCGAATCCGGAAACGGTTTCGACCGATTTCGACATCTCGGACCGCCTGTATTTCGAACCGCTGACCATCGAAGACGTGCTGGCGGTGTGCCGCCACGAGAAACCTGATGGCGTGATCGTCCAATTCGGCGGCCAGACGCCGCTCAACCTTGCGCGTGCGCTCGAACAAGCCGGAGTGCCGATCCTGGGCACGCCGGTCGAGGCCATCGACCAGGCCGAAGACCGCGGTCGCTTTTCCGAGATGCTGGCCCAACTGGGATTGCGCCAACCTCCTAACGGCATGGCCACCAACGAGGACGAGGCGGTGGTGATCGCCGAACGCATCGGCTACCCGGTGCTGATGCGGCCCAGCTACGTGCTCGGCGGGCGCGCCATGGAAATTGTCTACGATCCGCGCGACCTGCAACGCTACATGCGCGAAGCGGTGATCGTCTCGCCCGAACGCCCGGTGCTGATCGACCGCTTCCTCGAAGACGCGGTCGAAGTCGACGTCGACTGCGTCTGCGACGGCAAGCGCGTGGTCATCGGCGCGGTCATGGAACACATCGAAGAGGCCGGCATCCATTCCGGCGACTCCACCTGTGTGATCCCGCCGATCTCGCTGTCCGACACGATTTCCGAGGAGATCCGCGAAGCGACTCGCGCGATGGCGCTGGAACTCGGTGTGGTCGGCCTGATGAACGTGCAGTTCGCGGTGCGCGGCGAGACCGTCTACGTGCTCGAAGTCAACCCGCGGGCCTCGCGCACCGTGCCCTATGTGGCCAAGGCCACCGGCATCCCCTACGCGCGCATCGCCACCCAGGTGATGGCCGGCCACAGCCTCGACGAACTCGGCATCGAGGAAGTCGACACGCTGCCGCACCTGGCGGTCAAGGCGCCGGCCTTCCCCTTCGCCAAGTTCCCCGGCGCGCGCGCCGACCTCGGCCCGGAAATGCGCTCGACCGGCGAGGTCATGGGCATCGACCGTGACTTCCCCTTGGCCTTCGCCAAGGCCAGCGAGGCCGCCGGACGCAAGCTGCCAGAGGGCGGCAAGGTTTTCCTGACGGTGAAAGATGCCGACAAGCGCAACGTGGTGCTGGTGGCGCGCCAGCTCATCGGCCTCGGCTTCAGCCTGATCGCCACCGACGGTACCTACAAGGTGCTGCAGCGCCACGGCATCGATAGTGAGCGCATCAACAAGGTTCACGAAGGCCGCCCGCACGTCGTCGACCTGATCAAGAACCGCGAGGTGTCGCTGATCATCAACACGCCCCTGGGCAAGGTCACGCGCTACGACGACGGCATGATCCGCTCCGAGTCCTACCAGGCCAATATTCCGTGCCTGACGACGATGTCGGCTGCGGTCGCCGCGGTCGAGGCGATCCAGGCGCGCAAGCTGGGCGTGGCTTCGGTGCGGCCGCTGCAGCAATTCTATGCGTGCAAGCCGCCGACGCCCGACGCTATAGGTGCAGGACCCGTTCGCTCTTCATGACGCTGATCCGCTTGACGCGGTCCAGAGGCACGAACTGCTTGACTGCCTCGGCACCTTCGCTGCCACGCATGTGCTTGAACTCGGTGAACAGCACCAGGTGGTCGGCTTTGACCGCCAGGATCTTGGCGCGATAGAAACCGACGGTGAGTTTGTGGCCGACCGGCGCGTCTTCGTAGGACTGGGGGTTGGCGACCGTCACCACCTTGCCCACGAGGGCGTTCAACACGTCGGGGAAGGTCTCGAGATGCGAGCCTTCGCTCTGCATTTCCTCTGCTGTGCGTACTTCTTCAGTCATGGCCTGGCTCCGGCAGAATCGCGGGGGGATGCCCGTCTTTCATACTAGGCACGCCCGGCAGATCGGCAACCCAGACTCCTGCGCCTTGCTTGCATCAGCACCAGGGAAATTCCGCCAGGACCATCGCCGCGGTGACCAAGAGGCGTGGCGACAGGACCTCGCCCATGAACAGCACGCCACCGAGGGCCGCCTGCACCTGCACCAACAACTGCAGCACCGAGGCCAGTGTGGTCGACATCGCCGGCAAGGCGGTGTACCACAAGCTGTAGCCGCGGCCACGCAGCGTGTACATCCCCCACGCCAGACCGGCCACCGCCATCAGCAGCGAGCCGCTGGGAGAAGGGGCGGTCAGACCTGGCAGGACCAGCAGCACCAGGCCGCCGAAGGCCAGGCCGATGTCCATCAGGGTCCAGCCGCGCATGACGTCGCCATCACGGACCGCGGCCAGGATCGTGGTCGGCTGCACACAGCCGAACAGGATCAGCGCACCGCTGCCGGTGGCCAGGACCACGGCGGCAAAAGACCGTTTCATCGACGTCGCAGCCGCGCCATGACCATGGAGGAAGCCTGCGGCAGGACGCGGTGCGCGACCACCGCCGCCGCCACGATTCCAAGCGGGACCGCCAATAGCAGCAAAGCCCAGGCGGGCAGCGTTTCGTTGCCGAGCATCAGCACCATCCCGGCGGCCAGGGTGGAGGCCAGGGCCGGTGCCGCCAGAGTGGCCAGCCGGCGCCAGGACAGAGGTCGGCCGATGCCGAAGCGGCCCAGGCCGGCCTGCAGCGCCAGCATCTGCACGGTGAGGGCTGCGGCGGTGGCATAACCGGCGCCGGCCACTCCCATGCGCGGCAGCAACAGCAAATCGAGGCCAATGTTGACCGGCACCGCGGCCAGCGCCCAGCGCGCCGGCCCGCGCAAATCGCCGCTGGCCTGGCGCGCGCGCACAAGCAGGCCGAGCAGCGCGGCGGCGGGCAGGGACCACAGGTAGGCACGCAGCACGTGGGTCAGCTCCTGAGTATTCTCTGGCTGGAAACGTCGGTGCTCGAACAGGGTCTCGATCACCGGCCCGGCCAGCAGATAGAGGCCGGCCCCGGCCGCCAGCATCAGGGTCAGGGTGACCTCGGTGCCCTGGCGCAGCGCGGTGGTGAGTTCGGAGGTGCGCCGCTCCGCCGCCAGACGCGAGAACAGAGGCATGGCGGCGGTCGCCGCCGAGATCCCGACCAGCGCCATCGGCAGTTGCAATAGGCGGTTGGCGGCGTAGGTATAGGTATTGGCGTCTTCGCCAACGATCTCGCGCACCAGGATCTGGTCGACCATCAGGTTGAGCTGGATCGCCGCCAGCCCGAGGATTGCGGGCAAAAAGGCACGCAGGGCCTGACGCAGGCGTGGATCGCCCCAGTCCCAACGCGGTGCCAGCGGCCAGCCGCCGGCGCGCACTCCCGGCATTTGCATGATCCACTGCAGCAGGCCGCCCACCAGGATGCCGGCGGGCAGCCAGTAGATGTCCGGGTCGCTCCAGATCATCAGCAGCCAGCTGATCCAGACCACGTTCAGCACCGCGGGAGCAAGCGCCGGCAGAGTGAAACGGCCGGACAACTGCTGCGGGGCCCCGGCCAGCGCGGTCAGGCAGATCGGGATCACGTAGGGCAGCAGGCCGGCGGAGAGCAGCAACGCCTCTCGATCTTCTACCGCGCTGAGCGGCAATCGGTCGCGCAGGAACAGCACCACCCCCTCGCCGAGGACCACGAGGGCCAGGAGTACGGTCACCAGCAGGCCCTGGAAACGGGCGTAGAGGGCACCGGCGGCGGCCTGCCCCGCGCTGGCCTGGGTGCGCGCCAGAGCCGGCTGAACCGCCGCGCTGACCGCTCCTTCGCCGAACAGTCGGCGGAACAGGTTGGGAACCATCCAGGCGATGACGAAGTTGCCGGCTTCGGCGCTGACGCCGAATACCGCCAGCATCAGCGCATCGCGGGCAAATCCGAGGATGCGCGACAGCAGGGTCCAGACCGCAGTGACCAGGGCGCCGCGCACGGCACCACGGCCGGTAATGGATGCGCCGGCGGCAGCGGTCTCGGCGTTCCCTTCGCCCACATCGAATTTCTAGCACGGCGAGGACCTAGAATGCCATGCAGGTCTGGCACAGATCCGTCCTCCCCTGTCCACGATGCTGCTTTCCGAGGAGAAGAACTTCCTCTTCATCCATATCCCGAAAACGGGAGGGACCAGTGTGGCTCGCGCGCTGCAGCCGTGGGCGCTGCAGCCTCCGCAGACGCTGTTCAACAAGGTCCTTTCGCGTGCCGGTCTGCGCCGCGACTGGAAGCGCATCCTGTATCGAGTGCACGGCAGTCTGGCTTACGCCCAGCAGCGCCTGCCCACTCAGGTCTATGCCGATATGTACAAGTTCGCCTTCGTGCGCAACCCATGGGCGCGGCTGGTATCAGAATACTCCTACGTCAAGAACCAGCCTGACCACCGGCGTTTCCGTGAGGTGCGCGCGCTGCCCGATTTCGCCGCCTACCTGCGCTACGAACGCGCCCGTGACCGGCGCGACCAGGTGCGCCTGGTGACCGACCTGAAAGGACAGGTCGGCGTGGATTTCCTCGGTCATATGGAACACCTGCAAGAGGACTTCGGCCGCGTCTGCACCCACCTCGGCATTGAGGCCAGCCTGCCTCACCTGAACAAGACCCAGCACAAGGACTACCGGGATTTCTATGACTCGGCGTGTCGCGATTTTGTAGCCACCGAATGGCGCAATGAGGTCGAGGCCTTTGGCTACGAGTTCTGATCCTTTGCAGTCCGTGTTCGGATCAGAGGTAATAAAGCAGCAGGGTGGTGCCGAGCAGGACAGCCACCCACAACACCATGCTCCCGGTCGGCCAGCTGCGGGCCAGCACTCCTTCAGAGCGGTGGTGGCGCGCCAGGGCCAGGATCGAGCTGGACACCAGCCTGAAAGAATGGGAACGGACCTGGTTGCCGACCCGGCCCACCGCCGCCAGGGCGTGACGGAAGGCGTTTGGCACCAGACGGCGGTAGATCCACTCTGCGTCGAGATTGACCGAGCGCAGTTCCGGCGGATAGATCTTGTAAATCTTCAGGCTCAGGAAGGCGAGCGCCGAGAAGGCCAACAACTGCATCTGTGCCAGGACGTGGCTGCTGTCGTAGGGTGAATATCCGGTTGGGTACGGGAGGAGCCGGTACAGCGTTCCGGGGAAGCAGCCGATGCCGATACAAAGGGCGG
The DNA here is from genome assembly GCA_021776925.1 of Planctomycetota bacterium. Lineage (GTDB taxonomy): Bacteria > Planctomycetota > UBA1135 > UBA1135 > UBA1135 > JAJFFB01. Next base: position 30,675 of record JAJFFB010000023.1, on the reverse strand, counting down.
CGGCGATGGTCATGGCCACCAGCATGTTGGTGGGCGGCTCGTGCGCCTGCTTGACGTGTTTGGAGTCGTGCGAGAAGAAGGCGAAGAACGGAATCTTGATGCCGGCGTGGTGGAATACACCAGCCGCGGCAAACAACAGCGCCAGCCACACCCACTCATAGCCTTCCTCGAGCACGGCGGTGACGATCATCGATTTGCTGACGAAGCCGTTGAACAACGGGAAGGCCGAGATCGACGCCGCCCCGACCATGCACAGAATCGCGGTCTTGGGCATCCGTTTGTACAGTCCGCCGAGTTCGGATCCGCGCATCTCGCCGGTGACGTGCAGCACCGCGCCCATGCTCATCATCAGCAGGCCTTTGAACAGCACGTCGTTGAAGGCGTGCGCCACTGCGCCATTGATCGCCAGCTCGGTGCCGATGCCGATCCCCACCACCATGAATCCGAGCTGGTTGATCAGGCTGTAAGCCAGAACGCGGCGCAGATCGTTGGCGATCACCGCGTAGAAGATCGGGAAGCAGGCCATGGCGGCGCCGATGTAAACCAGCATCTCGGTGCCACCAAAGCCGCGCGCCAACGAGTAAATCGCGACTTTGGTGGTGAAAGCACTCAGGAATACGGTGCCGCTGGGCGTCGCTTCCGGGTAGGCGTCGGTGAGCCAGTTGTGCAGCAGAGGGAAACCCGCCTTGATGCCAAAGGCGACGAAGATCAGCTTGCCGGCGATCGAGCCGGTGCCGATGTGCCCGAATTCCAGGCCGTGGCCACCCTTGGCCCAGGCAATGGCGCCGGCAAGCAGCAACACCCCGGAAAGAACCTGAATCAGCAGGTAGCGGAGGCCGGCAGCGAAAGCGCGCTCGCTGCGGCGGGCGAAGACCAGAGCGGCGGAGGTGACCGCCAGGGCCTCCCAGTACAAGAACAAGGTCAGCAGGTCACCGGCGAACACCGCGCCCACTGCGCAAGCGGCATAGGCGAGGGAGGCAACCAGCTGCAGGGTGTCCTTGAGGTGCAGTGAGTAGATGACCCCGAGGAAGGCCGCCAGATGAAACAGGTAGCCGAACAGCAGCGACAGGCGGTCGACGCGCACCGGGGTCAGCTCCAGCCCCATCCATTCAACCGGGACGGTGGTTCCTGGGGTGAATGTATACAGGAGGACCGCGCCGACCACCGGCGTGGCCAGCATCAGCAGAGCGCGGACCCGGCCGCGGGTCAGGGCCGCAAAAAAGGCGCCGATCAGCAGCGGCAGGACCGGAGCGAAGTTAAACATCATCGCTCCTGGATGCTGGTCCGTCCTCAGGGGGTTCCTCGAACCGCCCGTAGTAATCGTCACTGCGCATGACCAGCTTGCGCAGCCCCTTGGCCAACAGCACCAGGGTCACGCAGGCCACGAAACCGTACATCGGGTAGAAAGCGAACACCTTCTCCCACGGGTGGGCGGTGTGGCGGTGAATGACCGCGTCGAGCACCACCAGGACCAGGCACAACAGAAGCAGGCCGCGGATCACGCGGGTCACGTTCTTCGGGTTATCGAAGAGGTGTGACTTCGGGCGCTTCAGGTCCTTGTCGCTCATCTGACGATTTCCTCGGCGAGGGCGTGGACTCCGTCGGGGAAGAAGAACAACAACACGCAGCCAATTGCGGTGATGCCGATGGCCAGCAGGCACGGCAAGGGCGCCTCCTTGATCTCATCCGGGTTGCCGTGATCCTGTACGCACGCCACCGGCCGGGCGAAGAAGCCGCGCACCGGGATGGACAGCAGGTAGGCGATATTGAGCAGGGAGGAGACCAGTAGCGCCGCCATCAGCACCCAGGCTCCGGCGTCCAGGGTGCCCTGCACCAACATCCATTTGCTCCAGGTGCCCCCCATCGGAGGCAGGCCCACAATGGACAAGGCACCGATGGTGAACGCGGCCATGGTGAACGGCATGCGCCGGCCGAGGCCATCCAATTCGCTCACCTTGGTGCGGTGCGTCGCCACCAGAATCGCGCCGGCGCAGAAGAATAGGGTGATTTTGCCAAAGGCGTGCATGACGATGTGCATGCTGCCTCCCATGACACCCGCTGAAGTAGCGAGCATCGCCCCGAGGACGATATAGGAGAGCTGGCTGATGGTCGAGTAGGCCAGCCGCGCCTTGAGGTTGTCCTTGGTCATGGCCAACACCGAAGAGGCGATGATCGTGAAGGCCGCCAGATAAGCGAGAAAGTCGGCACTGGTCAGCGTGCCCAGGGTGTCCATGCCAAAGATGTAGACCGCCACCTTCAAGATCGTGAAGACTCCGGCCTTGACCACGGCGACAGCGTGCAACAACGCCGATACCGGCGTTGGGGCCACCATGGCGGCAGGCAGCCAGCGATGGAACGGCATCAAGGCGGCCTTGCCGGTGCCAAAAACGAACAGCAGCAGCAATACACCGAGTACTCCGCGGTCGGTGCCGAGCGGGAAGATGCCGCCGCGGGTGAAATCGAGGGTGCCGCTGAGCTTGAAGGTCCAGATGACTGCCAGCAGCAGGAAGGCCACCGAGGTTCCCATCAGGATTCCCATATAGAGGCGCCCCGCGCGCTTGGCTTCGGCGGTTCCGGAATGGGTGACCAGCGGAAAGGTGGTCAAGGTCAGCAGTTCATAGAAGACGAACAGGGTCAGCAGGTTGGCCGACATGGCAATGCCGAGCGTCGAGGCAATGGCCAGGGCGAAGGCGGTATAGAAGCGCGTCTGGTTGATTTCACCGTGCTTGCGCATGTACCCGATCGCATAGATCATGGTGACCGGCCACAGGAAACTCGCGACCAAGGCGAACAACACGCCGAGAGGTTCTGGTGACAGCGCCAGGGACAGGCCTGGGAAGGGCTGGGCCAGAGCCACCACGGGCGGGTTTTCCCACGAGACCGTGGTGGCCAGAGCGACGACCAGTGCAAACAGGACCGCGCCGCACAGCAGGGTGATTCCCTCACGCAAATTGGGGCGGCGGCGCGCGGCCAGAATGCCGGCGGCAGCCAGCAAGGGAATCACCACGATCAGCTGCAGGATGGTGCTGGGATTCATGGCAGCGCCTCGAATAGATCCGTGGTTGCCTGGGTGGCAAGACCGACGGTCAACTCGGTGTTGAGGCCGAAGTAGACGTTGGCGATGACCAGGATCCAGATCGGGATCAGCATGCTGAGCGGAGCTTCCCGCACCGCCGAATTTTCCTTGGGGGTACCGAAATATGCGGCTTCGAGAATCCGGCCGACGTAGATCAGCGCCAGGAAGGATCCGAGCAGAATCAGCACAGCCAGTGGCCACCACCCCTGCTCGAGGGTGCCGAGCACCAGGAACCACTTGCTGATGAAGCCGGCGGTCCCGGGGATGCCGATGAGGCTCAGGCCGGCGATGGCGATCGCCGCCATGGTGAACGGCATGCGCCGGCCGAGGCCGGCAAAATCACTGATATGCATGGCGCCCACCCGGTAGGCCACCGCGCCCAGCGACATGAACAGTGCGCCCTTCATCAGGGCATGATTGAATAGGTGCATGACCGCGGCGCTGATGCCGGTGTGCGAGGCCAGGCCGATTCCCAGGGCGATGTAGCCAATTTGCGCCACGCTCGAATAGGCCAGCATCCGTTTTACGTTCTGCTGGAACACGGCCACCAGAGATGCCGACAAGATTCCCGCCAGGCCGAGGCCGATGAGAATCATGTCGAAGGGCATGCTCATCAGCGAAAAACCCACGCCGAAGATGCCGAGCAGGAAACGCAGCAGCGCATAGACCGCCACCTTGGTCGCGGTGGCGGCGAGGAATGCGGTCACCACCGAGGGCGCGTAGGCATAGGCGTTGGGGAGCCAGAGGTGCAGAGGGAACAGCGCCAGCTTGAGGCCGAAGCCAACCGTCAGGAAGGCGAAGCCGGCACGCACGGTGCGGGTGTCGGCCACCTCGGGAAGACGCACCGCGAGATCGTCCATGTTCAGGGTGCCGGTCATCATGTAGAGGAAGCCGATCCCGATCAGGATGAAGGTGGCGCCGATCGAACCCATGATCAGATACTGGAAGGCCGCGTTCAGGGAGCGCCGGTCGCGGCCAGCGCTGATCAGCGCATAAGAGGACAGCGAGGAGATTTCCAGAAAGACAAAAAGATTGAACGCGTCGCCGGTGACGGTAATTCCTGCCAGGCCGGAGAAGGCTAGCAGGAAGGCCGCATAAAAGAAGGAAATGCGGCCGGGCCGGATCTCGTCCTCGACGCTGCGACGGGCATAACTGAGGACCAGCGCGGCGATTGAAGTGACGATCAGCAGCACAAAGCCGCCGAGCACGTCGATGCGGTACTCGATGCCCCAGGGCGGTTCCCAGCCGCCGAGCTGGTACCTGACCGTGCCGCTGTTGAGCACCTGATGCAGCAGCATGCAGGCAATCGCGAAACTCGACCACGCTGCCCCAAGGGCAAGCTTCCAGGCGGTTCTTCCATTCTGGAATAGGGGGCAAATCACCGCCGTGAGCAGCGGAATCAGGACCACCAGGATCGGGAGATGGTCGAGTGCGCTCACAATTCCCCCTCAAGAAGGGCGTCCTCGGCGTTGTCCCGCTGCTGGATGTCGTGTTCCTCCACGCTGCCGTAGGCCTCGTGGATCCTGATCACCAGAGCAAGGCCGACCGCGGTGGTCGCCACGCCGACCACGATCGCGGTCAGCATCAGGACGTGCGGCAGCGGATTGGAATAGCTGGTGACCCCCTCGGTGAGGATCGGTGCCTGGCCGCCGTTGACCTTGCCGATCGAGATGTAAAGGATGAACACCGAGGTCTGGAACATGCCCAGGCCGATGACCTTCTTGACCAGGTTGCCCTGCGCGATGACGACGTAGAAGCCGGCCATCATCAGGAACACGGCGAGGAAATAGTTGTACATCGATCAGGCCACCTGGCTGGGGCGACGCAACCCGGAGAAGGCGTAGAAGATCGCCAGGATCACAGCAAAAACGGTTACTCCGACGCCTATTTCGATGAGCAGGATGCCGATGTGCTGGCCGTGTACCGGATCGTGTGCCAGCACCGAGTAATCGAGGAAGGGACGGCCGGCGAGCATGCTGAAAATGCCGACTCCGGCGTAGAGCAGGATGCCTGCCACCGCCAAACGAGCCAGCCAGCGCGGTGGCAAAACCCGACGCACGTCGGCCTCGCCGAACACCAGGTCGTAGATGACGAATCCGGTGGCGAAGATCACCCCGGACTGGAAGCCGCCTCCTGCTCCGTAATCGCCGTGCAACAGCACGTACAGGGCATAAAGCAGAATGAAGGCCACCAGCACCTTGACCACCACGCGCAGGACCAGGAAATCACCGATGGCGAGGCGGCTGGGGCGGAGGTTCTGGCCCTCACGCATGCCGAGCAGAAGCAACACCGCCAGGCCCGCGGTGAAAATGACGATGGTCTCGCCGAGCGTGTCAAAGCCGCGGTAGCTGGCCAGCACCGAAGTGACCATGTTGGGCACCCCGATCTCGTCAGGAGATTCGGTGATGTAGCGCGGTGCCACATGCTGGTGAACCGGCGCCTGAGGGTCGCCAAAGGGCGGAGCATCGAGCATGCCGTAGACCAGCGCGGAGCCCGTAACGGTCACCACCAGCAACGGCAGCAAGGGGTTGCGGCGGCGGGAGCTCTCGAAGCGCCCGGTGAGCCGCAGCGTGCTCAGCATCAGCACCGTGGAAATCCCAGCACCGACCGCAGCTTCGGTAAAGGCAACGTCGACAGCATCGAGGTCCATGAACAAGACCGCGGTCAGGAAGCTGTAGATGCCGAACAGCATGGTGACCGCGAAGAGGTCGGTCCTGCGGATCGCCGCAATCGCAGTGATCACCAGGAACGCCATCATGACGAGGTTGATCAGCTGTCCGATGGCTCAGCCTCCTGCTTCCCGGGGGTGGATTCCTGCGTCGGCTCCCCGACCAGTGGCTCCTGTCCATCATGCAAGGCGGCCTTGACCATGGCGTGAGTTGCAGTGGGATTGGTGGCCAGGACGAAGGCGGCCACAATCAAAAGCTTCACCGTGTCGAGGGTCGGGCCCATCTGCAGCGCCAGGCCGGCCAAGATCAAGGGCGTACCGAGGGTTTCGGTGACACTGGCCGCGTGCACCCGCGAAAAAAAGTCAGGCAGGCGCAGAAGGCCCACGCCGCCGGAGACACACAGGAAACCACCGGTCAGCAAGCACAGGCCGCTCAGAGCGTCAAGGAGGAAACTCACTGCGGTTCCTCCGTCTTCGAAATCTCGAGTTCGGACTTCCCCTGTTCAAAGTACCGCATGATCGCAACGGTGCTGACGAAGTTGACCATGGCATAGAGCAGGGCGACGTCGACAAAACTCTCCCAGCCGATGGCGTAGCCGGCAACCGCGATCAGAAGCACGGTGTTGGTCCCGACCATGTTGGTGGCCAACATCCGGTCATAGGCCGTCGGGCCCAGAAAAGCCCTGATCAGAGCCAGGGCCATCGTGGCCAGAATGGCGAGAGCCGCGGCGAAAAACATGCTACAGCACCAGCTTCCTGATCCGGCGCTCCATCTCACCGCCACGCAGTTCCTCGGCATTTTCCTTGGTCAGGCAATGCACCATGAGGTGGTCCTCGCGGGCGTTGGTGGTGAGAGTACCTGGAGTCAAGGTGATGGAATTGGCGTAGAGGGTCTTCTTGAGGGGCGTTGCGATCTGGGTATCCAGGCGCGTCCAGTTCGGACTGATCGGCAGCTTGGGGTCCCAGATGCGGCGCACGACGTCGATGTTGGCCTTGGCAACCGCCCAGGTCAGCCAGCCCACGAAGTGGAGCAAGCCAAACGAGGGCCGCATGAAACTGACTTCGCCATCAACCCGGTCCATGCGGCGCAGGAACCACACAACCATGAGTACCGAGAGGCCACCCAGCCCCAGCAACAGGGTGGTGAAATGCCCTGAGAGGAGCAGCCAGAAGAGGTACAGGACGAAGGCAACCAGGTAGTACATGCATGGAGGGCGCTGCTGACGCCCGCGGAATGGCTTGTGGCAATTCTAGGTGGTTTTGACCCCTTGCTAAGCCCTGCCGCCCCAGGATTCCATCAAATCTTCCGGCCAAGGCAGGGGCGGAATCGCGCCTGCAAAAAATGCCTTCAAGCTCACCGTTCTTCCTCTGCTTGCACTCTCTCGAGGGGAATCGAAATGGACACCGCGCCGCGCAGCTGGCCTTCACGGTAGCCAGTTGCCAGGTCGGTAGGGTACTTGCGGGCCAGCGCCTCGCGCACCTGCGGATCGATCTGCGCCGGGACGCCGTGGCACACCAGACAGAGAGGCTGCAGATAGATCGGAGTGAGCTGGCGGTAGACCGATCCAGCGTCGCCGGGAACCACTTCGGAGTAGATCAGAGCGGGCTGCTCGGCGGTGGATTCAGCCACCAGTTCCAACCAGCGGCGCTCGAATTCGTCGGCGAGGTTGCGCGGGTTGCGCGGCTGCAGCGTGGTGCGCCGCACCACCACCGCAGCGCGGGGTGCAACCGCCCCGGTCAGGTCCTGCGCCAGCGTGGCGCAGACTTCCAGCGCGGCGCCGGCATCACCCGCTTCGAGGGTGCTCTTCAGTCGACTGCCCAAGGACTCCATCAACTCACGGGTCAGGCGGCTGGCCTCCACGGTTGCTTCGGCGTGGGCATCGCTATCCGGTTGCGGATTGAAAATGCCGCTCATCGCGCTGAGCCGGCCAGGGCCGCCTGAGGCGCTCGGTCCGCCGGGGAGAGCTCCTTGCTGCTTCAGGCGTTCGATGCGGGCGGCCTCGGAACGCGACCACTGCACGGCCTTGTGCCGCGACAACCACGCCATCGCCACGATCAAGGCGAGGTAGAGCAAGCCCCAGAAGATGTGCTTGGTTTTCATCATGGTGTTCAGGCGAGGAGTTCGCGGACCAATCCGGCCAGCAGCTTGCCATCGGCGCGGCCATCGGCGCGCGACTGGGCGATCTTCATCACCTTGCCCATGTCGGCCATGCCACTGGCGCCGACCTCGGCGATCGCTGCAGCAGCAAGAACGCGCACCTGGTCTTCATCCAGCTGCTGCGGCAGAAATTCCTCGATGATCACGACTTCGGCGAGTTCCTGGTCGACCAGGTCCTGGCGTGCCCCCAGCGCGTATTGCTCGGCGGCGTCTTTGCGCTTCTTGACCATGCCGCGCAGCACCGCCAGCATCTCGTCCTCTTCGAGCAACTCCGCCGGCGAGGCGACTTCCTGGGTCAGGCCTTGCTGGCCGCGCTTGTCGATGCCGGCATTTTTCAGTTCGGCTTGTACCGAGCGGATCACGCCAAGGCGTGGCTTGTCGCGCGCCTTCATCGCCCGTTTCATTTCTTCGGTGAGTTGGTTCAGCATGGCTGGAATCCTCGTGGACATATTTCACCACCGCGCCGGGGTGGGCGAAAGGACCGATCCGAGTAGGATCCGGCATCCCGTCTTCTGGCTCTCCCACCCTTCGATGCAGTCTCCGGCACCTGTCCACGGCGGACCTCGCAGCCTCGCGCTGACGATTGCCTTCGCCTTGGCGGCGTTTTCCATGGGCCTGACCCGGGCTGGATCCGCGATCGCCGGTGGCGCATTGCTGGTGGCCGCGCTGGGGTCTGGTACCGCCTGGGCCTGGCGCGACCGCGTCAACCTCGCCAGCGGCGCCTGGCTGGCCGCTCTGCTGTTTTCAGCCACACTCATCGGCACCGACACCGCCGAGGGCTTGCGTCAGACGGGCGGATTCTGGCCGCTTCTGGTGGTTCCAGGGGCGATGTTGGCCGCCGCCAACGGCCGGCCACTGCTGCTGCTGTGGCTGTTTCTGGGTGGCTCGGCGGCCGCCGCGGTGGTTGGCATCGTTCAGGTCAATGGCTGGTGCGGGGTCACCGCGATCACCCGCGCCGAGGGCGGCATCGACATATTCAGTTTTGCCATGGTGACCTCGGCCGGAGCGGTATGCGCGGAATACCTCTATTCGGTATCCGAGCGACGCCGGGCCAAGCTCGCCGCAGCGGCTCTCGGTCTGCTGTCGGTGATGGGCATGCTGTGCGCGGACAGTCGCGCGCCCTTTGCGGTCTTCGCGGCGGTGGTGTTGTTTCTCCTGGTGGCCAAGCGCCGCTGGAAGAGCCTGTTCGCCCTCGCCGGAGTCGCCGCATGGGTGGCCTTGGCGAGCCCATCCTGGACCGGAATGGGCAGGATCAGGAATCTGGGCGAAGACATGGAGAATCCCCGCGCCGCCTTTTCCGCCCGCCTGCTGATGTGGGAAGCCAGCCAGGATATGTTCCGCCAATCCCCCTGGGTCGGAGTCGGTCTGGGTGATTACAAACCGACCTTCAACCGCATGGCCGAGGAGGGTCTGCTGGAACTGACCCACCCCAGCGATCTGAACCACCGGCACGCCCACAACATCTTCATCCACACCTCGGCGACTCAGGGCATGGTCGGATTCTCGGTGCTGTTGTTGTGGCTCGTGACCCTGCTGCGCCGCTTGCAGCGTTCGCCGGACCGCCAGCGCGTTCTGTTTGGGCTCGCCGTACTCGGGCTCGAGGTCGGCGGTGGCCTGACCGACAATTCGATCTATCTGACTCCACACCTCAATGCCTTTTGCCTGCTGCTCGGGGTGCTGATCGCTCCCTGGCCGCAGGACCGCGCCACGGGCGGCTAGTCCGCGCTGCTCGGGCCTGCGCCAACGGCGGCTAGTCCGTGCTGCTTTCGTCCGTGTCTTCGGCGTCGCTGGGCACCGAAGCCATACCGACCAGGCGGTCGTCACTCTTCAGGTTGACCAGGCGCACACCTTGGGTGGCGCGACCCTGGATCGAGATCTGCTCGACCGGGGTGCGCACCAGCATGCCGCTGGCGCTGGAGAAGAGCACGTCTTGGCTGCGGCTGGCGTTGCGCGCGTTGACCACCGGGCCGTTGCGGTCGGTGGTGCGAATGCCGACCACCCCCTGGCTGCCGCGCCGGGTCAGGCGGAAATCGCCGATCAAGGTGCGTTTGCCGTAGCCGTTGGCGCAGGCGATCAATAGGTGCTCATTTTCGCGGCCGATAACCATATCGACCACGCGGTCGCCTTTCTTCAGCGACGCACCCTTGACGCCGGCGGCGTTGCGCCCCATCGAACGTGCTTCGGCTTCGGAGAAGCGCACCACCTGCCCGCCTGAGGTGCACAGCAGAACCTCGTCGCCGGCGCTGACCAGGCGGGTGCCGATCAGTTTGTCGCCCTCTTCGAGCTTGGTGGCGATGATGCCGGCGGCGCGCGGGCGCGAATAGGCCTTGAGTTCGGTTTTCTTGATCTTGCCGTTGGCGGTGGCGAAGACGATCGAATCGGCTTCGGAGAAATCACGCGTGGCCATGATCGAACGGATCTGTTCATCGGCCTGGATTCCTTCGATCAGCTGACGGATCGAACGCCCTTTGGCGGTGCGGTCCAGATCGGGCAGGCGGTAGACCTTGAGCCAGTGCAGACGCCCGCGGTCGGTGACGATCAGCAGGTAGTCGTGGGTCGAGCAGACGAAGAGATGGGACAGAAAGTCCCCCTCCTTGGCCTTGTTGCCGGTGACGCCGCGGCCGCCGCGGGTCTGCGCACGATAGGTGGTCGCCGGAGTTCGTTTGATGTATCCCTCGCGCGAGATCGTGACCACCACGTTTTCTTCTGTGATCAGGTCTTCGGTGAGGAAGTCCTCGACGCCTTCGCCGATCTCGGTGCGGCGTGGGTTGGAGTACTTCTTGTCGATCTCGTCCAGATCCTCGCGGATCATGTTGTAGACCAACTCGTCCTCGGCCAGGATGCGCTGGTACCAGGCGATGTCTTCCTTGAGGCCGTCGATCTCCTGCTGCAGCTTCTGCACCTCGAGGCCGGTCAGGCGGCCGAGGCGCATGTCGACGATCGCCTGCGACTGGATGTGGCTGAGGTCGAAGGTCTGTTCCAGCCGCTCCTTGGCGACGTGGGTGTCGGCCGAAGCCTTGATGATCTCGATGACTTCGTCGATCGCCTGGATCGCGATCATCAGACCCTCGAGAATGTGCAGGCGCTTTTCGGCCTTGTCGAGGAGGAAACGCGTGCGCCGCCGGATGACGTCGAAACGGTGGTTTCGGTACGCTTCGAGCAGTTCTTTCAGATTGAGGGTGCGCGGGCGGCCGTCGATCAGCGCGGTGTTGCGGATCGCGTAGGTGGTCTGCAACGGGGTGACCTTGTAAAGCAGGTTCTCGATCACCACCGGATCGCCATCGCGCTTGAGCTCGATGACCAGGCGCATGCCCTCGCGGTCGGACTCGTCGCGGATGTCGTGAATGCCGTCGATGCGCCCGTCCTTGACCGCGTCGGCGATCTTTTCGATGATCGCCGATTTCTCGCGTTCGTAGGGAATCTCGGTGACGACCAGCTTTTCGCGCCCCTTGCCCTTGGGTGGCTCCTCGGTATGGACGCGTGCGCGCAGGGTGACCTTGCCGCGACCGTGGTGGAAGGCCTGCAGGATGCCGCTACGCCCGCAGATGATTCCGCCGGTGGGGAAGTCTGGACCCTGGATCACGGTCAGCAATTCGTTGATCGTGACCTCGGGGTTGTCGAGCACCATGCGCAGCGCCGCCAGTACCTCGTGAAGGTTGTGCGGCGGCAGCGCGGTCGACATGCCGACGGCAATGCCTTCGGAACCGTTGACCAACAAATTGGGGAAACGCGCGGGCAGCACCACCGGCTCGGTGCGCGTTTCGTCGTAGTTGCTGCGCAGGTCGACGGTTTCCTTGTCGAGGTCGACCAGCATTTCTTCGGCCGGTCCGGCCATGCGCGCTTCGGTGTATCGCATCGCGGCGGGCGGGTCGCCGTCGATCGAACCGAAGTTGCCCTGCCCGTCGATCAGCGGCTCGCGCAGACGGAAGGGCTGCGCCATGCGCACCAAGGTGGGATAGATCACCGACTCGCCGTGCGGGTGGTAGTTACCCGAGGTGTCACCGGCGATCTTGGCGCACTTGCGGTACTTGGCGCTCGAGCGCAAGTGCAGGTCGTTCATCGCCACCAGGATGCGCCGCTGCGACGGCTTGAGCCCGTCGCGCACGTCGGGCAACGCCCGGTCATGAATCACCGACAGCGCGTAGACCAGGTAGGACTCGCGCATCTCCCGCTCGATCAATAGATCGTCGGAGCGGTGGTGGATCGGGATCGTCTCGTCAGCCATTTGCAGGGGGATGGGAGCCGGGGGCGTTGGGCTCCAAAAGGACCGTTATTGCACCATCGCGGGGCCTGCGAGGGAAGAGGCAAGAGATCATTCAAGCCTGTGTAAATTATTTATTTAAAAAGACTTACGCAGTCGATCAAAGCTCTGTCCTGGCCCGGTCCGACAAATCACCTGGGCCGCCCCGGAAAGCCGGATCGAGCCACCCGGAAAGCGCTCCAGGAGCAGATCTCCGCCCCTCTGAATGATCTGCAGAGATGGCCCCGCACCTGCTTCCCAGGCCGCCATAGCCACCGCTACAGCCCCGCTGCCGCAGGCCGCAGTCTCGCCCACCCCACGCTCATCGACCCTCATGTGGCGCACACCGGACTCCGGTCGGCTGACCAATTCGACGTTGACCCCGTGCGGAAACAGATCGCTGCGCGCCCGCGCCGCCGCCGCCCACGCCCCCAGGTTTTCGACTTGCGGTTCGGCAACCTCGATCAGGCAATGTGGATTCCAGAACGCCACCGCGCGCGCCGATCTCCCACCTGCGTTGGCGCCCGCGATCGTCAGAGCAAAGGGCTGCGAAACCGCGCAAGCGCCCAAATCGTGTTGGGCGATCTCTAATTCCACACCGCGTTCACATCGGCGCCACCGTACACGGTGACCGCCCATGAAGAACACACCGCTATGGCCGCCCACCAACAAGGCCAGCACGCGCAGCCCGTTCAGGCACACGCCGCCGTCGCTGCCGTCGCGGTTGATCACGGTAGCGGGAATTTCGGCCTCGTCGTGGTCTCTCAGGCAAGCTCCGAACAGCAGCAGACCATCCCATTTCTCAGCGCATACCTGTCGTGCGAAGGCGGAATGATCATGCACACCGGCGGCTTGAAGAGCTGCCTCGTGCGCGATCACGAAACGATTGCCCAGCCCCTCGCCCGCGGCCACGAGCAAGGAGACCGGGTCGCGGTGCCAGCTCACTTCGTGCCGAGGACCCCGAGCCCGCGGGTCGCACCCGCGTCGATGCCCTTTTGCAAGAACTCTGCGAAGGCGGCTGGATCCGGGTCATAACCCTTGAAGGTAGAAAGGACCTCGCCGCTCTTTGGATCCATGACCGCGTAGTAGGGCTGGCTGGCGCTCTGGAACAACTCCAACTCGTAAGCGGTATTGCTATGACGGAAGGGGGGCTTGTCGACGTAGAGGTGGGCACGCACCAACTGCTCGATGAGGCTCGAAACTCTTTCGTCGGGAAAGATGTTGCCCTCCATGCGCATGCAGTTCACGCAGGAGACACCGGTGAAATCCAGGAACACAACCGAGTTGGCCTGGCGGCCTTCCTCCATTGCCGATTCCCAGCCTTCGTGCCAGGGCAGGTCGAGCGGCCCGAGGGAAATGCCCTCGGGCAGGCTGGCCTCAAGCTGCTCCTGTTCCTCGGTGAGCTGCTTGCCGTAGTAATTCGGCGGCAGATAGGCCTCCATCCACATGTACTGGTAGGTGTCGCGCGGGAATCCGGACAACACGTAGACCCCCAGAGCCAGGACCAAGGTGCCGATGGCGAAACGCGGCGCCGAACGCGGCGGCTTCTGACCATAGTCCCCCTTGGTGGTGTAGAGGCCGAACATGTACGCGGCCCACAGGATGAGAGGAACTGCGGTGAGCACGATGACCACCGGCCGCGTCAGGATCTGCAGATCCGGAACGCGCTCGGCCGCGGACAGGAACTTCCACGCCGCGATGATCTCGAGGAAACCGAAACTGACCTTGACCGCGTTCATCCAGCCACCTGCGGTCGGCATCTTCTGCAGCAGGTTGGGGAACATGGCCAGGAAGAAAAACGGCATGGCAAAAACCACCGCGTAGGCGGTCATCGCCGCAGCCGCGTACCACCACTGGCCAGAGGTGGCGGCGAGGCCAAGCAGGGAACCAACGAAACCCACCGTGCAGGTAAAGGCGGTCACCGAGAAGGCAAAGGCCATCACCATCACCGGTACGTAACCACCCTTGGCGTGGCCCTCGGACTGCGCCTTGGAAGCGAAGTTGGCGAGGAAGCGCGGCGGCCGGATCTCGAAGAAGCCGAGCAGGGAAAAGGCCAGCACCAGGAACAGCCCGGCGATCATCAAGTTCAACCACGGATTGGAGGCGATCTGGTTGGCCCCGCTCGCCCCAAGAATGGCCGCCGCGCCCAGGCCAAGGCCGACGAAGGTCAGCACGATGCCCACCGCATAGGCGGAGGCATTGCCGAGGGCAGTGCCCTTGCCCGACTCGGCCCGCTTGGTGAAGAAGCTGACCGTGATCGGAATCATCGGGAAGACACAGGGCGTCAACAGCGTTGCCAGACCGGCAGCGATCGACGCCCACATCAGCATCCAGAACCCCTCGTCCAGGGCTTTCCTTGGATCCACGTTGATTAAACTGGGTCCCGCGCCCTCCGTTTCGGGCCCTCCTTCCTGGGCGCCCTCGGCCCCGTCTCCAGGATTACTGCCCTCGCCACTCGTAGCCAGACGAGCGGCCTCCGCCGCAGCAGCAGCGGCCGCCGCGGCGGCAGCGACATCGTCGCCCTCGGTGACGGTCAGCGGCACCTTGAGGGTGAAGACCTCGTCGTCGTCGCAGATCTTGGGATCGCAGGGCTGCCAGAACAATTCCACCGGCACCCATTGGTCGCCGAGCTCGCCGGCGACGATGATGGGGATGGCGACCTCGACCTCGCCCTCGAGGTAGTGGTATTCCATGTCGCCGAGGCCGAAGTTCTCGGTATGAAGATAGGCCTCGGTGACCGAACGCAGAGGACCGGCGGCGGTGAAGACGTCGCCGAGCACCTTGAGCGCGATCTCTTCGCCGACGACCTCGTCGTCTTGTTCGGGCGCATAAAGGTGCCAATTGTCCTCGACGGTCAGCTGGATGCGCAGCTCCACGGTCTCGCCGACCGCGGCGCTGGCACGCTCGAAGAACATCTTGCCGCTGGCGTGCTTGCCTTTGATCTCGACCGCCTTGCCCGGCTCAGCCCGGGCCGGCGCCGTCGCAGGAGTCACTTCGGCGCCGACGGTGTAGGCGAGCGGCAGGCGCATGGTCGCCGGCGGCAGGCAGACACTGTCGTTGCAGACCTGATAGGTGACCACCAGTTCGCCGCGGGCGACGCCGTCGGCGCCGACTTCGGCCACCGCGAGCTGGCCGCGGAAGGGCGCTTTGCCGGCCAGCCAGCGCTGCACCAGCGTGGTGGTGCCGATCAATTCGGAGTGGACCTTGGGCGGGTTGACCGATTCGAAATCGCCGACCAGGCTGAAACCGTCGCCTTCGAGCTTGACCGAAGTCGGAATCCCGAGTTCCTCGTCGGGGTGATAGATGTGCCAGCCCGCATCGACGGACATCACCGCGGTGGCGGTCAGGGTGGCGTTGGCCGGGCCGCCCATAGGGTCGAGCACGGCGTCGCCGCTGACGTGGCCCTGAGGGGCGGCCACAGCGGACAGCAGAAGAATGGGAAGATTCATCATCAGGACTTCGTCGCCAGGGGCGGTGCGTTACCCCATCTACGACCGGGTGGTGGATCTGGTGGGCGATGAGGGACTCGAACCCCCGGCCCCCTCCGTGTAAAGGAGGTGCTCTAGCCGACTGAGCTAATCGCCCTCGCCCCCATTCTAAGGCAATCAGGGTGGATCTAGAATGTCCGCCCTATGTCCGACGCCGAACCCTTGGATCCATGCCGCGCGCTGCTCGTCCGCTACGGTGAAATTGGCCTCAAAGGCGCCAACCGGCCGATGTTTGAGCGCGTGCTCGGTGACAACCTGAAACACGCCCTCGACGGCGTGCCCGGCCTGCGCGTGCACAGGGTGCGCGGACGTCTGCGCCTGCATTCCGATCTGCCCGCAGAAGAACTCGCGGGTCGCGCGTCACGAGTCTTCGGCCTGACCAGTCTGTCGCCGGCGCGCGAGGTCGGCAGCGAGGCCGAGGCCATCCTTGCCGCCGCCCGCGGCGAATTGGTGCGCGCGCTGCGCGAGGATTGGGCCGGACAGTCCGACATCCCCTTTCGGGTCGCGGTGAACCGCGCCGCCAAGGGCTTCCCGATGACCAGCGCCGAAATGGAGCGCTGGCTGGCCGACCAATTGCTTCCCGACCACGGCGAGCGCCTGCGCGTCGACCTGTCCAATCCGAGCCTCAAGTTGGAGGTCGATCTGCGCAACGAGGGCAGCTGGGTTTTCGCCCGCCGCATCCAGGGTCCCGGCGGATTGCCGGTCGGCACCATGGGCCGGGTGCACTGCCTGCTCTCGGGCGGCATCGATTCGCCGGTCGCCGCCTGGGAGTGCATGAAACGCGGCATGCGCGTCGAGTTGGTGAGTTTCTACTCCTTCCCGTTGGTCGGCCCGCAGACGCGCGAGAAGATCATCCGCCTGGCGCAGGAACTGGCGCAGTGGCAGCCGCGCACCATCCTTCATCTGGTGCCCTTCGCCGATTACCAGACCGCGATCCGCGATCACTGCCCCGAACCCTACCGCACGGTGCTCTACCGGCGCGCGATGCAGCGCATCGCCAGCAGCATCGCCTGGCGGCGCAAGGGCAAGGCGCTGGTCACCGGCGAGAGCGTCGGCCAGGTCGCCAGCCAGACGCTGGAGAACCTGAGGGTGATCGAGGAAGCCAGCCGCCTGCCGGTTCTGCGCCCGCTGGTCACCGCCGACAAGCAGCAGATCATTGCCCAGGCGCGGCGCATCGGCACCTACCGCATCAGCAACCTGCCGGCGCCCGATTGTTGTACGGTATTCCAACCGGAATCCCCGGTGATCTACGGTCGTCTGGCCGCAGCCCAGGCCGCCGAAGAAGCCCTTGATCTCCACCGCCTGACCCTCGACGCGGTGCGTGGTACCGAACGCCTCTCGATCCCATCATCCTGATGAAACCTCGCTTTCTCCTGATCCTTCTCAGCTTGTTGATCGTGCTGCCGGCGTGCGGCGGTGGCACCATCAAGAAACGCAAGGCCAAGCCCAAACCCACCCTTGGCCCGTCGGTGGCCAGCGGCCCGGTGCAGGAGCGCACCTTCGCTCCGCCCAAGTCCAACGAGACCCAGTACCTGCTCTACCTGCGCGACTCCCAGGACCGTCCGATCCACAAGGCCCTGACCGCGATCTTGGTGCAACAGCCCGAGCCTCTGGCAATGCGTCAGCCGCGCCGCAAGACCATTCAACAAGAGCAGATGTCCGGGCTCGATGGCCTGGTTGCCTTCACCGTCGAGGCCGATGGCAAGACCAAATACCTGTGGGTCGGTGGCGAGGGCATCACCCCTCAAGTGATTGACGCTGGCATTGCCGCCGGCGGCCAGGTGATCAAGAAGAAGATGAGCATGGAGGTCATTCCGGTCGCAAAGATGCTGATCAACGATGTCAACGGGTACGCAGTACCTAACGCAATCGTTACTTTCAAGCCGTTGAGTACGGGCAAAGAGCCGGCAGGCGAGAACATCGGCAACCGGCCGGGAAGCAACGCCAACTACGTAGCAACTCTGCGTACCTCGCTTTCAGGCAAGGTCAACTTCACCCGCAAGCCGGGGCGCTACGCCTTGATCGCCACCAAGGAAAAGGGCTCCTGCCGCCTCTACAAGATCGTCGACTGGGACGGCGACGGCAGCAAACTGCTGACCTTCCAGTTGCCGGCCAAGAGCATGACCGCCCCGCCCTGGTAGTCCCCAGACATTGCTCGGCACTGGGCGCCGGGCAGGCCCTGGACATTGCTCGTCACAGGATCCGGGCAGGCCCCAGATGTGGCCTGGAACTGGCCGCCGCATCGGCGGCCGAACCCAAAAAAACCCGGAACGCCTGACGGTGCTCCGGGTCGATTGTTGGCGAGGGTGACGGGACTCGAACCCGCAACTTCCAGATCGACAGTCTGGTACGCTAACCAATTGCGCCACACCCCCGTTTGGGTCGGGGAGTATAGAGCCTGCCCCGGAATCCGGTCAAGACGACCGCGGTGGATTTTCCCGCCCTTCGTTGGCCTTGGCCTGCTCCCACAGGGCCTCCATTTCGGCCACGTCCGACTGCTGCGGGGTGCGTCCTTGGGCGGCCAGGCCGGCTTCCACATGGGCAAAGCGTGAGCGGAAGCGTTCCAACGTGCCGCGCAGCGCCAGTTCCGGCTCGATCTCGAGCTTGCGCGCCAGATTGACCACGGCAAACAACAGGTCGCCGAGTTCGGCTTCGGCGTGGGCGCGATTGCCGCTGGCCACCGCCTGGCGTAATTCACCCAGTTCCTCGGCGACCTTGTCCGCCGGCCCGTCGGCGTCCGGCCAGTCGAAACCGGCGGCGGCGGCCTTCTGGCCGATGCGGTAGGCGCGCAACAAGGCCGGCAGTGTGGCCGGCACCCCGCTCAGCACCGAGGGATCGGCGCCGCTTGCTTTCTTCTCCTCGGCCTTGATGCGTTCCCAATTGCCGGCCACCTCACCGCGATCGCGCACCTCGGCGCTGCCATAGACGTGCGGATGGCGGCGGATCAGCTTTTCAACCACGCCCGAGGCGACCTCGGCCGGCCCGAATCCGCGGTCCTCGTCGGCCACCCTTGCCACCATCAGCACCCCCATCAGCAGGTCGCCCAGTTCCTCGCGGCAGTGCTGCATGTCGCCACTGGCGGCGGCATCGGCGAGTTCATGACTTTCTTCGATCAGGTGGGGCACCAGCGACTCGACACTCTGCTTCTGATCCCACGGACAACCGTGCGGGCCGCGCAAGGTGTCGACCACCTGCATCAGCCGTTCCAAGGCGGCGAGCCACTCGCTGGGAACCGGTCGTTCCTCCACGCTCATCGCCGCACCTCCGTTCTGGTCAATCGCTCCTTGTTCATGGCCGCCACTCCATGCGCACGTGGGCGCCGATGTCTGGCATGTCGTAGACCTCTCCAAAACGACGGAATCCGCAACGTGCGTAGATCCCGGTGGCTCGCAGGCGCGCGTTGCACCAGATTCCACTGTCCTGCAGTCGGGCCTGTTCCTGGCAAGCGCGCAGCAAGTGCGCGCCGATGCCCCGGCCACGCATTTCCGGGTCGACCGCCATGCCCCTCACCTGCAGCCCCAGTTCTCCGAGCGACTGGCTCGCCTTGCCGACCCGCTGGCTCAGCTCTCCTTGCGGATTGCGCAGCAGCGTGGCACATCCCACCTCGTTGTCGTCCAGCGTGGCGAGAAAGTGCACCGTGCCCTCCTGGTCGTCGATGTCGTATCGCACTGCATCCAGCGCCTGATGCGGGCGTAAATTGCGATGACGCAGAGCGTGAACGCGCGCGGCGGCGACCCCGTGGTGCATTGTCAGGCCCGGCACGCCAGGCGGCTGCCACTGTGCCACCTCGGCCTCGGCACGCTGGCGCAAGCGACACGCGTCACAACCCGTACAGGGACTGCCGTCGGCCCCGGGGTCGTAGCACGACAGGGTGTGCTCGACCGGCACGCCAAGGGCGTAGGCGCGCTGCAGGATCTCGGCCTTGCTCAGCTCCTGTAGTGGGGCATGCAGGCGGAAGGGCCGACCCTCGACGCCCTCGCGGGTGGCCAGATTGGCCAGACCTTCGAAGGCCCGGATGAACTCTGGACGGCAGTCCGGATAGCCGGAATAGTCCAGCGCGTTGACCCCGATGCCGAGGTCGTGCGCCCCACGCGCTTCGGCCAGCGCCAGGGCCAGCGACAGAAACAGGGTGTTGCGCGCCGGCACGTAGGTGACCGGGATGGTCGCCGCCACCGCTGCCAGCGGATCGCTCTGCTTGGGTACTCCTGCGCTCCCGGTGAGTGCCGAGGCGCCCATCGCACGCAGATCGACCGACTGCACCAGGTGCTCTTCGACCGCCAGCGCCGCAGCCACCCGCGAGGCTGCGGCGAGTTCGGCGCGGTGGCGCTGGCCATAGTCCACCGTCAGCGCGATCAGGCTGAAACCGCGCGCGGCCAGCCACGCCGCCGCAGTGGCGGAATCGAGCCCGCCCGAAAGCAGCACCACGGCCTTCTTTTGCGTATCCTGGGCGGTTCTCATGGTGTGGCAAGTTCCTTGCGAACACCTTGAACCGGGCTCGCGAGGGCCTAATTCTAGCCCTGGCCCCGACACCCGCGGCCACCCCTACAGCAAGATGAGCGACGTCACCAAGGAGCAGGTACTCGAGGCACTCAAAGCGGTCCAGGATCCGGACCTGCACCAGGACATCGTCAGCCTCGGTTTCGTCCAGGATCTGGCCCTGTGCAACGGCGTCGCCAAGTTCACCCTCGAGCTGACCACCCCGGCGTGCCCGGTCAAGGACCAGCTCAAAGCGGAGGCGCAGCAGGTGGTGCTGGCCCTCGACGGCATCGACGAGGTCAACGTCAACATGACCGCCAAGGTGCGCACCTCGCTGCCCGCCGGCAACCAGCTCGGCGGCAACGTACGCAACGTGATCGCGATCACCTCGGGCAAAGGCGGGGTCGGCAAATCCACCGTCGCGGTCAACCTGGCGGTGGCGCTGGCGCGCGTCGGCGCGCGCGTCGGCCTGCTCGACGCCGACGTCTACGGCCCCAACGTGCCGGTGATGATGGGCGTGACCGGCCAGCCCACCGGCGGCGCTGACGGCAAGCTCAAGCCGCTGGTCGCGCACGGCGTGCGCACAATCTCGGTCGGCAACATGATCGAGGACGGCCAGCCGGTGATGTGGCGCGGCCCGATGCTGCACCGCGCGCTCGAGCAGTTCCTGAAGGACGTTTTGTGGGATGAGCTCGACTACCTGTTGGTCGACATGCCGCCCGGCACCGGCGACGCGCAGCTGTCGCTGGCGCAATTGGTGCCGCTGACCGGTGCGGTTGTGGTGACCATGCCGCAAGAGGTCTCGCAGACCGACGTGCGCCGCGCGATCGGCATGTGCCAGCAGGTCAAGTGCCCGGTGATCGGCGTGATCGAGAACATGAGCGGCGAGATCTTCGGCCACGGCGGTGGCGAGCAGATCGCCACCACCTACTCGGTGCCCTTCCTCGGCAGCGTGCCGCTGAACCCCGACGTGCGCCGCGGCGGCGACGCCGGCACTCCGGTGGTGATCGCTGACCCCGATTCGGAATCGGCGATGATTTTCCGCACCCTGGCCGGACTGGTCGCCGCCGAAATCGCCAAGCGGCCCGCGGATCAGCTGCCGGTGCTGGAAGTTTGAACGCCCGTCGGAATACCCCCGGCTGGAAGTCTGATACAAAGCGTATCCGCGGCCCAAGCTGTGCCAATACAGGGCAGACTTTTCCGTAGGGAGAACCATGCGCCGCGCTCTCCCTCTCCTCCTGGTCGCTCTTCTCGCCCTGGTGGGCTTTCTGATCTTCGGTCCAGGAGACAAGCAAGTCCTCGACAACGACCCCTCCGGTGTGCCCGTCTCCGCCGGCAACGGCGAGGTCGCCTCTGCGGATTCCGGTTCTGGAGGGCGGACAGCCGAGGCCACCCCTGAAGCCAAACCCTTCACCAACCGGCCGGTCAAGGTCGGTTTCGGCCGCTACGGGCTGCACGGCACGGTGGTCGACGAGGCCGGCAAGGCGGTGCCCGGTGCCTGGGTCGCGGCCTACACCTCGCCCTTCCCGATCGTGGATTTCGAGCAGAGTTTCGAGGAGATTCTGGAGAACCCGCTGTCCTTTTCGCTCGAACCGCTGTCCTCGGCCTTTGCCGACGACCAAGGCCAGTTCCAGCTCGCAGGAGTTCCCGGGCGGGCGCTGTACCTGACCGCGCGCACCTTCCAGCGCTTGAGCAACGGTCGCCAGCGCGTCAGCCCCGGAGAGCTGCTGACCGATGAGGGCGTGCAACTGCGCACCTATCGCGCCGCGAGTCTGAGCGGCAAAGTCGTCGATGACAACGGCGTGGCGGTGCCCAACGCCGAGGTCCTGATCGGCCCCGGCCTGAAGTACCTGGTGGCGGCGATCCGCGACCGCGAAATCTTCATCGAACGCATCTACACCGACGCCGCCGGCCAGTTCGAGATCGAGGCGGTCCCCGCCGGCATGGTGCTGACCGCGCACGCCTTCCGCACCTCGACCCATCCCGGGCAAAAGGACTTCGGTCCACTGGCCGGCAGTTCGGCGGTCAAGGTCAACGTCAGCCTGCGCGAACTCGGCGACCTCGGCGGGCGCGTGCTCGACACCGACGAACAGCCGATCGGCGGCGCGCGGGTGGCGGCGATCCCGCTCGACCTGCGCCTGGTGATTCCGGTGGTGCGCGACATTCCGGCGTGGACCGCGACCGCCGACGGCGCTGGCCAGTACAGCTTTCCGGGTCTGCCGCACGGGCAGTACCTGCTGGTGGCGCAGTCCGACTACGGGCGCTCGGCGCCACACACCGGCCGCATCGTCGGCGCCTCCGGCAACGTGCAGGATCTGGTCCTGGACACCCGCAACGAGATCAGCGGCCGGGTGCTCGACTCGGCCGGCGAGCCGGTGGCCGGCGCGCGCATCCGTCTGATGAGCATTCCCGACGGAGCCGATTCCGGCGAGCGGCGCAGCATGGCAAACATGAACTTCCTGCTTGAAATGGCCAAGGAAGTGCTGCCGGAGCTCTTGCCCGCCGAAACCGAAGCGGTCACCGATCGCGAAGGGCGCTTCCGCATCGCCGCGTGGCGTCAGGCGCGCCTGCGCCTCGAGGCGCGCGGTTTTCTGACCGCGGACTATCGCTTGGGTGGCCTCAAGGATGAGAAGAACCCGGTGCTGGTGGCGCAACGCCCCGGCGGTGCTGCGGGCGTGGTCATCAGCGTCGGTGAGGAGAAGCCGGTGCCCTTCTACATCGTGCAGAGTGATCTGCGCCGTTCTGCTTTTGGCCAGCAGACCTTCTCTCAGTTTTCCGACGAAGTCATGGTCGAAAGCGGCAGCGCCAGCAGCGGCGTCATGACTCTCGAGGCGGTCGAGAGCGACGACGCCAGCGCTGCGCAAGAGCAGGGCAGTGATGCGTCGGCCGCCCCGGGCCCGCTCGCCGCGGTCGAAGCCGTTCTGGCCGAAGACGAACAGGTGATCGCGCCGCGCGACAACATCGTCACCGAAGCCGCGCGCACGCGTTTCTTCGACAACCCCGACGGCACCTTCCGCCTCAGCGGCATGGCTCCCGGAACCTGGCAGCTGCGCTTCCGCGCCGAGGGCTACCAGCAGGGGCGGGCGAGCAACATCGTCATCCAAGAGGGCGAGGTCACCGAGGGCATCGAGGTCGAACTCGGCGCCGGCAGCAGCGTTTCCGGAATCGTCGTGTCGGCCGACGATGGTTCGCCGGTCAGCGAGGCCGCAGTCACGGTCAGCCGCGGCAAGCAAGACGGCTTCAGCCTGCTGTTGCAGGGTTTCCTCGAGGGAGCTCCGGTCACGCGCACGCGCGCCGATGGCACCTTCACCCTTGAGGGTCTGGAAAAGGGCGGCAAATACGTGCACGTCATGGCCGAGGGCTATGCCATGGCCTCGGTCGAGATCGAGACCGTCGAAGACGGCGAGGCGCGCGCCGGGGTCGAGGTCGAGATCAGCGCCGGCGGTTCGGTCACCGGCAAGGTCACCGACCGCCACGGCGTGGCCTTGGCGCAGCGCATGGTGGTGGCCTTCTCTCCCGGGTCGACCGATTTCCATCAGAGCGGCACCGACGAGTCCGGGATATATCTGATCGAGAATCTGCGCCCCGGCAACTACATGTTGATCAGCGCCTCGCTCGACGATGAGTCACTGTTCACCGGCGACTTCATGTCGATCCTGACCGGCGGCAGGTTGGTGCCGGCCACCATCGTCGAGAGTCAGACCGTCACCGTCGACATCGTCGACAGCGCGGCGGGCGGCTGTCACCTGCAGGGCCGCCTGACCAAGAACGGCGTGCCGGTGCCCAGCGCCATGCTCAACGCGGTTTCCACCGGTGGCAGCGGCATGCTCGATTTCCGCATGGCCACCTCGCGTACCGACGAGAACGGCAACTACGACTTCAAAAGCATTGCTCCGGGCGAGTACAGCCTCAACGTCGATTCCAATGATTGGGATGGCTCGCTCGACCTCTTTGTCGACGACATCGCCGAGGACTGGGTCGAACTGCGCGTGCCGGAATCGGTGGTCAGCGGCCAAATCCTGGCCGCCAACACCAACATGCCGCTTGAAGGTGTGCGCATCCGCATGGTGCGCGAAGACGGTCCGGGCGGCATGGCGGCGATGTTCGGGGGCGGCGGCTGGCGGCGCAGTGCGGTTAGCGACGGCGACGGACGCTTCGCCATCGAGGGGGCGGTGGCCGGCGACTACCACCTGGTGGTCGAGGCCGATCAGTTCGGCGGTTTGCGTGGCAACGACCCTGACGAAACCACCGCCAATTACCGCAAGACCGAAACCCCGGGTTTCTTCCTCGACGAGGATGAACGCCACGACATCGGCAGCCTCAAGCTCGAGGCGGCCGGCAGCGTGAAGGTTGCGGTCAGCGGCGCCGACGGCAAGCCCTTCCCGGAGGGCTTCTCGATCATGGCTCTCGCCGATGCCGAGGCTCCGCCTTCAGAAATGGACTTTGAGTCGGGCAATCGCAGCTGGGGCCGGAACGGCGAAGGCACCCTCAGCGGCCTGCCCGAGGGCAGCTGGCGCATCCGCGTCGAGGCGCGCGGCTACGCGCCGAGCGAAGAGCGCGTGATGATCCGCTCCGGCCAGACCGCCAAGGCATCGATGCAACTGCTCGCCGGCGTGGACCTGCGCGTGCGCGTGCTCGGCAGCAACGGCCAGGCCGACAACGACGCGGTGGTCAGTGTCTACAACATGGAAGGCGCGCTGCTGAAACAGGACGGCGGCGATCGCGCCATGCTGCAACGCTTCTTCGGCAACGGCGGCGGTGGCGAGCGCCAGCTCGGCAGCTTTGCTCCGGGGCGCTACCGGGTGGTGGCGACTTCCGGTTCCCGCGACTCCGAGACCACCACCACCCTGCAAGCCGGCCAGGGCTCGATCGTCGAGTTGCGCCTGTAGTCGGTCCATTGCAGCTGAACAAAGAAGCGGGCTGCCCGGCCTTACCCCGGGCAGCCCGCTTGCGCTTGCGCCGCAATCAGTCGGAAGGCGCGTTGGGATCGTAGGTCTGGACGAAGTACTTCATCACCCGCAGCACACGGCCTGCCCAGTAGCTGCGGTAAAGCAGAACGCGGTGGCCGGGACGACGCATCGACAGCGCCTGCTGCTGCTCCCAGTCGCCGGCGGCAAGCAGCGGCGGCAGGTCAGCCGAGTCGCCCGGACCCGCGGTCGGCGGGTTGACCACGGTGATCGTGGCGCTGAAGCCCTGCACGCTGCCGAAGGAACCATTGTTCTGCTTCAAGGCGCTGTGGGCGACAATCTGGACGGTGATGTTGGAACCCGCTGGCAACAACGGGCGCACGGTGAGGTTGCGCAGACTGACGGTGCCGATCGGCTGGGTGGCACTGCCGTTGTTCATCGCCACGACGCTGATCATGCCAGCGCTGTCGCGGGTGGCCACGGCCCCCAGCTCACCGGAATCGCCAGCAGCACTGGTTACGATCTCAAGTTCGGCGGGGTCGTAGACCAGGTCGAAGTGGGCGGCACCAAAGGCGTCGGAACCACTGAAGGCGACGACTTCGAGGTCGCCGGTCTCTCCGGCCACGATGGTGACCGAGGGGTCGGAGAAGAACATGTCACCGGGGAACTGCGCGCGGACGGCGGGTGCCGACAGGGCGAGGAAGCTGGTGACGAACAGAGTTCGAATGAGGAACGATTTCATGGATTCAATTGTTGTTTTCTTGGGTAAGGCAAGGATCAGGGAACCGAAACCGTCCAGGTGAAGGTCACCCCGGCGTTCAGGTTGGATCCGGATTGAGGCGGACCGTTGAGCACCGTGGCGCCGTCAAATCTGATGAAGTAGGTGCCGACCCCGTCGGGGGCAGCACGGCCGATCATGTCGACGATGTGGTTCTCTCGCGTCAGGTTGAGAGTGACGGAAATGCTACGCACCGGTACCGAACTGGTCAGCACCGAAACTCCGTCGACGAGCACCTCGAAGATGTCGTCATTGAGACTTCCGTTGTCACCCATGGTGATGGTGACCTCTTCGCCGCCGCACTGCACGCGGCCGTTGGCGGTCTGGGCCTCGCCGCACACCACCTTGGTAGCAGAGAAGAACACCTCGCTGATGCTGCCCGGGTCGCTCGGACACAGGTAGATCGCCGGATCGAAGGAACCCACCGCGGGCATGGTCAGGGTGCCGACGTTGGGTGTCGGGCCCTCCAGCGATCCGTTCATTTCCATCGGCAGGCGGTTGCCGAAAGTGTCGAGGTAAGCGCACATGGTGTCGACCAGGAAGGTGATCTCGGCTTCGACTCCGGACAGATCGAGGGCCTGACCGACCACCTCACGCACCGCCGCCAGGATCTGCCCCAGAGTGGGCGCGGAGAAGCTGCCGTTGAAGTCGCGTAGCGCGTTGAAAGCTCCCCCTGAGAGAGAGCGGCGCACGATCATTCCGGCGACCTTCTTCTGGATCTTCTCGACGATGGTGTCGGAACCGAGCGCGCACAATTCATCCAGGCCGACCACGCGCAGGAACAAGCTGATCTCGACCGGCTCGTTCTCTTCGGGGGCCACCGGGTTGATGTCCATTTCCACGGTGCCGTCGGCGCGTCCGACCAGGTCGGCGATGGTCTGGATCATCGCCGCCGGCACGGTGACCGAAGCGCACGCGGTGGAAAGACCGGCCAGCGCGGCGGCCACCTGGGTGTTGGACCCTGGATCGGGGAACAGCGCCGCCAGGATCGAAGCACCGGACAACAGATCGCAGCTGGTGCGGATCACTCGGTCGACCTTTTCCACGCCCTTGGCCACGTCACGAATCTCGCACAGCAGCGGGATCGCATCGTCGCCGGGCAGGTTGGCGATCATGCCACTGGTGTTGCCGACCAGGTCTTCGAGGTCGGCGATGGTGTCCTCGAGCCCATTGGCCTTGGCGGCGAGGTCGAAGGCCTGCAGCACGTTGGCGTCCATGCGGTCAAGCAGGGCTTTGACGTCGTTCTCGAAGGTGCTCAGGCCGGTATTGCTGTACTGCACCAGACCGAGCATGGTGTTCTTGGAATCGCCGCCGACGGTGAACAGGGTCAGTTGCTGGTCGACCGCGTTGCGCAACGGGCCGCGCGCCTGGCCGAGCAGATCAAGCATGTAGCGGATGCGCGAACCGGGCTCGCTGCCGGCGGTGACCGCGGCCAGTTCGAAAGCGAAGGACTCGGTGACGACGTCGTCGATCAGCAGGTCGATGGTGATCGGACCCGGGGTGAAGGCGGCGCCGATGCCGCCGCCCAGATCGAGCGGGATGGCGAAGGTGGCGTAGCCGATCAGCGGACGGAAAACGTCGAAGGTGCCGAAGCTGCCGATCTTGACGGTGGCCTTGACCGCCGGATCCAGCAGCGCGGTCGACAACATGTTGACGAAGGTGCCGGGAGTGCCGCCGGTGACCGAAAGCGCCGAAGGCAGCGTGTTGCCGTCCATGACCGCTTGGGCCAGCAGCAAGGAGTCGCCCTCGTCGACGTCGCCGTCGAGATCGAAATCGGCGGCCGGGAGCGCGCCGGCGGCGAGGAATTCAACCCCGCTGGCGTGCTTGGCGATGCGGTGCGCGTCGGCCAGCGTGATGAAGCTGTCGCCGTCGACGTCGCCGATCAGCGCCGGCAGTGGGGCACCACCCGGGGTGGTCGCCACCGCACCGAGCGCGATCAGGACCATGCCGGTGCTCGAGGTACGCCCTTCGCTGTCGGTCGCCGTCAGGGTAATCGGGTAGGCGCCGGGAGTGGCAAAGGAGATCGAAGCGTTGGCGCCGGTGGCGGTCAGCCCACCGCCGAAGTCCCAGTCCCACTGGTTGACGGCGTTGGTCGAAGCCACCACCGAAGCGGTCAGATTGTGGGTAGCACCGGCGGCTGCAGCGGAAAGGTCTGCGGCGATAGCAACCACAAAGGGCTGCAGACTAAAGGACAAGGCACCACTTCCTTTCTTGCTGCGGTCGGGACCACCGTGGCAACCCGGTGCCAGGGTCGCCGCCACGAGCAGGAGGAGCGAGGCCAGGAAAGGAAGGGCACGTCCGGTTGCCTTTGGCGAACCACGGCGGCGCCCACGAGGGGGTGAAAAGGCCATTGTTTCTGGTTGTGGGACTATTAGGGAGCAGGGGGCTGATTCAATCGCCAGATTCTGGCCAAGGAAGCAGTGGAACTGCACTATAGCAGCCCAATCAGGGTGCCTTGCCGACGCCGGATTCAGTTCTTGCGCAATGGAAGAACGAGGCCGAGCCCACTCCGGCGCGGGTCGGCTACAGCGCGCCACTCTCCTGCTTCAAGATCGCGGAATATGGCGTTGACATCGCCAATCGAAGGAGTTCGCGAAAGCGGTTGGCCCCATTCATCCAATGCCTGGTTGGCGTGGCGATCGAGACGTCCGGCTTCAAAACGCAGCACCGGCGGCAGATCCTGGCGGTGAAAACGCGGCGCGCGCACCGCGGCTTGCGGATCCAAGCCAAAAACGTAGCGGTTCAATAGGACCTGCAACACCGTGGTCAGGATCGTCGGGCCGCCGGGTGAACCAAACACCGCGTCGACCGCGCCGTCGCGCAGCACCAGTACCGGACTCATCGACGACAGCGGCCGGCGGCCCGCGGCGATGGCGTTGTAACGCCCCTGCACCAGACCGAACTGGTTGGCGACGCCGGGTTGCGCGGCGAAGTCGTCCATCTCGTTGTTGAGGAAGAAGCCGTCGGGTGCCATAACCTTGGCGCCGTAGGACCCGTTCAAAGTGGTGGTCACCGCCACCGCACCGCCGTTGGCGTCGACCACCGAGAAATGCGTGGTCTCGGTGCTCTCGATCGGCGGCGCAGGAAGATCGGCAGCTGGCGGCGTGTAGTGCTCGGGGCGCAGGCTGCGGCGGCGTTCGGCCAGATAGGCGGGATCGAGCAGCAGTTCCCACTGGAAATCGAATCCGGCGGGGTCGCCGAGGTAGCGGTTGCGATCGCGGAAGGCGGCGGCGGTGGCCTCGCCGATGAGCTGGATGGTGCGCGCGTCGCGGAAGCCCCATTCGGCCAAGGGCTGCCCTTCCAAGGTCGACAGCACCTGGTGCAGGAAGACCGCACCGCTCGATGGCGGAGTGGCGGTCAGCAGTGCCAACCCATTCCACTCGATGCGGTGCACCGGCCGCACCACCGGTTCGTAGTTGGCGAAATCGGCGGCACTGAGCACCCCCCCCCCAGCGATGCTGGCGGCGACGGTGCGCTCGACGATCGGCCCCTTGCGCATGGCGTCTTCTCCGGATTCGGCGATGGCGCGCAGGGTGGCGCCGAGTTCCACCTGAACCAGGCGGTCGCCTTCGCTCCACGAACGTTGGTCGCTCGGGATCATCACCCGCGCCGCCATCGGGTCCTGGCTGAAGGCGAGGTGCTGGCGGTTCAGGCTGTCGGCCTGGCGCGCGGTGATGTGAAAGCCCTGTTCGGCAAGGTGGATCGCCGGCTTGAGCAGATCGGTCCAGGGCAGACGGCCCCACTTCTGGTGCGCCTGATACAGGCCGATGACGCTGCCGGGCACCCCTGCGGCGCGCCAGCCACGTGTGCTCGCAGCGGCATCAGGTATGCCATTGGCGTCGAGGTACATGTCGGCGCGCGCGGCGGTCGGCGCGATCTCGCGGAAATCCAGGAAGAAGGAAATGCCACTCGGCGTGCGATAGAGCATGAAGCCGCCACCGCCGAGATTGCCCGCCGCCGGATAGGTCACCGCCAGGGCAAAGCCCACCGCAACCGCGGCGTCGACCGCGTTGCCGCCGCGCTCCAGAATGCCACTGCCGGCGACGGTGGCGTTGGCTTCGGAACTCGCCACCGCGCCGCCGATGCCGGTGGCGCTGCCGTCGGCGATCGGCTGCACCGATCCGGTGACCGCACCGCTGTGCGGTTGCATGCAAGCCGCCAGCGGCAGCCACAGGACCGCCGCCGCGGCGAGAAGCATCCGCTGCTTCACTTCACCCGCTCCGTCTGCGGGAAATCGAAGGCGTCCAGCATGCGATTCAGGGCGTCTTCGGAGCCGGGAGTCTGATAGCGCACCAATACCCAGGGACCCTGGGTGACGGCACTATGAAAGAACTGGCTTTTGCCACGGGTCATGATCACGCTGGCCATGAACTCGGTTGCCTCGTCATCGCTGTCCCACAGGCTCACCCAGTGCATCACGCGCTGTCCATCGGGGCCGGCGTAGGACTGGTAACGGTCACCGTCCCAACCGCTGGCGGCGTCGTTGGTCCATTTCGCGGTCAGCTGGTCGGTGGCGCTGGCGAGATCGGGAAGGTGTTTGGCGGTCACGACGAAGGCGCCCAATTCGCCGAGCACGTTGCTGTCCTCGATCTTCCAGCCCTCGCCGGCGATGGCGGACAGGTCGGGCAGTTCGATCGGGGTGGGTTGGTCAAGTTTCTTCTTGTCCCAATACTTCTCGAAATGCAGTACCTGCTCGCTCGAGGTCGGCGGCGCAGCAAATGCCTGGCGCAGATCAGCATCGGCGGGTACCGCCATCGACGCCTGCAGCACGTCGTTCTTGCGCGTCAGGAACTTGTTGCCCTCGAGGTAGGGCAGCGCCAGCGTCATGATCAGGAAGGGCGGCGCGTCCTCAAGGGAACCCGCCTGTGCCTCCCTCATCGCCGC
>JAJFFB010000022.1 GCA_021776925.1 Planctomycetota bacterium | reverse complement strand
GCAGTTCGCCGGCTTTGTGCTTGGCCCAGTACTCGGCGAAGTGGCGCTTGACCTTGCCGGACAAGAGCACCACGCCAATGATGTTGGGCAGCACCATGCCGAAGATCAGCATGTCACCGAAGTCGAGGATGTTGGTCGCCTCGGCGATCGCACCGAGGAAGACGAAGATCACAAAAACCACCCGGTAGACCAGCGAGGAGCGGTCGCCGAACAGGTAGGCCCAGCAGCGTTCGCCGTAGTACGACCACGAGATCATGGTCGAGAAGGCGAATAGGATCACCGCGATCGACAGGACGTAGGGGAAGAACGGCAGCACCTCGCCCATCGCGTTGGAGGTGAGCGCCGCACCCTTGTTGTTGGTCACCAGGTCGGCGTACTCCGGGTTGGCGTAGGCGCCGGTGATGACGATGACCAGCGCGGTCATCGTGCAAACGATGATGGTGTCGATCAAGGGTTCCAGCGCAGCGACGATGCCCTCGCGCACCGCGTAGGGGACCTTGGCGGCCGAGTGCGCGATGGCGGCGGAGCCGATGCCGGCCTCGTTGGAGAACGCGGCGCGCTTGAAGCCGAGGATCAGCACGCCGATGGCGCCGCCGAACATCGCGTCGGGATTGAAGGCGCCGGTGACGATCGAGCCGAAGGCCGCCGGGATCTCCTGGAACTTGATCATCAGGATCGCCAGGCAGGCGATCACGTAGATGCCACACATCAGCGGCACAATCTTTTCGGCCACCGAGGCGATGCGCTTGATCCCACCGAGGATGACCATTGCCACCAGCGCCGCCATGATCAGGCCATAAACCCAGGAGTAATCCGCCAAGGCCGGAATCGTCAGGGCCACCGCCTGGAAGGATTGGTTGACCTGGAAGGTGTTGCCGCCGCCAAAGCTGGCGCCGATGCAGATGATGGCGAAGACCACCGCCAGAACCTTGCCTAGTGCGCCCAGCCCCATTTCCTTGAGACCGTTGGACAGGTAGTACATCGCACCACCCATGACGCGGCCGTCGGGCCGCACCTGGCGGTACATCTGGCCGAGGGTGCACTCGGTGAACTTGGCCGCCATGCCGATCACACCGGCGAGGATCATCCAGAAGGTTGCACCGGGTCCGCCGGTGCCGACGGCGATGGCGACGCCGCCAATATTGCCGAGGCCGACGGTCGCCGACAGCGCCGCGGTCAGCGCCTGAAAGCTGGACACTTCGCCGACGTCGTTGGGGTCGTCGTACTTGCCGCGCACCACGTGGAAGGCGTGGCCGAGCACCCGGAACTGCGGGAAGCCGAGGCGGATGGTGAAGAAGATCGCGCCGAGCACCAGGACCAGCACCGCCAGGGGCACGCTTGCCGGAACTTCGGTGGTTGCGCCGCTGGCCGCGTCATAGGTCGAGGTCTTCAGCCCGAACATCGGCACCGGGTAGAAGAAGACGTCGCCCATCTCCTTGTTGACCCGGGCGAAGGCCTTGTCGACCCGCTGGGTCATGCTGAGTTCTTCTTCGCTGCCCTGTTGCGCGCCCTCCTGGTTTTCGGAGCCGCTCGCTTCAGGGTTCTCGGTGCCAGCGATCGGGGGCGTCGCTTCGGGCTCCTGGGCCGCAGCCGGGGCCTGGACGGCCAGACTCAATAGGGCGGGAAGAAGGAGAAGCAGCAGGCGGCGGAGGGAACTCATGCAGAGGAAAGGGGGACGTCAGGCCGGGCGAGCCGACGAGGCTAGCATATGCCGCCATTTATGGACCGTGCATGATCGCTCAGGCGGTCGAGCAGTTCGCTGATCCGCGCCTCATCGGTAGCTGGGTTCATCACCGTCAGGCGCAGGTGGCGGCGGCCGTTGACGGTGGCCGAAGTCAGATAGAAATCGCCCTCAGCGAGGACTCGCGCGCGCAATTTCGTTTGCAGTGCGTCAAGGTCTTGCCCGCCTTCGACGCGGAAACAAAGGATGTTGCTCTGCGGCTCGTAGGGACAAGTGAAACCGTCTCGCGCCGAGATCAGCTTCCAGAAGGCATGGGTGCGGTCGCATAGGTGTTCCCAGTGCGCGGCCATGCCGTCTTCGCCGACCGTGGCCAGAGTCAGGAAGAGTTTCAGGCCCAGCGGCGCCTTGGTGCATTCGACCGTGCGGTGAATCAAATCGGGACCGGCCTGGTGACTGTGGTCGACCAGGTAGTCCAGACCTTGGCGGAAGGCGCCGGGCAGATCGGCGTCGCGGCGCACCAGCACCGCCGCGCATAGCGCCGAGGTCTGCAGCATCTTGTGCGCGTCCCAGATCAGCGAATCGGCGAGTTCGATGCCGGCAACTTTGTGGCGGTCACGCGGGGACACCAGCGCCGACGCGCCGTGCGCGCCGTCGACGTGGAACCACAGATCGTGTTCGCGGCAGAAGGCGCCGATCTCGGGCAACGGGTCGTAGAGACCGGTGGCGGTGGAACACGCGTTGGCGATCACCGCCATGATGCGCCGGCCCTCGGCCTTGGCCTTGGTGCGCAAGGACTCAAGGTGGCTAGCCTGGACCACGTGGCGCGCATCGACCTCGATCGGCCACACCGCCTTGGCACCCAGACCGAGGATCGATACCGCGCGCGCCACCGAGTAGTGGCTGACCGCGGGCGCCAGGACGATCAGGTCGGAAGGGGTGCCCTCTTCCCAGGCCTCGGGTGCGCAGTGCGCCCGCGCCGCCAGCATCGCGGTGAGGTTGGCGAGTGAACCGCCGTGGGTGAGTACGCCGCCGGCACCTTCGGGGGTGGCCGGTTTGGCGGAGGAGGCGTGCGTTGCGGGAGCGGCGGGCGTCCAACCGACCTGGCGCAGCATCCAGCGCAGCACCGTGAGTTCCAGGGCCACCGCCGGCGGGCCCATTTCATAGATCGCCATGCCGTTGTTGGTGACGCCGTTGACCAGATCGGCGACCGCGCTGGCGGGGTGCGGCACCGCCACCTGGTGCCCGGCGTAGGCGGGATGGTTCAGTCGCGTAACCCGCTGCAGATAGGCGGCGAGGAAGCGGCCGAGATCCTGCGGTTGCATGCCGCCGCGCCCGATCCATTCTTCAAGCTGCAATTCGGCGCTGATCGTTTCAGGATCGTCCAGGCGGATGACCTTGCCCACACCATCGCGGCACTCGCGCAGGTGTTGCTGCAGCGCTTCAAGCGCGGGTTGGACCAACGCGTCCAAATCCGTTGCGGTGACGGAGGGGGGGGTGCTCAATTCAGATATCGACGACCAGTTCCTGATCATCGGCGGTGCTCGCGTTGATCCCATGCAGAACCTTTTCGCGCTCGGTGCCGAGCTCGCCGATGCGCAGGGTATAGGCGCCTTCTTCCCACACCGGCAGGCGCATGCCCTGCTCCTCGATGCGCAGGGTGTAGAGGATCTCGTTGTTGAAGTCGTCGACCACCTGCACCACCGGATTGCGCATGCCACTGAAGCGCAGCCGCGGCAGCCAGGCGACCGGCGTGCGCCCGTAGTTGTCCATCTGCGCGACCTCGAAGGGCCAGCCCGGATATTGCTCGTCGCGGCTCGGGTCGGCGTGGCGCGGCCAGCACTCCAGGGTCATCGTGCGCGCGCTCTTGCGGAAGCGCACGATGCCGTAACCCGGCATGCGGTCGTGGAGGCTGGCGGGTTCCACCCCGCTCGCCGCGCCGGGGTTGGTGTGCGCGTAGACCGTGACCTTGTTGCCGAAGCCGTCGCGCCAGCTGCCGCTGAAGGGGGGGGCCAGGGGATCGTCGAGACTCTGCACCGGATCGCCCTCAGGCCGCCACGCGCGCGGGTAGAAGTTGGCGATCGACGGCACGCAGAAAGAGAAGCCGGCGTCGTCCCACTCGTTGATGCCGTGATGGGCGATGGTGGCAAGATGTTGGTCGCCGCCGATCATCAGCGCGAAGCCGCGGCGCACTTCGTGCAAGGCGCGATTGCGCCCCCTCTGCGGCCAGCCGTTGCTGTCCATGTCCATCAGCACGCGGTCCTGGTTGCCGCCGTGATGGGTGGCGAGGCCGGCGAAGATGGTCTGCGACAAGGTGGCTTTGAGGTCGGTGCCTTCCCAGTCCTGCGCCCAGTGACGCAAGAAGGCAAGCTGCTCTGCGCCGAGCAGCACCGCCTCGGCCACGTCGGCGTCGGCCGGCCGGTAGCTGGGATCGGTGATGTGGTCGGGGCGCGGCCCGTCGTGTTGCACCACGTCCTTGGGCCCGGTCTTGAACTTGCGGTCCTCGAGGATGGCGAAGCTGACCCGCCCGTAGAGCATGTCGGTGTAGTAGGCGGTCAGCCCCTGTTCCAGTTCGCCCGAGTACCAAGGATCGGGAAGGTGGCTGGTCTGGGTGCGCTCGACCATGTGCACGAATTCGGGCGGCATGGTGTAGCCGCCGTCGTGATCGCGTTCGGCGGGGCGCCCGGACTGGCCCCACAGGTTCGGCTGATAGACGTCGTGGTCGTCGGGAATGGTGATGCAGACGGTGTCGCGCGCCAAATCGCCGAAGGCCCAGCACCACAGATACCACTTGTAGAGATAGTCCAATTCGGCCTGGCCGCGGTCGGCAAAGGTCGGGCTGGCGCCTTCGTAGATCTGGTCGCCGGAGAAGAACAGCACGTCGGGCGCGTGCTTTTCGACCTGCTGCACCAGGTCGGCGTGCGGGAACCACAATCCCTCGACGCTCCACGGGAAGTTGGCGCGGCCGAAGCCGTGGCGCACGTTGTGGTTGCCGGTGAATCCGGCCAGGACCACGCTGTCGCGATCGACCGGATCCATGCGCACGGTTCCCTTGTAGACCTCGCGTTCGTCGCCGGACTCGTAGACCAGGCGGTAGTCGACGTCTTGGTCGGCGGGCCAGTCGCTGACGCGGAAGGTCGCGGTGTAGGAGGGGCGCGAGATGCCGGCGCGCGCCAGGTCGGACCAGTTGCCGTCGACCCAGGTCTGCAGCAGCAGTTCCTGGCTGTCGTCCGAGGAGATCGGCGGCAGTTGCGCGGTCATCTTCAGGGTGCCGCGCGACAGGGTGTGCTGCGCGGCGAGCACCGGGCCGAAGCGTTGGTCGTCGTCCTGGTCGAGGCGCGAGCCGTGCGCGTGCAGATTCGAGAACCAGTAGCCGTTGCGGTGCGCCATCAGCGCCAGGTTGCCGGCCACGCTAGCCGCATCGACCGGGTCGGACACCACGCGCACCAGCGGCACCGAATCTTCGCTGAGCAGGAAGTCATCGGGCAGGCTGCCGTCGAATTGTTGCAGCGCGGTGTCGAGAAGGCTGCCCGGAAAAACCGAGACTTCGATCTGGGTGTCGGCGTTTCCGCCGGTAGTCAGGCTCGCGGCTTGGCCTTCGCTCCCGCTTGCGGCCGCTGAGGCGGCCGCGGGTTCGAAGTCGAGCACCCGCACTTCGAGCACGTAGTCACCGTGGCCGCGCGCGGCTTCGGGGAGCTCGGCGGTCCATTGCGACCGCGCCGGCGCATTTTCGAAGTCGCGCAGCACCAGGGTGCCATCGGCGCGCAGGCCGGCGAGCCACCCCCCCCCAGGCCCGGGGGCGGATTGCACCAGCGCCGCGGCGCGGTAGTCGAGATCGGCGGCGCCGGCGCCGAGCAGCACTCCGCTCAGAGCGCCGTCGGGCACCTCGCCGTCTTCTGCAGGAAGCGCGCCGGTGCGCACGCGCACCACGACCTCGCCGTCGTCGTTGCTGATCTGGCTGGGCAGCAGGTGCAGGCTGCGGAAGGGCAGCCGCGTGCTGACGCACTCGGCGCGGCCGTCGCGCAGGCGCCAGTCCTGCAGGCGGTTGGCCCAGAAATCGGCGCCGATCCAGACGCGGTCGGGGCGCGTCGACCAATCGCTGTCGAAAAGGGACGGGCGCGAGATGCCCGGGATCTGGTCGACCGGGATTTCGCCGATCACCGGCAGCACCGGTGGTGCGATCGTTTGCGAGCATGCGCCGACCGCGATCAGCAGAGCCGTTGAAGAGAGGAATCGCATTCGGGCAGGTCCAAGGGGCGCCGGATTGTCCCTGGAACCTATCGAAACTAGCCGCCGACGGGTAAGCATGCAATCACCTACGATGGGAGCCGATGCAGCGCCTTGCCTTTGTCCTGCTTTTGTCGTGCGCGGGCGGTTTTCTGCCCGCTCGCCAGCCCGCTCACGAGCCCGCTCACGAGCCCGCATCGGCAGTTGCGCAAGCGCCCAACATCCTGCTGATCCTGGCGGATGACCTCGGTCAGGGGGATCTGGCCTGCTACAACGCCGCCTCCAAGGTGCCGACGCCACGTCTCGACGCCTTCGCCGCGCAGGGCATGCTGTGGACCGACGCGCACAGCCCGTCGGCGGTGTGCACGCCGACGCGTTACGGGCTTTTGACCGGCCGCTACTGTTGGCGCAGCGCGCTCAAGCAGGGAGTCTTGTTCGGATTTGACCCGGCGCTGATCGAGCCCGGGCGTCCGACCCTGGCGAGCGAGCTGCGCGGCGCGGGGTACACCACCGCCGCGATCGGCAAGTGGCACCTGGGTCTGGGTGGGAACAAGCCGACCGACTACACGCAATTGTTGAAGCCGGGCCCGCTTGAGGTCGGTTTCGACACCTTCTTCGGTATTCCCGCAAGCCTGGATATGCCGCCCTATGTTTTCGTGCGCGATCACCGCCCCGAGCAGGCGGCCAGCGAACGCATCGGCGCCAGCCGCCCCGCGCGCAACGGCGGCGGCGGTTTCTGGCGCGAGGGCGATATTTCTCCCGGCTTCCGCATGGATCAGGTCCTGCCGCGCATCACCGCCGAGGCCGAGGCGTACCTTATGGGTAGGGGCCAGGAACGCAGGCAGATCGGTCGCCCTCAGGGCCAGGAGGGTCAACCCTTCTTCCTCTATGTTCCGCTGAGCGCGCCGCACACACCCTGGCTACCGGCCAAGGAATTCCGCGGACGCAGCCAGGCCGGGGTCTACGGCGACTTCGCCACCATGGTCGACGCCTCGATCGGCGCCATTCTCGACGCGCTCGAGCGCAGCGGCCGCGCCGACGACACCCTGGTCATCATCACCAGCGACAACGGCGCGCATTGGACCCCGGGCGACCGCGCGCGCTTCGGCCACCTGGCCAACAACCACCGCCGCGGCCAGAAGGCCGACATCTGGGAAGCCGGCCACCGCGTGCCCTTCCTGGTGCGCTGGCCCGGGCGCGTGGCTCCTGCTTCCCGCAGCGACGCCCTGCTGTGCCTGACCGACCTTTACGCCACCTGCCTGAGCGCCGC
Source organism: Planctomycetota bacterium (assembly GCA_021776925.1). Taxonomy (GTDB): domain Bacteria; phylum Planctomycetota; class UBA1135; order UBA1135; family UBA1135; genus JAJFFB01. Next base: position 19,345 of record JAJFFB010000022.1, on the reverse strand, counting down.
CGGCGTGAAGCCTGGCCCTGAGGGGGGGGAGGACAGCATCAACCAGCTTGCGCTTCTGCTGGGTTCGAGCCCCCCCTCAGTGGCGCTGCGCACCTCCATCGTGCATCATTCACTCCACGGCATGTACGCGGTGCGCAAGGGGCCGTGGAAATTGATCCTGGGGCTAGGTTCCGGCGGCTTCAGCGCCCCGCGCACCATCGAGCCGGTCGCCGACGGCCCCAGCGGCCAGCTCTATAACCTGCACGACGACCCCGCCGAAAGCACCAACCTGTACCTGGAGCACCCCGAGGTGGTGCGCGAACTCGAGGAATTGCTGCAGACCTGGCGCGAGAAGGGTCGATCTGTTCCTCGATGAAGCTCCTGCTGGCTGTCTTCCTGCTGGCCCCGGTCGCCTCTGCTCAGGACTTGGTCGAACAGGTGCTGCAGATCCAGCGCTCCAAGTGCCAGGAATGCCACGCCGCCGGCAGTGAGGACCGCAAGGCGCGGCGCAAATACCCAGACGCGCTTGATCTGGCCTTCCTGCTCGAGGAACTGGTAGTGCCGGGCGAGCCCGAGGAATCCGACTTCTGGTTCCTGATGATCGACGGTGAGATGCCGCCGGAGGATTCTGATGTCGCCGCGCTCACCGACGCCGAACTGGCCACCTATCGCGCCTGGATCGAGGCCGGGGCGCCCTTGCCGGGGGTGGAATCTGCGGACCAGGGCGATCCGCAGGCCTTTGGCCGACTCCTTTCCTGGGTCGGTCGGCAGCATCCCGCGGCGGTGCACTTCCCGGTTGCACTGCTGTTGAGTGTGGCGCTGCTCGAGTTGTTCCTGAGCCGGTCCCGGCGTGAGCATTGGCTGCACGCGCAGCGCTTCTGCCTGCGATTCGGCGCCCTGACCGCGGTGATTTCCGCTGGTCTGGGCTGGATCCTGGCGCGCAGCCACATCCCCGCCGACGAATTGGAATTGCACCGCTGGTTCGGCGTGGCCACCGCGACGGTGGCGGTTTGCGCCGCGCTGGTCATTCCCGCGCACGCTCAAGGCCGCCGCCGCGGCTTCCGCCTGGTGCTGTTGGTCCTGACCGTGCTGGTGTGCCTGACCGGGCACTTTGGCGGCTACCTGGTGTTCGGCCCGGACTATTTCCGTTTGTGAGCCGGTGAGAGCTCAACATCTTGCCCTTCGCGCAGCCAGCGCACATGACGCAGGATGCGTTCAAGTTGCCTCACATCCCGCGCCTGCAACGGCAAGGCGCAAACCCGGCGCAAGGTCCCCTGCAGCAGTTCCGACTCGTAGCGGAATCCGGACGCGCGGAGCTCTTCTTCAGTCTTGCGCGCCAGCCGCAGGCGATCGTCGAGGTCGCTCCAATTGGGCTCGGGGGCGACGGCGGGGTCCGCGGGGAGGGTGGGGTCGGCCGGGTCGGTCGGGTGGGCTTCGAAATCGCCCTGTGCGCACCACCACTGATAGAGCCCGATTCCCAGCGCGTGCGACAGGTTTAATGACGCCAACGCACCATCCGGGGTCGGAATCCGCATCAACTCGGTGCACAGCTGGATCTCCTCCGTCTCCAGGCCGCGGTCCTCGCGCCCGAAGACCAGCGCCACTCGCGCCGCCGAGCCCCATTCCCGCAGGACGCGTCCCATTTCCGGCAGCGGAGTGAGCGGCCGCTCGCGTCCCCCGCGCGCAGTGAATCCGATCACGTGACTGCATTCACCGACCCCTTCCTCCAAGTCCGCCGCCCGGCGCAGCCCGGCCAGCACCTCCAGCGCCGGCGCCCCGGTGCGCTCCGCCTCGCTGCCGCGCCATTCGACCCCGCCCACCTGCACCCAGTCCGCCAGCCCAAAATTGGCCAGCGCCCGCGCACAGAAGCCCAGATTCGCCGCAATCTGCGGCTCGACCAGCACCACCCGAGGACCCCCCGCAACCATGCCCCGATTTTAGGCCCCAGCCCCTGACGCACCCCGATCCCCGCGGTATACTTCTGCCCGCAATCCTCGATAGCTCAGTTGGTAGAGCAGCTGACTGTTAATCAGCGGGTCACAGGTTCGAGTCCTGTTCGAGGAGCCAAAACTCAAAGGCCGCCAGATTCTTCTGGTGGCCTTTTTCTATTGGGTTGCTGGGGCTTGAGAAGGAGGCGCCCTAAGTGTCTATTGAGCCTAGGCTTGGGCGGTCCGTTTTTGAAGTAACCCGTGGAGTATTGGATTGGGTACCAGGGTAGGGCGGCATGTTGCGCATTCAACAGCGGGGATCTTTGCCGAACTCTCTCTTTTGGCACTGAGAGCACCATGCGTTTAACAAACCAGGGCGGACCGATGGTGGATGGGGAATGCAAACTCCTATTTTGATACTTGCGTTTAACAAACGTAGAGTCTTCCCCAAGGGGAGCCCAAGGAGTGACAACGCCGACCCAGTGCGTCTGAAGGCTCAGGCCTCTTCAGACGTATGAGTTCCCCTCTTGAATTCGGCTAATCAGTGGGGGCAACTCCAGCAGTATGAATTGGACGAATGGCATTTGCGCACGGTACAACCTTTCATGGGCCCTTCTGAATTCGCCGCGAAGTGGACTGGCAGCCAGCGCAATGAGCGTGCCGCTGCTCAGGAGCACTTTATCGATCTCTGTCGCATGCTCGATGTTCAGACACCCAATGAGGCTGATCCCAACGGAACTTGGTACGCCTTTGAGGTGGGAGCAGGAAAAGTGGGTGGTGGAGACGGCTTCGCAGATGTTTGGAAAAAGAGCCACTTTGGTTGGGAATACAAGGGGAAGCGAAAGAACCTTGGCGCGGCCTATCAACAGCTCCTCCAGTACCGAGAGGCTCTCGATAATCCCCCGCTTTTAGTCGTTTGTGACTTGGAACGGTTTGAGGTCCATACCAATTTTACAGGGACGGCAAAGAAGGTTTATCGCTTTACGCTTGCCGACCTGGCGGATGATCCTAGTGAACCACTTCGTATTCTCCGCGCTCTAATGGAGAACCCAGCTGCTCTTCGTCCTGAGAAAACTCGAAGCGAAATCACTGAAGAGGCAGCAAGTGATTTCGCGGATCTCGCACAATCCCTGAGGAGCCGCGGCCACGACCCTCACCATGTCGCTCACTTCCTTGACAAGCTCCTCTTTTGCATGTTTGCGGAAGATACCGGGCTTCTCCCCAGGGATCTTTTTAAACGTATTGCTGAAGGCACTCTCAGCGATCCCCCAGCATTTGTTGTCGCCTTATCCGACCTCTTTGAAAAGATGTCGAATGCTGGGGGGTTATTTGGAGCAGAGCAAATCCAATGGTTCAATGGCGGCCTCTTTGATGGAGCTGATGTAATTCCGCTGGAGGCGGCTGAGATCGCCGTGTTGTGTAGGGTGTCTGAACTCGACTGGTCGGAAGTTGAACCTTCAATTTTCGGAACTTTGTTTGTGCGTGGCCTTGATCCTGAATCGCGCTCGCAGTTGGGTGCTCAGTACACCGACCGGGAGTCCATCCTCAAGCTCGTGGAGCCTGTTCTAATGGCCCCGCTTCGACACGAGTTCGAGGACGTGAAGGCTAGTGTCGAGAAGCTCCTCCCCAAGTGGGAGAGCGCAAGCCGTGCGGGAAGAAGGCGTCTGAAGGCTGAAAACAATCCGGAGAGAATCCTCCAGGACTTCCTTGACCGGCTTTCCCGAATTCGAGTTTTGGATCCAGCTTGTGGTTCTGGCAACTTCCTCTACATCTCCTTGCAGCTTCTAAAGGACTTGGAGCGCGAGGTGATTGAATGGAGCTCATCAACCTTGAAGACGACGCGCCAATTTCCGCGAGTCGGGCCAGAGGTTGTTTATGGGATTGAGATCAATGACTATGCAGTCGAACTTGCCCGGGTGACCATTTGGATTGGAGAGATCCAGTGGATGCTTTCCCATGGATTTCACTATCGGACCAAACCTATCCTTCAACCTCTCGATAACTTTGAGTGCAGGGATGCCATCTTGGACCTGGGAAACTCCGAAAGCCCCGCTGAATCTAGCTGGCCTGAAGCCGATGTGATTGTGGGGAACCCCCCCTTCTTGGGAGGAAAACTACTTCGATCGAATCTTGGAGAGGAGTATGTCGATCAGTTATTCCGGGTATATGACGGTCGAGTGCCCCGAGAAGCTGACCTCGTGACCTATTGGTTTGAAAAGGCCCGAGCAATGGTGGAAGAGGGGAGAGTTCAACGGGTGGGCTTGTTGGCTACGCAAGGCATCCGAGGTGGGGCGAATCGTCGCGTCCTTGAACGGGTTAAGGAATCTGGCGACATTTTCCTTGGCTGGTCGGACGAGCCTTGGGTTTTGGATGGAGCCGCTGTCCACGTGTCATTTGTCTGCTTCGACAATGGAAAAGAGAAGGGCCGACAACTTGATGGGAATCCGGTTGCTGAGATTCATTCCAACCTCACTTCTGGCGTCGATTTGACCAAGGCCCGCAGGTTGCGGGAAAACCTGGGCATTTCCTTTATGGGTGACACGAAAGGTGGACCATTCGACATCCCTGAGGATCTGGCGACCGAAATGCTCTCCAAACCGAACCCGGATGGGCGTAGCAATCGGGATGTCGTACGCCCTTGGGTCAACGGGTTGGATATCACGCGAAGGCCGAGAAAAATGTCGATTGTCGACTTTGGCGTGGGAATGCCAGTGGAGGAGGCCGCGCTATTTGAAGCCCCCTTCGAGTACATTCAAGCCAATGTCAAGCCGATTCGGCTTCGGAATAGGATGAAGTCACATGCCTCAATATGGTGGATTCACCTTCGACCACGTTCGAAGATGCGAAATGCGCTTGCTGGGCTGGGAAGGTATTTGGCAACGCCCATCGTTGCAAAGCATCGTCTTTTTGTTTGGCTACCTATTAATGTCCTTCCAGACCATGCGCTAATTGTCTTTGCAAGGGAAGACGACTACACTTTTGGGATCCTCCATTCTAAAGTCCATGAGTTGTGGGCCCGCGGGATGGGTACTCAGGTTCGAGAAGCTGAGAGCGGCTTCCGTTACACGCCGACCACTACATTCGAGACGTTTCCGTTTCCTTTTCCTACCGAAAAGCAGGTGGTAAGAATTGCGGCCGCTGCAAGGAGGCTTAATGATTTGCGTGAAGGATGGCTCAACCCACCTGATCTTACAGAGGAGAGTTTGAAGGATCGAACCCTCACTAACCTCTACAACACCCGTCCTACTTGGCTTTGTCAAGCCCATGAGCGCCTCGACCAGGCGGTCCTCGAAGCCTATGGCTTGCCTCAGGAAATCTCAGACGAGAATCTCTTGGCGTGTCTACTCAGACTTAATCTGGAGCGAGTACAAGCTTGAGCGGGTGAATCGGTTCTGGGTTCGAAGAAGAAGCCTGACCACTGACGGCTGGAAAGAAAAGAGTCTGGATGGTGTTTGGCGGAAAAAAACAATATCGACATGCGTACGGAGCAGGGAGTCAGGCTACCCTTGCAATACAGGAAGAGAGAAGTAAGCTGTTCTTGTCATGGAGGTAACAGATGCATGTCGTTTCTGAGGAGTCTACTATTGTCATAGTGGGGGACTGGAATATCGCGATTTTTACGCCAGACTGGATTTCTGGTCGCTTGACTGAATCGCAAGAAATTGAGGTCCAGATCCCAATTGGCAGTCTTGGGCAGCCACCCCGTCTCGGGTTCGATGCCTTGTTCCTTCGGGTCCTCCCTGATCGATTGGTTCTTGCCCCCAAGGATGATCGATCTGGGGCCTTAGCCCAGCTTGAAAGGGTCTCTACTAAGGTGTTAGAGGATCTGGACCATACGCCTGTAAGGGCGGTTGGGGTTAACTTTTGTTTTTTGGAGGAGAATCCAACTGAACAGTTGCTTGGCGCATTTAGATTGGCAGACCAGGACTATTTGTCGGACCAGGGAGCAGCATTAGAAACCACCACTATTAAACGGAAGTTGATTATTCAGGAGAAGATCTTAAATCTTACAGTTGAAAGAGGAAACAGGGGCAGTGTCACAATCTTAATGAATTTCCACAAAAATGTCACGTCTTCACTTGAGGCTGCCGATTTTCTTAGAGGTGCAACTGAGGGATTGCGGGTTCTTGCGGCCACTCTGATTGAACATGCTTACGGACATACTGTAGAGTAGAGGAAAACGATTTGACTGCCGACACCCAATGCCCTGAGTCAAACTCATCTGAAACGCCGGAGTCTCCAGAGTTTCAATCGTCGTCCTGGGAGGAGCATGCCGTCGAGGCCAATTCTTCCCCCTCGGACGGCCCTAAGCAATTCTGGAGCCTCTTCCTCACTTCAGAAGGCACTGCTTCTGCAATTGTCGATGCCACCAAACAGCGTGAGTATTTGTTGCGGCGGAAGATCCTGGAATTTCTAGAGGACTAATAATTCCAGTGGAAGCCACGCGGCATTTTACCTATGTTTCTGAACCAGAAACAGACCGTTTGTGTCAGGGTGATTTGATTAAGAGAACAAGTGAGGTTGAGGGGTTACTGAAGGATGTACACCCACATTTTTTTGGCAAAGGCGATTACCGGCACTTTTTAGTCCTTACTCAGAGTTGCGATTTACTCCGAAGAAATGATCAAGCTTGTGCTTCCCCTTACATAACTCTTGCCGCAGTTCGGCCCTTAAGGATTGCCATTGAGAGAGAGGCCAAACGCATTCAATTCAATGCGATTGAGGAGAAGCTTCAAGTGCTTGATCTAGGCAGAAAGGAAAGGCTTGTTCAATTTGTTGAACGGTTGCTTAATAACAATGAAGATAGATATTTCTTCCTTTGCAAAGAAGCCTCGTTCGGTTTTATTGAGGACCAATGCGCTTTTTTGCAATTGTCGATACCTCTTAAGTCTAGGCAGCATTACGACACACTTCTTTCTGCCAAAGTGCTTCAGCTGACTGAATCCTTTCAGCATAAATTGGGATACCTTGTCGGGAAACTTTATTCTAGGGTAGGGACTGAGGATTGGCTTCCAGATAATTACACCCTTGAAGAATTTAAAAAAGCGAGTCGCAAGCCAGTTGATGACCTAGATTCGATTATTTGGCTCGACCCAGTCATCCATGGTAAGGCAATGAGGCAGATGAAGGATCTTCCAATCGAGGAGGTCACGAATGAGAGGTTCGGTGAAATAATTAATGAGATTGGGAAAATTAGAAGCAAAAAGCGAAGACAAGTTTTGGAAGCCGTGGAGTCGATTTTAACCAATTTGGGGATTGACGAATCGAGCGCGACGAAAGCCCTGGACAGATTGGCGAATGACCCCGATTTTACTGATGCGATTAGGTGATGCTATTTCTGGATGCCCTACCGTTCTCTTCAATTTCGAGAGATGAAGGGAGTAATCCCTGAATTTCCAGGCAACTTGTGGAGTTGCCAATATGTTGGGTTGTTGTGAACCTTAATAGAAATCGTCCATGATAGGTGGGGGCAAGCTCAGGCGATGAATTAATGCTTTGACGGTGAAGCCCGTCGGGTGTAAAAACTCGGCCGAGGTATTTTCAGGGAGTTGCTCGGCACGATTGCCTATCCGGGATCACCAAGCTTTCCCGTGACTACACACCTCGCCCACCGTTAAGGCCTTCTCATTCAGGTCACGCAGTAGCTCTTTCGTAGAAACGCAAGACTCCGCCCAGTCGTTCGCGACTCACTACCCGGCCCGTTGAAGGGGAAGTGGCCGGTGCCTTGATCAGCTCATTGGTAAGCGTTTGCTCAACCCCGCCTTGTTCCGGACCTCGTGGCGGGTGACGATTCGTGCATGAGCACGACTCCTGATCCCACCAAGCCGCGTGGCCGACATCGCCGCGAAGAAATCGAAGCGCTGTTCGCTCTGCGCCAGCGCGACGGCCTGAGCTGGAAGCAGCTCGCCGCGCACAGCGGCATTCCCCTGGGCACGCTGTCGTCGTGGCAGCAGAAGCTGAGCAGGGAGGCGCGGCAGCGCAAGGATTTCGTCGAGATCGCCCCAGCGCCTGCTCGCCGGGCGTCGGAATCCTTGATTACGCTCGAGACCGCCGCCGGCCTGCGCGTCCACATGCCGGCCGACTTCGACGCCGACGCCCTCCCCCGCCTGCTGGCTGCGGTCGGCTCGCCGTGTTGAGCATCCCGTCCTCGGTGCGCATCTTGCGCGCCAGTGAGAGCTGGGTAGCGCCCAGGCAAGGCCTTTCCGACAATGAAAAAGGGCCATCTTCCCCTGTCAGGAAGACGGCCCAGCCCCACCATGGTCGCTTCTTTCAAGTGAACCACGATGTCCAAAGTGTAACGGAAGGTGTCGGGATGGCAAATGGCAAGAGGGCCTACACCTTGCCCTCCTGCCTTTCTTGCGGGATGTGGGGCACAGCGCGAATTTGCCCCAACCCTGAAAAGCAGCAGCCAATGTGGAGCCTACCCGCGCCGCGTTCCCATCCAGCTTTCGGCAAGAACGGCCTAGCCCCTGAAGGGCTTAGGGCATCCAGAGTCGTCGACGTCAAACTTGGCACTCTCCAATGGCCAGGCGCTCTGGGAACCGTTCCGCACCGCTAAAGAGGGCGGTTTCCAGTTTCCGAAAGAGCGACCAAGATGCCTTGGCCCAATTGAAGAAGGGCCAGGTGGTCACCGTGGTGGGGGAGGTGGACGGCAAGTTCATGCACGTCCAGCTCAGTGATTGCCAGTTGGCGGCGGATCCTCTGGCGGGGCAATAGCCTGGGCGCCCTATTCCCACTCAGGCGTTTCAAGGGCGGCACGTAACGACCGCTGGCTTATCGCTAGGGTTCCATCGAGGATTCCATCTTGGATCCGCGCAGGCAAATGCAGCAGCCCCATCACCTGCGTCACCCGCGCCCGGCTTACACCTAGCCGCCTGCTGGCTTCAGCGAGGTTGGCCACCGTGCCGTCCTCGATCGCGCGTTCGATGGCATACGCCAGGGCCAGACGCAACGCCAGCGGCGGTGTCGGGGCGCGTGGTGGGGGAGCCGGCTCCGCCTTGACGGCATCCTCTGCCGACTCAGAACAAACCTGATCATCCACCAACCGTGGCCCCCGACGGTGCGACTCCTCCAGCCGCACCCGCACCTTGAGCCCACGACCGGCCACGCCCTCAGCCATCCCCACCGCCCCCCGAGGTGTCTAGCGGCGAAGGCTCTCGAAACGAAATCTCGACATCGCGCGATTCCGGGTCGAGTTCCACCTTGCTGATCAGCAGATGCAGGACTTCACTTTGCTGCAGCGCAGGCAACGCATCCCAGAGCGCATCAAACTCCTGCAGCGCCGTGGCAACTCGGCCCGATGAGGCCGCCCCGGTCCGCACCACCAGCGCCGCCGCCGTCAGTCTCGCCAGCTCAGGGTTCGCACCCAGCCCGCGGATCTGGGCAACCACGGTCTTCTCGATTTCGGGCGCCGAAACACAGGCCCCCGGACACGCGTCACGGCCGCGCTCCTGCGCCGTTCGGCAAAGGTAGTAGCGATACCGCCGATTGCCCCTGGCCGTGTAGGTGTGCCCCATGGGGGCGCCACAGCGGGCGCAGTGGAGCAGCCCCTTCAGGATCGCCCCCCACTTGTTGCGGACCACGCGACCGCGGGTGCGCGCGTTGAAATCCAGCTGCGCCTGGACCCGACCCCAGAGGTCCTCGTCGACGATGGCCTCGTGCTCACCGTCGAACACCTCGCCCTTCAGCTGGACCTTCCCGATGTAGAGCGGGTTGCGCAGCAGACGCTGCAGCGAGGGCTTCTGAAACGGCTTTCCAGGGTTGGTGCGGCCGTCGCGGCTGGTCCAGGTTTTGGACACCCAGCCGCGTCGATCGAGTTCCTTGGCGGTCTCCAACAGCGACCCGCGTTCCAGATACAGCTGGAAGGTCCCTCGGACCCGAGTGGCCTCATCCTCGTCCACGACCAGCTTCTTGTCCTTCAGCGTGTATCCCAAGACCGGTCGACCCCCGGTCCACATTCCACGCCGCCTGGATGCCGCAATCTTGTCGCGGGTCCGCTCGGCGATGGTCTCGCGCTCCATCTGAGAAAAGGTCGCGAGCATCCCAAACATGGCTCGTCCTGAGACCGAGGTGGTATCAAACGGTTCTGTCGCCGAAACCAGGTCCACGCGGTGCGTCTTGAGGAAGCCCAGCAATGTGTGCAGGTCCAGCTGGCTGCGAGACACGCGGTCGAGCTTGTAGACCGCAAGCACATCGATCTCGCCGGCCTCGATGGCCGCACGAAGGCTGAGGAAGCCCGGGCGCTCGGTATTGGCGCCGGTGAAACCGTTGTCCTCGAAGACCGTCGGCAGTGCTTCCCAGCCGAGGGTGGCCTTGGACGCGATCATGGCCATCACCGCGTCATGCTGTGCCTCAAGACTGTTAAACGCCTGGTCGCCGCGGGCTTCCACCGATTTCCGCGTGTAGATGGCGACGCGGACCTTGGGTGCGGGGGACCGGACCGCGCGACGTGAGGTCGGCGTCACCTCGGCCAGCTTGAGACGCTCTGCGGTCACGCCTTACGTCCCCTCGTGGTCAGGCCGAAGAATAAACGCCCATTCCAATGCGAGCCCGTGACGGCCTTAGCGACGGCCGACAGGCTGCGGTAGGTCTGGTCCTGCCACCGGTAGCCTCGATCCAGCACTTCGACCCGCAGCTGCTGGCCTTTCCACTCCCGCACCAGAACCGTCCCCGGCGTCGGATCGTTCAGGCGGCGCTTGCCCTTGAGCTTTCCGGTCACCCGACGTTCGTTTTCGTCCAGCGGCAGGTCCAGGCTCTGGATCAGTTCTTCAAGCCGGGCCTTGGCCACCGTCGACAGCCCGCCGTACTTGGCCTCTTGGATTTTCCACGCCACACGCTTCCAGAGAAACTCTCGCGACCTAATACGCGGCGGGCGACCGAATACCTCGGTGTAGCGGTCAATCAGCGTGGCCCGATCCATCGACCGCAGGCTCTCGATTTCGTCTTGGATGTTCATCGTTGGATTGGTTGGTCGGGGGCGGGGTGGTGTTAACCGCGTTGACGCATGGAGCCATCGCCACGCGGGCTGCAGCAAGGGCTATCTCGTCGGTCTTGAAGAGGATTTCGCATCCCAGCGCCAGGATCTCCGCCAGGGCCGCCAGGCGTGCCGCTGGGGTCATTTGGGCAGGGTCGCGGCCGAGGATCATGGGTCAGGCGCGAGCATCGAATTGAATTGCCTCGAACACTTGACTTTCGATACCGTGCCTGGCTTCGTCGGAGATCGGCCAGACGATCGAGCGCTTCCGGCCGTCCTTGGACACCCTGGCGGGGAAGGACAGGGTCAGGCGGCCGCTGGCGGTGCGGCGTAGGGCAACGCCGTCAACGTGCAGGGCTCGGTCGATCGTGAATGCGATGAAACCGAGCAGGCCGGTCTTCCATTCCGTGGGGTCCACTGCGGTGAACCGGACCTCGGTGATGATGGGGCTGGTCATGATTGGTTCCTGGTTTCTTCCGGCAGGGTGGATGGACGGAGGAGACTCATCCCTCACGCCCCTGTTCAGGGTTTTCGTTGGCAGGGCCCTGCACAGAATCCACAGAAAGCACAGAATCCACCGATTCACCAGGGTTTTGTGAGTTCTGTGTATTTTGTGCAGGGTGGATCACATAGCGCTCTGACTTCCGGCCGGCGCCTTTCGGGCCTGTCTGCTCGACCTTTCTGATCCAGCCTTTTTCCACCAGCAGTTCCAACGGGGCTTCCAAATCCTTCGCCCGCGGAAACAGAGCTCGGCAGCCCACGTGCGCGTCCCTCTTGGTGAAGACAAGTTGCGGTTGCCTTTTCCCCCAGGCGAGTAGGTGCTCCGCAGCGCTGACCACCGGGTCTGCCCCGAGCATGTCCAGGCCGATCAACGCGTGTTGAAGGAAGTAGTCGTGGAGTCGCTTCGCATGGCGGACACGCTCGACCGGAATCACGGAGATCTGCTGGTTATCTTCCACCTCCCAGACGACGTGCAGGAGTGCCGCGATCCGCACGATCCGACCTGCCAACTTGTTCATCCAGTCGGCGTAGGGGAATAGGTCGCCGCCGATAGCGAGCCGGTCCTCGATCTCCTGTTGGGCATCGACTAGGACCTGGTAGCCCTCAGGGCACAGGCTGAGAGTCCGCGGCTGCGGAAGCTCAAGTTGCTCGTTCAGTCGGCTTTGCTGCAGGAGCCGCTTGATGAGATTGTTGTAGCGTTCAAGCAACTCCTCAGCCGCCGGCTCTGCGCTATGGTCTCGGCGCCCGACCAGGCTTTCAGGAATGCATAGCAGGAAGCGGGCTAGCATCCCGAGGTTGCGCATTTCGGGTCTCTCACCGAGGCTCTCGATTACGGCCGGTTGGACCGCGAGGCAGATCGTGAGGGATGGACGGACAAGGAATACAGGGTCCCGTGAGACGCGGTCGACTGTGACGCTCTCCCCGCTGAACGACTTGAGGTAGATGTCGAGGTTGGCTTTGCCGTCGTTGTAATAGCCCATCATGAGTCTGAAGAGCCCTCCTTCATCTGAGAACAGGCCCATACGTTCCCCATTTGCCTGCATCAGGACGCCGAGCTGTTCTTGAGTGATGTCGTCCGCGGAATAGCGCGGGGCATGTGCAATGGGGAGTTTCTGGAGTGCTACGAGGTGTTCGGAAATTTCGGTCTCCAATTCCTTTAACTTGGCGCTGTCCGCTTTGCTCAACTGTTTCTTCAACATCTTTTCCCGCTCTTCGTGGTAGCTGCGTTTGGTATGAAACTTGGCGATCACCTCTGCCAGCCGCTCTGCTTCGGCAATTTCAAATTTGCGAATCGGCCGGATTGCACGGCTGAAGGCAGGGGTCTTTTTCTCCCCGGAGCGCAGCGCGATCGCGAGAAATAGGTTGGTGGGCTCGTTCCAGTTCTTTCGGACCTGGACGTTGAGCCAGCCACCGCACGCACACGAGATCGCCCCCAGGGCGAGGTTGGCCGGCAGATCGACCGGACACTGCAATTCATGGGCGTTGGCCATCGCCCAGTCCCGAAGCAAAGGAGGAAGGGTGTCCACTGGAAAGGGCGTTGCACTGATGTGGGAGCGCAGAGGAATGGGGTCAGGCCACTCGGTAACCGGAGACCCGTCTGGGTTCACAGCCATCAGCCCCTCACCGGGATCCCACGGAAGTGAACCTTCGCGAAGGAGGTCGTTGTCGTCGCGTGCCATCAGACGGCCTCCATAATCGGGTGGGTTTTTACAGTGCAGCGATTCACCAGAGTTTGTGAGATGTCGACTGCGTAACGCATGCCTGCGGCGTCTGCGTGGGTGCGGACGTTGACGGTCGCACCATCGGGGATTCGATCTGCAATGCTCTGGGACCAACTCCCAGAAACTACGCCGAGGCACGCCGGCACCCGCTGGTACCGTTCATAGTGGTAGCGAATCGCCCAGGTCAAAAAGTCCACCTCGCCCTCGCTTATGACGAAGGCGTTTTTGTCCCACCAAGTGGGCGCCGCACCCGCCAAGAATTGGCGTGCCAAGGGGCATGCGAAGACGAGACCCTCACACCGAAACCCCGTTGGTGCCAGGGACTTCGAAAGCTGACCATCACCGATGACCGCACGCGCCCGGAATGAGGCGAGGTTGCCAGAGGCGTCGTAGAGAGGGACCAGCAGCCGGTGGCTTGACTGCACCCAGGTTCCGCCTTTATTGGTGTACGCCCAACGTGGGAGGGTGGTGTCCCGTGGAATCGCACGGGCAAGGTCCCAATCGTCGATGGCGGCTGGATCGAAACCGCGAAGGGTGCACCAGGAAGCAACCTCATCGTCCTCGGTTACCGCAACGGCCGCGTCCCAGAGCGTGGCAAGATCGGTGGAACCCGGCCGAGGTGGTGGGACGAGCGCCGGTTGTGGCCGAGCGGGCTGGTTAGTCGGCAGCGAGAATCGGGCTGGTCCGCCCGTGGGGAGCTCAGCAGGCCGCTCCATTCCGCGGCGGAGCCCGTTGCGGACATGGCCCTCCGCTTCCCGGTGGGAGATGCCGGTCGAGCACGCTGCCGCCAACAGGGTCTGGAACGCCTCCTCAAAGCCGATAACGCCCGCTCCGACAATCCGGCCAATTGCAATTGCAGCTCGGAAAGTGGCGTTCGCTCGATCTCCTTTGGGAGCGCCCGCGAGGCCACTGAGTTCACGCTCGATCCCTACTTGGAAATACCGTGAGGATCGGTGCCCTGTGGAACTCGGACTTGAATCTGGTTGGGTGAAAAGGCGCATCTGATGGCTCTCGAAGAGCTGCCCCCGCTGAGTGCGGGAGCCGATGCGCTGATAATGGAGGAAGGAGTGACCGAGTTAAGGTCAGGTTAAGGTCAGATCTGCTGAAGCCGCCTCAATCGATCCAGCCTTCCGCCCTGAGAGTGGACTCAAGGACAGCTAAGTCGATTTGAGATCCTTGTTTCCGTTCAGGATTCAGGGCAGCCTTCAGGGGAAAAGGGCAGTGGTCCCGGAGAGCGATTGTGAACCTTCGGTTCTTGGACACACGCTGGCCCAGGGTTTGAACTGAAACGAAATCCCCTTTTCCAAGAATGAGGCTGAGGACTGCAGGCCAAAGATAGGGTGAAGCGTCTAGTGGGACCGCCCGCTTCGCGATGGTCAGGCTCTTGGGAGATGTCATCCCAAGGCTAAATCCATCCAGCTCAATCCACTCTGCCAGAAGTGGAAGCATCACAAGGTAGGCCTCCGCAAGAGCAAATCCTTCCTTCCCTAATGGAAGCTTGAAATCAGAAACCCACGTCTCTTCACCAACAATCTTCTTCTCATTGCACAGGACCTCGTCAAGAACAGCCATGTCATGGCAAAACGCTGGTCCATGGGCTCCCATCGTGTGAGCCCAGAGCCTCCCGAACCTGCGCCAAGACTCGATGTCGAGTTTGCCTTTTGGACTTGGGGCTTCGATGATTGCCTGGTCATCGGCAAGAAAAACCACCCGGACATTTCCTGCCATTATCGAACGCGTGATGCTCGCGCTGAAGGCCCTTGGTTCAGGTGCACCCTCAGGCTTTGAACTCTTGTCGTTCGGAGGGTCGGTAGGGCCTCGGCCATCGGACCCTGTTTGTCCTTTGCTATTGGAATTCATTGGAGGGCTGGTTGGGGTTGAATGATTCCAGTGTAATTACCCAGGGGCACCGGACCGTAGGTAGAACCCGGCCCCCCCCCCGCATGGGTCCTCCTGGGCCGATATCCACGGGGGGTGACGGCGACCCCGCCCAAACGCTAGCGTCTGGACCTTATTTAGCGTGAGCAGTGAGCGGGGGGCCAGGAAGGCGTGATCGCGCGACTGTGGGCACCTGTGGGCCGATTGGGGGCGCTCCAAGGGAAGCACCCTCTGGGCCGTGGTGCTCACTTGGAGATGCTCCAATGCAGGCGCCCTTCGATTTGTCGAAACGGCCTTGAAATGGAGTGATTCGTCGATCTACTGTCCTGAAACGGCCGTGGGGCCTTTGTGAGCCCATGCCGGTGGAGTTCGATCCATGGCAACCAGAACGAAGCGAATCGGCCTCAGAGAGTACGCGCGGCGGCGCGGCTGCTCGCCTTCCTCGGTCTCCAGGGCCATCGCCGAGCGGCGACTGGTCGAATCGGTGCGGCGGGACTCCAAGGGGCACCCGCGCATCAATGCGGAACTGGCGGACCTGGAGTGGGAGGCCAACACCGACAAGGGGAGGCGCCCAGTCGCCACCAGCCGGAAAAATCCAGGTCAGGCAAAGGACGGAGAAGGCGCTCTGGACCAGCCTGAGGGCGGGGCCGACGAGGGCGAATTTCCCTCATTCGAAGCATCCCGGGCGAAACGAGAGGCCTATGCGGCCAAGCTCAAGAAGCTGGAATACCAAGAGGCGGCTGGCCAGCTGGTTCGCCAAAAGGATGTTCGGGATGAGCTCTTCAAAATGGCCAGAATGGTGCGGAATTCCATCCTCGCCGTGCCAGCCCGGATCGCCCCGATCCTGGCCCACTCCAGCAACCAGCACGAAGTTCATGAGATCATGACCAGAGAGCTAACCCAGGCGCTAACGGCACTTGCAGATTCCATGAAGGAACCTGACCCCGAATCGAATTAGCCACCAGGGACTGGGGGCCCCAGGGGGCCATTTCAGCCCTGAGGTCCGTTTCCCGCCCGGATCTTGGCCTCCCGGTCCATGACCATGTCGAGCGCCTTCACCGCGTCCCAGGCCGAGGTCAGCGGCATCGACTTCAATGACTCGAGCGCCTTGCCCTGGATGACCTGCAGCAGTCGGAGGTGGCGCTCGAACATCTCCGCCAGGGTTTCCCCAAGAGCAGCCTCGGCCTTCTTCTGTGCCCGGCGCATGATCTCTCGTAGCCGGTCCTGCCAATGGTCCCTGGTCGCCCGATTCGTCACGGCGCGTTTCGAGACCCCGTACTTCTCGGCGACGACACGGTAGCTCCGTGCGCCGCCGAGGCTGACGTAGTACTCGAAGGCGTCGTCGGGAAGTTTCACGACAGCGGCACGCCACGCGCCTTGGCGACCTCAACGAAGGTCTTCTTCTCGCCATCGAGGATGGCTTCCTTGCCGGTCGCGCTCTGCCAGCGGCGGACGGCGACGTCCACGAAGGCCGATGCGATCTCCATCGCGCAGCAGCGCCGGCCGAGCTTCTCCGCGGCCAGGATTTGGGTGCCGCTGCCGCAGAAGGGTTCGAGCACAGTTTCGCCAGGCTTGGTGTGCTGCTCCATCGGGATCTCGAACAGCCGCAGGGGTTTCTGGGTCGGGTGTTCGTTGCCGACGATTCGCTGCTTTCCCTCCCAGTCGCATTCCCAGACCGAGGTGAGGCCATTCTCGAGATAATGGGGGGGCCTGTTGCCCTGCTTCCAGCCGAACAAGCAGGGCTCATGCGCCCACCGGTAGAACGCGTAGGTGAAGGTCGAACTCGGCTTCGCCCAGATGATCGGCTGATGGCACAGGAGCCCAAACTCCTCGAAAACCTGGGCGAGAACCGGGTACTGCAGGTGGGCGTGCCACACGTAGATCCCGGCCTCCGGCTTGAGGCGGGGGAGCGCAGCCTTGAAGACAGCGCGCAGGAAGTCGCCGAGGTCCTCGATCTCGACCTCCTTGTAGGTGTCGGACCAGTCCTTGCCCGAGTCCTGGGGCCGGTCGGCGCCGGTGTAGTCCACGCAGTACGGCGGATCGGTGGAGAGCAGCGCCGGCTTGCGGCGGCCGACGAGGCGCTTCAGGTCGGCGACCTTGGTGGAGTCGCCACAAAGGAGCCGGTGATGGCCGAGGAGCCAGAGGTCGCCCTTTTGGGAGACCGGGATCTTGGGCGGGTCGCCCGGGTCCAGGTCCTCAAGTTCCTTCAGGGCGTCGGCCTCCAGCTCTGCCACCATGGCCTCGATCTCCTCGTCGGTGAAGCCCACTCCATCCAGTGCGTCTTCGTCGAGAAGGTCCTTCAAGAGTTCAGCCAGGCACGGGAAATCCCAGGTCGCGAACTCGGCGGTGCGGTTGTCCGCGATCGCAAACGCCTTGGCTTCTGTTTCGGATCCGGCGAACCACGCCACCGGTACCTCGGTCATGCCGAGTTCCAGGGCTGCCTTGAGGCGGGTATTCCCCGCGATGATCTCCCCGTCAGGCCTCGCGACAATCGGCTGCTGCCATCCGAAGCGCTTCAGCGATTCCGCCACATGCGGGACCGCGGGGTCGTTGTGGCGAGGATTCCGGGGATTGAGGTGAAGGCGCTCAATGGGCGCCCATTCGACTTCCAGCTGTGCTTGTTTCATCGAGTTCTTGGGTCGAGGGCCTGCTGGGCAGCGGCGGTCGATCAGAACTCAGATGGGGTGGCAGTGGAGGTGGCCCAGGAAGTTGGATTCTATCGAATTGGGGTCCGCGAGGAAACTCAGGATCGGGGAAGCAGCGGGGAAGTTGCGGGGAAGTTCTTCACCCTGGTGTGAACCACTCATTGGGCCAGGTTGCAAGCCTGTTGACCGGACAGGGGCGTCAGACCAACCGTGGCGTTACTTGGTGCCACGAGGGGCGTGCGGCGATCACGAGTCCATCGAAAACCTAGGCATACACAAGTTGTCCACAATAGGGGCATTATCCGGACGGGGGTCGGGGGTCAAACATCACAGCGATCGCTCGAGGAATGCCAGATGGACCGCCACAGCTACTTCCTTGATATGGTGCCTTACACTTAGGTGACCCTTCCGCTGCATAACAACCACGGATTCCATAAAGTTCATCGCAGTCCAGTTCAAACGACGACACCCTCCCTTGCCTGTTCCATAGATCCCCAGCTCCCGTCTCCACTCCGACTCATGCAACTATGTGACCAAAGCCCTGCAGCCCATCCGCGAATCCGAGGTCTGTCCAATAGGAGTTGTGCGGACGATTGTCTTCCATGAGTGAACTTGACGAATTAGTTTCAAAGAGAGTGGCATACTTCGCCATGTTCGAATACTTAAAACGGTATTTTGAGAGGGGAGCGAGTGATGAGGTGGGCGGCATGCTAGGCGGCCTTTCTTTGCTCCCTGACGGTGGCAGTGCAGATCCGGCGGCGCTCGAGGATTTCTCATCATGTATCGAGGCAGTAATGACCGCTGAATCAAAAGGTGGCTACGCCGATTGTTCAATGAGGATTGATAATGGGTAGCCGCACAACCAATCGTTGCACCAGTCGGCCGGCTACGCCGCCCGCAGGTGAACGGCATCCCCGTTAAACAGACTCGAGGTTGAATAGACAATGAAAACTCTACTTGGCGCACTTCCTGGACTAGCAGTGGTAGGCCTACTTGGATTTGGGTTTTATCGCTTCCTTGTAGGCCTTCTCCAGGAATTTGGGAATCTCGATTCTGAGATTGCCAAGGTAGTGGCAGCGGGGTCTCTTACAGTCCTTGTTTCAGTTGGCACCCTGGTCTTGGGCAAGATTCTTGAAGCTAGAGCTGCTGTCCGTCAGGATCTGCGGGACAAAAAGACAGGCGTGTATGAGAAAACGATTCATGAGGTCTACAGCATTCTTTTTTCTGAAATGCTTGGGAAAGAGAAATTGACTGAAGATCAGGCCAAAGCGGTAGTCGCAGAACTTGCTGAGATCCTCACGATTTGGGGGTCGGACCGTGTGCTGAAGTCCTTTGGCGATTTCAAAGTGAAAACGATGGAGAGCCCTGAGGCAATTAATAGCTTGTTCTATATTGAAGATCTTTGGTACGCCATTCGGAAAGACCTTGGACACAAGAATAAGGGGCTTGGGCGGGGAGATATTTTGCGGGTTTTCGTAAATGACATCAAAGCCCATGTGTAGTTTTCCCGGTGGCTGTTTAACCGTTGCAGACAGACCTCCGCTTCGCTACACCACGGCTGCTGAACGGCAATCCCGTTAGGGAAGCTCTGATTTATTCGCCATGAATTCCATTTCGATACCCGCATGGTTAAAATTTCGGCATGCGCCAGTCGACCTTCGCCGAGAACGGTTTCGAGCAATATCGGAAACCCACGAAACGAGAGAAGTTCCTGCAAGA
>JAJFFB010000203.1 GCA_021776925.1 Planctomycetota bacterium | reverse complement strand
TACCTGGGCAATTCTGATGACGCGCTGCCGTTGCTTGAGCGGGCGAGGGTGATCCGCGAGATGGCGCTGGGTCCCGAGCACCCAGACGTAGCCGATAGTTTCAACAACCTGGGCATCCTTCACCAGAACCAGGAGAGGTACGGGGAGGCCCAGGAGTTTTTTGAGCGGGCGTTGGCGATTCGAGAGACGGTCCAGGGATTGAGTCATCCTGATACGGCAACCAGTCTCCACAATCTGGCCAGGCTCCGCGCGATCCAGGGGCACTTCCAGGAGGCTCGTGGGTTTTTCGAGCGGACACTGGCTATCCACGAGGCGATGCTTGGGGCCGATCATCCCCACACGGCCACTAGCCTCAATAGCCTGGCTTCGCTCCTCAGGGATCATGGCCACCATGAGGAAGCGCGGTCCTTGTTCCTGCGATCCTTGTCTGGGATTCTCCGCCATCTCGATGTAGAGCTTCCGACCATGAGCGAAGCCGAGAGATTCAAAGCCTTGGTGGTCACGGGCGATCCAAGCCTCCTGCTCGAGAGCCTGGCCGGACTTGAGTCCGCGTCGCTCCTCGATGCTTTTTCTCTTTATCTCCAGTGGAAGGGAAAGGCGACCCGGCTCCAGGCGGCCAGCCTGCGTCTTGCCCGCGCCGACGGTCGCGAAAATGTGCGCCGCCGCACCGGTGATCTTCGAGTCCTTGCCAAGCAGCTCTCCGGGCTGGTACTGCTTCCCATCGCTGAGCAGGAGGAGGGTCATGGCGAGCGCATCGCGGATTTGCGTCAGGAGCGTTTGCGTCAGGAGCGCGAACTCAATCGCGAACTCGGACTTGACTCGATCCTCGCAACTCCCAGCGTGGGAACTCTCCAAGCCGCAATTCCAGCCGATGCCGTGCTGGTTGATTTTTTCGTGGGTCGGGAGGTTTTTGCCTGGGTGCTGGGCCCTTCCGGACCTCCTCAGCTCCTGAGTTTGGGCGACATCGACATTCCCCGTCGGGCGCAGGAGGCCTTTTTGCGCTCCACAGCGTTGCGGGGCGGCAGGACGGTGGCAGCTGCTGGCCCTGATCCGGCGGTTGAGATTCTGAACCAGGTCTGGGAGCCTCTACGCGAGGCGGTGGGCGCTGCTGCGACCGTGATCGTGAGCCCGGATGGCTTCTTGTGCGAGCTTCCGCTCGGGACCCTCCGCCAAGCGGACGGTAGCTTCCTGCTTGAGAAACACCGTTTCGTCTACCTGTCTGACCCGACGCGATTGGTGGAAAACCAGGCGTCCACCTCGGACCGCGAAGGCAGCATCCTGGCGGTCGGCGACATTGACTTCCTTCACCGCGGTGAGGCTCCGATTGACAGTACGATCGTGACTCCGATTCGGTCCCGCATCGGCGACAGTTGGCCACCCCTGGAGGCCACTCGGGAGGAAATCAACGCGCTTTCCTACCTCCATCAGCACGAACTCGCGTGGGACTCCGAATTCCATCGGTACGACGGAATGGAGGCCACCGAGGAGCGAATCCAGCTTGAGTTGCCGAATCACCGTTACATCCACCTTGCCACCCACGGCTACTTCGAACCGGACCACCTCCCCTCGCTGCTGACGGATTCCGAGGAAAAGCAGGCCAACATGGGTTTTGGTGAACAGGTCGAAGCCGTTGGACTGCTTCCGGGTCTGCTTTCCGGCCTTGTTTTCGCCGGAGTGAATGCCGAGGCTGACTCGAACCGGGATGATGGTTACCTCTCTGCTGAGGAGATCATGCATCTCGACCTGTCGGCCTGTGATCTTGCGGTGTTGTCCGCCTGCGAAACCGCGCTCGGCAGCAAGAGAGCGGGCGAGGGGCTGATGTCCTTGCGTCGCGCCTTTGAGGTGGCTGGGACGAAAACTGTAGTAAGCTCCATGTGGAAGGTGGACGATCGCGCCACCGCTCAGCTCATGAAGTGGTTCTACCAAAACTATTGGGCCCTTCGCATGAGCAAGGTCGAAGCCCTCCATCAGGCCAAACTTCGCATGCTGCGGCAGAATCGAGTGGATTTCCAGGGGGACGCCCGCCCGGAAACCTGGGGCGCTTTTGTGCTTTCGGGAGACTGGCGTTGAGTTGATGGCCTTGCTTTCCTTTTTGGTCTGTACGTGGTTGGCTGGACTGGCACAGGAACCAGAGGCGGAAGCCGTCGCCGAGGACGGCGCTGCGGTCAGGCAAGCGGCAATCCTGAATCCTTATTTCCAGGAGACCGAGTGGCGGGTCTGGCGCGACGATCCGACGCCGCTGGAGAACGTTCCTTCGGTGGTGCGCGAGGGCAAGGAAGAGAAAACGGTCGAGGTGACCTTGGCCCCGATCGACCCCGCCGCTCGCGCCTTTCCGCTGGAGCCGGCGCAAGCTGGAGCTGAGGGGCCTTATGTGATCTACCAGGCATCGGCCGAGACCGGGGTCCTTTACGCCGGCATGTGGGACGACGTCTACGCCAGCTGGTCCGGCCTGCATGGCTACGTGCGCAGCAATTGGCGCGGGGTGGATGGCAGCAAGGTTGGAGTGCTGGATCAGGTCATCGATTTTGTCGACGTGGCCAAGGCCAACACCATTCGTGCCGGAGTGAATTTCATTCATCAGTCGACCACCGGCATGGCGCACACGATCACCAACGGCTACAGCCTGCCGATGACCACTCAATATGAGCGCCTGTATTTCGCCGACTGCCTGGTGACCAGCCCCGCGCACAGTTCCTTTACCGACCAGGATTCCGAGCGCTCTTCGGACCTGTACATCGCCCACGTGCCGACGCTGTTCAACTCGGTGGGATCTTCCAATAGCGAGACCATGGCGATCACCAAGATGATGATCGTGGGGGGGTATCTGCCGCCCGCCACCAAGCTGCTGTTGAAACGAAATGGCCTTTATCCTGCAGCCCTGCTCTCGATCTGGAAGGCTGCGCTGCCGTATGAGGTGCCTTATGACCACGAACTCCGCCACCGGGTGGCCTACAAATCGGTCGGCAATCGCGACACCTACCCGGAGAAATATTCCGCCGCCGGCATCAACCGGGGTGATGGATCCCTGGCCTTCCATCAATACGACGACCTCGCCCACATGAGCGCGATGATCGACCTCGCGCGTTCCATGAACGTGGCTCCGCCGGAGGCGATCTTCGAGGTCGAAAACGTGGGCGAGGGCACGCTGCGCTACGCATTGAAAAAGGCGGCGGTCATCGTGCAGAAAGAAGGCCAAGACGTGGAGCTGAACGTCGTCACCTCGGGCTGCTACGACCTGCAGGGCCTGCCGCTGACCACGCGCTGGAAACTGCTCTATGGCAACAAGGAGACCTCGGTCGAAGCTGATCCGGGCGACGCGAATCGGTTCAAGGTCCGCGTGCCGTGGGATGAGAACCTGCCCGAGGGCCGCACCGCCCTCGCCCTGATCGCCAACAACGGCCGCTTCGACAGCAATCCGGCGATCCTTACCATCTATCGTCAGAAGAGCGAACTGCCACCCAACGGCAGCGGCTATGCGGATTACAAGTTCCCGCTGACCCATTCCAATCAGCGCCCGGTCCTATTCCACCTGCAGGACCAGGCCGTACGACCCGGCAAGGAATTGCGCGTTCCCTTGCGCGGCTTCGACCCCGAGGGCTACCCGCTGACCTTCTACAAGCGCGCCGGCGAGGTGGGGGAGATCGACGGCAGTGACTTCGTCTGGCGCTGCCCGCGCCAACAGAACGAGGGTGTCCACACCGTCACCATCATCGCTTCGGACGGAACCAGCGGCAACAGCTACGCCGGCCAACCAATCTCGATCCATGTCGGCAAACCCGAGGTCCTTGCCCAGATCGACGTCGGTCGGCTTAGCGGTTCCGCGCCCCTCAAGCTGCGTTTCTCGGCCAAGGCGTCGATCGGGCGCACGTCCAAGACCAAATTCGATTGGTTCATCCATCCCTCCGCCGAAAAAGTCGATCTTGCCGTCGCCGAGGCCAGCGCCGATGGCCGAGAAATGACCCACACCTTCCAGGAGCCAGGACTCTACACGGTGGAATTGCACATGAAGGGGGCGCAAGAGGATCGCGAAGCGGTTCAGATCCAGGTCGGCGATGGTCCGGTCAAGAAACGCCCGGCCCAACTTCGCGTCGAGGGCAATGGTGTGCGCATCCAGGATGATGATGAAACCCCCAACGGCTACGACCACACCGACTTCGGCGGCGTGAACACAGGGCAGAGCCGCGAACGGACCTTGCGCATCTGGAACACCGGCAGCAGCGCGATCAAGCTGGGCTCCAAATCTCCAGTCCTGATCCAAGGAGCGGGCGCCGATGCCTTCCGCGTCACGCGCAAGCCCCGTGCCCAGCTCGACCCTGGCGAAAGCACCTTGCTGACCCTCGCCTTCGAAGCTGAATCCAAGGGCACCTTCCACGCCCTGGTCTTGATCGGACCTCCTTCCACGCGTCTGAAATTTTCGATCATGGGGACCGGGTTATAGAACGAGACCCCGGTTCGGAACCCAGCCGGCCGTCCTGAGCGCTTCCCATTAATGTTCTCCGAGCCGGCGGAAGCTCATGTGTTATAAACAGGATCATGGCATAAACCACCCATTACGCCATGATCCGCCACCCCATGCGATCATTCTCCTCCCCGGAATCATTCCGGCTTGCCGCGATTTCCCTGTTGTGGATTGCTCTCGGTCTGCCCACCTCGATCGCTGCGCAGACTGTCGGCGGCGAGTGGACCACCTTCCATCGGATCGATGGTCCCATGACCCGTGAAAAGATTGGGTGGTCCGTTGCTGGGGCAGGGGACGTGAACAAAGATGGCCATCCGGATGTGGTCATCGGCGTCTCTGCGTTCAATCGTGATAAAGGCAACAAAGCCTATGTGCGATCGGGTCTTGACGGGCGACTCCTATGGGAGTTGTATCCCGACCCGACCTATGGTGGAAATTTCGGTGAATCGGTCGCCGCTGCTGGGGACGTCAACGCAGATGGCTACGCCGACCTGATCGTGGGAGCGAACGAATCCAATTCTCGAAATGGCATCTATCAGGCCGGATCTGCATACGTATTCTCGGGTCTGGATGGCAGCACCCTCTATCGTTTTGATGGGGAAGCTAGAGGTGAACGATTTGGCACCTCGACTGCAGGTGCAGGGGACGTGAATCAAGATGGTTACGCTGATTTTATCGTAGGGGCGTCAGGCTCCGCCTATGTGTATTCCGGGATCGATGGGAGCCGTTTATTTCATTTCGATGGATCCTCCATAAGTAGTTCATTTGGCACTTCTGTGTCTGGGTCCGAAGATATCAATGGCGACCACTTCCCGGACTTGGTTGTTGGCGCTACCGGGTCCTCAATCAGTGGGAATTCCAGAGCCGGATCGGCCTTTGTCTATTCAGGCTTCGATGGGAGTGTCCTGCTCCAGTTTCATGGTCCGGCAGCCTATTCCGAATTGGGTTCTTCCGTTTCCTACGCAGGAGATGTCAACCTTGACGGTACCCCAGACCTGATCATCGGAGCTTGGGCCTGGTGGGGGTACACCGGTTCGGCGTACGTTTTTTCCGGGGTCGACGGAAGCCTCCTTCACGAGTTTTTCGGTGAAGCAACGCACAATACCTTTGGGCTTTCTGTTGATGGCGCTGGGGATGTGGACCTGGACGGCTATCCGGACCTCATCATTGGTGCCAAGGATGCCAATGGTCCAGGAGGGGCCACATATGATTCCGGCTCGGCGTATGTGTATTCCGGCCGCGATGGAGGCCTCCTTTTCAGGTTGGATGGCGAAGAAAATTCCGTCGACCTCGGGTTCTCTGTAGCCGGGGTGGGGGATCTGGATGGCGATGGTTACCCCGAAATGCTTGTCGGGGCCCCAAGAACGGCCCCCGGTGGCCGGTACAACGCCGGATCAGTTTTTGTAATCGGGATCGACCCATTCCTCACCGCCAATGCCGAAGCCCTCTCGGCCATGAATGGCGTTCATTTGAAACTCTCCTTGGACTTCCCCGCCACGGAAAGCGGTTCCTCCTACGCCGTGCTTCTTTCTGCCACTGGCACCGGCCCCACCAACCTCAACGGGGTCGACATCCCCCTCACCGCCGACACCATGTTCAACCGCATGCTGACTGGCTGGGCGCCACCGGTCCTTCCCAACGCCTTCGGCACCCTGGACCTGAACGGCGACGCCACGGTCTATGCCGTGAGCCACCGATATCTCACTCCCTACGTCGGCCAGACCTACTACGCAGCCGCCGTCTCCTTCGACCCGGTCAGCCTCGTCCCGCGCCTGAGCTCGGTGGTGCGCAGCGTACTCATCGTGCCGTAATCCAATGTTGACCCGCCACCTCACGTCCGGCCTCATGTCACCGCAGTCTTTCGCCCTTCGGGTGGCTCCCATTCTGGCGATTGCGCTGGGGTTGTACATGAGCATGTCCAACCCGCTTTCCGCGCAGACGGTTGGAGGGGAGTGGACCACCTTCCATCATTTCGATGGGCCGGGGCAGGGCCAGTTAGGCCATTCGGTTTCTGAAGCGGGGGACGTAAATGGTGACGGTTGGGTTGACGTGATCCTGGGAGCGCCTGGACGCAATACAGCCTTTGTGCACTCGGGCAAGGATTGGAGCCTGCTGTACAAATTGAGGCCCGACACATTTTTCTATGGAAGGTTCGGTTTTTCCGTTGCCGGTGCGGGCGACGTGAACGCGGATGGCTACAGCGACTTGATCGTGGGTGCGCCCGAATCCACCAGCCGGGTAGGCACTCTCCAGGCGGGTTCGGCCTATGTATTTTCAGGCCGGGACGGCAGCCTTCTTTACAGGTTTGATGGCGCCCAAAAAAGTGATGGCCTCGGCCACTCAGTGGGATATGCAGGGGATGTGAATCCAGACGGTTTTGCCGACATGATCGTGGGAGTACCTGCTGCGGACCCTGGTGGACTTTCTGCCGCAGGCTCAGCATTCGTGTATTCCGGGCTGGATGGTAATCAGCTCTTCCAATTCGATGGCCTGGTAGACTTTGACTTTTTTGGCATCTCAGTTGCGGGATCCGTCGACATCAATGGTGACGGATCGCCTGATCTAATTGTGGGCGCCAAAGGCTCTCGAAACGGTACCAATACCGCCGCAGGATCGGCGTTTGTTTTCTCAGGAATCGACGGGAGCACGCTTCTGCAATTTCGCGGTCCGGCGAAAGATTACCATTTGGGCATTTCTGTTGACAATGCCGGAGATGTCAATCTTGACGGAAACCCCGACTTGATTTTTGGTGCACATGGCCTTGGCCCTGGAGGGGCCTATTCTGGCTCAGCCTTTGTCCATTCAGGATCCGACGGGAGTCTCCTTTTCGAGTTCGGGGGCACCTCATCATTCGATTTTTTCGGGTTTACTGTCGCTGGAGCAGGAGACGTGGACCGCGATGGTTACCCGGATTTTATTATCGGAGCCCGCGAAGAGGACGAGCCAGGTGGGAAGTTTTTGGCTGGGGCGGCTTATGTGTATTCCGGGCGAGATGGAGGTCTCCTCTTTAGGTTGGCCGGTGAGGCTTTTGGCGATCAGTTGGGCTGGGCCGTTGCGGGAATCGGGGATCTGGATGGGGACGGTTTCCCCGAAATGCTTGTTGGAGCACCAACGGCTTACCCTGGTGGAAAACCAATCGCCGGCTCGGTCTATGTAATTGGGATCGACCCATTCCTCACCGCCGATGCCGAAGCTCTGTCGGCCACGAATGGTGCCCACATGAACCTCTCCTTGGACTTCCCCGCCACCGAGGGCAATTTCCCATACGCCCTACTCCTATCAGCCACCGGCACCGGCCCCACTAACCTAAACGGTGTCGACATCCCCCTCACCGCCGACACCCTGTTCAACCGCATGCTGACTGGCTGGTCGCCACCGGTCCTGCCCAACGCTTTCGGCACCCTGGACCTGAACGGCGATGCCGACGTCCTGGCGGTGAGCCACGCTTACCTGACACCTTTCATCGGCCTCACCTACTACGCCGCCGCCGTCTCCTACGACCCGGTCAGCCTAATCCCGAGGCTGAGCTCGGTAGTGCGCAGCGTGGTCATCGTGCCATAGTCCCATGCGTTCCCGCCACCTCATGCGACCCTCAATGAAACTTCGGACTATCCCTCTTCCGGTGGTCTCATTCCTTGCGATGACGCTGGCCACCTGCGTGAGCATGTCCAACCCACTCGCGGCGCAGACTGTCGGAGGCGAGTGGACCACCTTCCATCAGATTGATGGACCAGGGCAAGGGCTTTTGGGCCGCTCAGTTTCTGGAGCGGGAGACGTGAACGGCGACGGTCGCCCCGACGTGATCCTGGGAGCGCCCGGACGCAACACAGCCTTTGTGTACTCGGGCGCGGATTGGAGCCTCCTGTGGGAATTGCGTCCCGGCCAATTTTATTTTGGCCGATTCGGCCATTCCGTTGACGGAGCCGGAGACGTAAATGCAGATGGCTACGACGACCTGATCGTGGGCGCGCCCGATTCCGACACACCTGTGGGGACTTCGGATGCTGGCTCGGTCTACGTATTCTCCGGCCTTGACGGAAGCCTTCTCTACAGGTTTGATGGTTCTGAAAGAGGTGATGCGTTTGGCCACTCTGTGGGCGGAGCAGGAGATGTGAACCGGGACGGGAATGACGACCTGGTCCTTGGTGCACCAGCGGCAGACCTCGGTGGAGGTTTCGCTGCCGGCTCAGCGGTTGTTTACTCCGGCTTCGATGGTAGCCTGCTCTACCAATTTGATGGCCCAGTCGAGTTCGACCAGTTGGGAATTTCGGTGGCTGGATCTGTCGACTTCAACGACGACCTTTTCCCGGATTTAATCGTGGGAGCCCCGGGTTCCCAAAACGGAACCAATACTGCAGCCGGATCCGCATTCGTCTACTCAGGTTTTGACGGTAGCCTGCTTCTGCAGTTTCGCGGCCCTGCGGACTTTTACCGCTTGGGCATTTCGGTCGCGGTTGCTGGTGATGTCAACCTCGATGGCAACTCCGACCTGATTTTTGGCGCTTGGGGACTGGGGCCTGGAGGGAATTTCTCTGGCTCAGCTTTTGTCTACTCGGGGGTCGATGGAAGCCTCCTTTTCGAGTTTGGTGGTTCCTCGAAATCCGACGCGTTCGGGTATTCCGTTGACGGCGCAGGGGATGTGGATGGCGATGGCTACCCTGACTTCCTCATTGGTGCTTTTGGCGTTGACATGCCTGGGGGACTCTTCAATGCTGGTTCCGCTTTTGTGTATTCTGGACGCAATGGGGAACTCATCTTCGGGTTTTCTGGTAAAGCGTTTGGAGATGACCTTGGGTTTTCCGTTGCGGGAATCGGAGATCTAGATGGTGATGGTTTTCCCGAAATGCTTGTCGGGGCACCAAGGGCGGATCCTGGTGGCAGGCCAGGAGGAGGCTCGGTCTATGTAATCGGGATCGACCCATTCCTGACCACCGATGCCGAAGCCCTGTCGGCCACGAATGGTGCTTACGTAAACCTCTCCTTGAACTTCCCTGCCACGGAAGGCGGTTCCTCCTACGCCGTACTTCTATCGGCCACTGGCACCGGTCCCATCAACCTCAACGGGGTCGACATCCCCCTCACCGCCGACACCATGTTCAACCGCATGCTGACCGGCTGGGCGCCACCCGTCCTTCCCAACGCCTTTGGCACCCTGGACCTGAACGGCGATGCCACGGTTTACGCCGTGAGCCACCCATATCTGACCCCATTCATCGGCCAGATCTACTACGCCGCCGCCGTCTCCTTCGACCCGGTCAGCCTCGTCCCGCGGCTGAGTTCGGTGGTGCGCAGCGTGGTCATCGTGCCATAGTCCCATGCGTACCCGCCATCTCATGCCACTCTCAACGCAACTTCGGACTGTCCATCTTCCCGTGGCCTCATTCCTTGCGATGACGCTGGCCACCTGCCTGAGCATGTCCAGCCCGCTTGCTGCGCAGACTGTTGGAGGCGAGTGGACCACTCTCCATCAGTTTGATGGCCCAAACCGTCGTGAGCAGATGGGGTTTTCTGTGGCTGGTGCGGGGGACGTGAACGGCGATGGTCATCCTGACATGGTTTTTGGCGTCTTTGGATTTATGGTGGGAAACAAGGCCTATGTGCGCTCGGGTTTGGACGGGAGGCTGTTGTGGGAGCTGTTTCCCGAGCCCACCTTCAGCGGCCAATTCGGTTATTCCGTCGCTGGAGCCGGGGATGTGAATGCTGACGGATTCGCCGACCTGATTGTGGGAGCTCCGGAGTCGGATGGTCAAAATGGGACCTATCAGACCGGCTCGGCATACGTATTTTCAGGCCTTGACGGGAGCCTATTGCATAGGTTTGATGGTGAAGGTCGGAGTAACTATTTTGGCGTTTCGACAGCCGGTGCTGGAGATGTGAATCAAGACAGTTATTCCGACCTGATTGTTGGGGCCATTGGAACGAACCCGAATGGAGGTCTTTCTGTCGGCTCAGCCTATGTCTATTCCGGCTTCGATGGAAGCCTGCTTTTTCAGTTTGACGGCTCCGCCTCCGGAGACTCTTTTGGGGGAGCCGTGGCAGGGAATGCTGACATCAATGGAGACCTCTACCCTGATCTAATTGTGGGAGCCAGGGGCACCTCTGGCGGTGGGCAAGACAGGGCCGGCTCTGCATTCGTCTACTCTGGCTTTGACGGGAGCGTACTTCTTCAGTTCCACGGCCCTGATGTGGGTAGTCAATTAGGCACTTCCGTCGCCTTCGCCGGAGACGTAAACCGTGATGGCACGCCCGACCTGATCATTGGAGCTTGGGGAGTGGGTCCTGCTGGGAGTTATTCAGGTTCAGCATTCGTTTACTCAGGTGTCGACGGAAGCCTCCTCTACGAGTTTTTCGGCATCTCGGAATCCGACAATTTCGGATATTCTGTTGATGGGGCTGGTGATGTTGACCGTGACGGTTACGCTGACTTGATCATTGGCGCTTTTGACGTTAAGACTCCTGGGGGCATTTCTGGAGCAGGTTCGGCTTACGTTTTTTCTGGAGGAGACGGAGGCCTTCTCTTCAGCATTACTGCGCCAGAAGGTGATACTCGCTTGGGTCTTTCCGTTGCCGGTGCAGGTGATATGAACGGCGACGGTTTTCCTGAAATGCTTGTGGGAGCACCCAAAGATGATCCTGGCGGTCGGCCAGAAGCAGGTTCTGTCCATGTAATCGGAATCGATCCATTCCTGACAACGAATGCCGAGGCTCTGTCGGCCACAAATGGTACCCATTTAATTCTCTCAGTTGATTTTCCTGCAACCGAGGGGGGGTACTCCTATGCCCTGCTCCTGTCAGCCACCGGCGCCGGCCCCACCAACCTAAACGGGGTCGACATCCCCCTCACCGCCGACACCCTGTTCAACCGCATGCTGACCGGCTGGGCGCCACCCGTCCTTCCCAACGCCTTTGGCACCCTGGACCTGAACGGCGACGCCGATGTCCTGGCGGTGAGCCACCCATACCTCACCCCATTCATCGGCCAGACCTACTACGCCGCCGCCGTCTCCTACGACCCGGTCGGCCTCGTTCCGCGGCTGAGCTCGGTGGTGCGCAGCGTGGTCATCGTGCCGTAATCCCAGCGGCTGAGCAGCAGGGCGGTCGGCGTCCTCTGCTCAGGATTGAGTTCCGCTCAGGGCGCGATGTGGATCAGGACTGCGTTGCTGACGAAGGCCTGGGCGCCGTTGTCGGCGAGGAAGACCAGGGCGATGTCCAGGCCGATCAGGGCGGGATCGCTGAGGTAGCCGGGGGGCAGGTCGAGGACCGCGTGGGCGCTGCCGTTGCCGTCGAGGCTGCCTTGGAAGTCCTGCCACGGC
>JAJFFB010000202.1 GCA_021776925.1 Planctomycetota bacterium | reverse complement strand
CGAGGTTCATGTGGTGGCGTGAATTAGGCGAGGGTGAGTGGTTTGTGGCATGAGGATTGATAGGGATCTAGTGCCCAAAGGGATTGGGCAGATGAAATGAGATTTTGGTGCCCTGCGCGAAACGTGAAAACTCAGAGGATGGTCGTCCTGGGGAGTGGTTTGGTGGTAATCGCGTTGTGTGTCTGGACCATGATCGGCTTTTCATCCGCTCCGATGCAGGGAGTGGAACCGAATGGAGAGCTTGATTCGGGGGTTTTGGAGGTTGTCCGGCTTGCACACCCTGAGATTCGTGAGGTGAGGGGTGCTAGGGAGCGGGTTGATGGAGTGGTCGTCCGGGCGCACGGCTCGGGGATGGAAATGGCGGTGGAGGTTCGGTCGACCCATGGAGTGCCTCTGCAGGGGATGTGGGTGGCTGTGCGAAAGGGGTTTCGCAGCGATCCGTGGCCGCTGGTACCGAGCAAGACCTCGCTGTTGGCAGGTCGCTTGCTTGCATTCGGCCTTACGGATGTGGAAGGGCGTGCACTGATCGGGTGGCGAACTCCGCCTGAGGAGCAACGAGGCTATGTGGAAATTGCAGCGTGGGGAGCTGGGCATGCTCTTGCCAGCTACAGGGTGGGCAGGGTGGAGATTTCGAAAGGATCTCGCGCGGATATGGAAGGAGGATTGGCTGGTAGCTATTTGGGTGAAATTGAGATGACCCTGGAACCTGGTGAGGATGTGAGGGTCACGATCCAGGACCGGTACGGAAGGCCGGTGCGGCATGCACAGGTGAGGTTGGAAGTCGGTGAACCGGACACCTTTCATACTGGAGCCTCGGTTCACTTATTGCTGGGCAGTTTCCCCTACGATTATGAGAGTGGCTTGTTTCAGGGCTACGAGCAGATCGCCACTGCTGATTCACAGGGACGGATGGTTTTTCCGTGCGTGCCGGTGGGGATCCGCGAGGTCCGGTGGGTAGCCGAGGGTTGCCTGAACATAGGGAACCTGGAGTTCGCCGCCGACGCCACTGAGATTCGAATCGTGGCCGACCTGGGGGACTCAGTGGCGGGTCGAGTGCTGGATTCGCAGGGCCTGCCCTTGGCCGGAGTGAAGGTGAGGTTGGAGCAACCAGTCAATCCGCCTGACTCGCATGAAGAGGTCTGCATCCTCGGTTTCTCCCACGGGCCCACCCATTGGACCGAATCCGGGATCTTCACCACCGATGCCAGTGGTCGATTCGAAGTTTACGGCCTTGAGCGCGGCAACTGGTTTTTCTTTCATCTCTATTTTGGCGGAGTCGATTTCCAGACTCCATGGCGCCAGGACAACGGGTTCGCCCACGATTTTGTTCTGCCACCCTTTCACCGAGTGTCCGGTCGCGTAGTCCGGCCTCGAATTCCATCAAATCGTATCTCTGAGAAAGCACAGAAAGAATGGTCCGATACCTGGGACCACAATTGGATTCATCTTCAACGACCGGACTCCTATCCCGAAGAATCTCCGATCGAATCTCCAAGTCACTCAATCGAACTGCAACCCGACGGGAGTTTCTTCTGCATCGTCCCAAGCGGCCCCTTGATCCTTGAGGTCGACGCGGGTCCGATCCAAATGGAAATGGAGATAGACGTCCAGGCCGATATCGATCTTGGCGAAATCACTCTCGTTGCGCCTCCCTTGTGCATCGTGGTTGGTGTGGTTCCGGCGAACCCCGACCTCGAGGAACACATGCTGAGCCTCTTCTGCCTGGAACGGTTTGGCCTGCCCGACCCTTTCCGCATGCAATACCAGGGAGAAGAGTCTGACTTTCTCTACAAAGAGGCAGGAAGTCTCTTTCGTTTAGAAGAACTTGCCCCTGGGCGATATTGCCTGCTGGTTGAAGCTGTGGACCCAGACGGACAGGCCTACGCCGCCTATCTCCCACCCTTCGAAGTTCGTGGCCCTGATACCCGCATCCAGCTGCCACCCTTGCAGCCCGCCGCCGAACTCGAACTCACCCTCTCCGGTTTCGGCCCCTGGTGCGAGCAAAAAACCGAAACCACCCTCCGCCTGATTCCGTTTTCTTCATCCCAGGCCGACCAAACTCTCGCGTGGAGCCCGCAATGGCAACACAACCTTAACCTCAATCTCCTCTCACGGGAGCAACGCCATGAATTCGCCCAGCACTCCCAACTCACCCTCGACTTCTACGACTTCCCCCCGGGCACCTATCAACTCCACTTTCACACCTATCGCAACCACCAACCCGTCCACCACGTCTCGCCATTGATTCAAATTCAAGCTGGTCAACTCGCCACCCACACCTGGCGCCTGCCTCCTCCTTGAGGATTCTGCCAACCTCGTAGGTTGAGCGATGTGCTAAGGAATGAACTTCCTCTGTGCGGGTGGGGCGTGTTCGCTCCAACGGCGGCGCAGCGCCGCCGAATTACGCGAACACGCCCCACCCGCACACAGGCACGAGTTCCCGGCTACTGCGGCTTGCTACCGATGGTTCGACAGTGATCAATTGCCCAAGTGGACTGGACAGATGAAATGCGATCGCCAAATCCACTTCCATCCTGGCTCCTGCCTGCTACCCGAGACAAACCGAGGGGACCCTCTACCCGTATTTATGAATTTTCAGGAACCCCCTATCCCGTATTTTGAACGATGTGCCGCGGGGTGATCTCCGTCGGGGGGGGGGGGGGGTAAGGGGGGATAGGGGGGGGGTGGTGGTGTACGGCGTTGCTGGGGCGGGTGGCGGCCGCTTTGGGGGGGTTTGCCCCCCCCCGCCCCGACGAACCATCACCCCACAAGAACCTACTTCAAATAATCCATTACATACTTCTTCCAACTCTCCTCCAAAACCTCAACGTCAATCTGCCCCCAGGAAGCCTCCATGGCCTTCTCCCAGATCTCATCCCTGATCTCTCCGCCGACGCGCGGGTGTTTCATCCGCTCTTCGATCGACTTGCGTTCTTCGGCGTTCTCATCGCCCTGCAAATGTTCGAGCAATTCACGCAGGTGGCCGCGCTGCTCCTCGTATGCCTCTTCGTAACCCGCGGACAGGGTCTTGATGTAATTCGGAATGATGTTGGCGTACTCCTTTTCCCACACCGCGCTGGATACTTTGCCCAAGGCACCCTGGCGGAGGAAGTAGATCAGTGACCACGACTGTTGGTATCCCTCGACCCCGGTTGGACCTTGGTTCTGCCACTGCTGGTGATCGTAATTGATATGCACCCACAACGGTTTCATCTCGTCATCCCTGATCATTTGCCGCGCGCCTGGAAGTCTGTCGAGTCCGCTGGGCATCCGTGGGGTGATGATTGCGCGCCTACCCTTGAATTCGACACCTCCGTAGTAGTCACCATGTCCCTCGTCGAACCAGCGGTGAGCTGCGGATTCGTTGAAAAGGAAATGACAATACTGGTGGAAGGCCTCGTGGGTCATCACCGCAAAAGTCTTGTTGCGGTTGGTTTCCCGAGCGTCGAACAGAACCAGTTCTGTGCTGGAAGGGCTGAAGAAGCCGACGGCCCCACCGCCTATTCCGCCATACTTCCGGAATTCATCGAGGTCCGAGCAAATGCGCACAACCGAAATATGACCGATCGGTTTGGCAGGAGGGAAGTCGCGCTCAAACAACTTGCGCGAAGATTCCAATCGCTCAATCACTTCCTTGATGAACTTCTTGTCATCAGATGATGTCTTGATGACATATTCCTTGGAGGGTGTAGGGAGCGCTGTCCATCCAGGAGTGCGTTCGGCCTCTTCGCGGTGAAAGGTCAGGATGTCCTGGTAACTGCTATCGTCTTCAAGGGAGGCGATCTCGGCTTCGACCTTGTCGATCAACTGAAAGGTTTTGACAGACTTCTCGAAGGCCGCGAACCACTTTTTATTGTCCTTTCTCTGGTCGGGCAACATCCACAAGAAACAGATGTCGTAGTCGTCAAGGTGAATGGTCCAGGTGTCCACATAGAGGTCGAAGCCATTGGCATCGAAAGCCTTCCACTGGATGTGTCTGGCGGTAAGCCCTTTTTTCAGTTTCTCGATTTCAGGATCTTCAACCGGCTTGTCCTTTTCAAAGTCGCGGATATTGGCAAACATGCTTGCGAAAACCTCACCGATTTCCGGGCGCTTGCTTTCACCTCCGGTGCGCGCTCGCAGGCCGCTGCTATTCCCCTCGTTGGTCACCGCGACAGGCTGATCGAAGCGGATCAAGAATAGAGAGACTTCACCCTGGGTGATCTGGTTGCCGGGCAGCTTGACATTGATCCCTTCTGAATCGGCGCGGAAGAACATGCCAGCCGGTGCCCTCTCCTGGTTGGGCGGACTTGCAGACCAATTCTTCAAATACTTGAACTTGAAACCGTGGGTGGTGTCCTCGACATACTTGCTGCCCAGCTTCTGAGCTGCCGCCGTAGAGGTGAGGAGCAGAGCGAAAAGGCCCACCGCGGGCAGGCAACGAAGCAGGCGTAAGAAGGAAGCCATTACGCCTAGGTTAAACGGTGGAGCCCCCTCGATATGAGGGTTTTTTGGCCCTCAAACTGTCACAGACCTGTGTCCGGCGCGCGGCTGCCGCCTCTCAGCCAGCCGAGTCCGGTGCGGTTTCGGTTTCGGCGGGCCGGATCAGGCGCACTTGCGCCGGTCGCAGGATGTTGCGGCCGATGCGATAGCCGCGCCGCATGAGCTCCAGGCGCGGCTCTTCCAGGCCCTCTTCGTGGTCGGTCTGCACCGCCTCGTGAAGCTCCGGGTCGAACTCGGCATCGGCCTGCGGTTGGATGAACTCGATGCCGTGCCCGCGCATCACGCCGTCGAGGGCGGCGCGGATGGCGTCGAGCCCGAACAGGAAGCCGCGGGCGCCGTCGGCCTCGCGCAGCGACTCGGGCAGCGCGCCGAGCGCCAGTTCCATGTGGTCGGAGACCAGGATCAGTTCGTGGAACAGGGCTTCGAGACGGCGCCGCGTGCGGTCCTCGGTGTCGCTCTCCAGGCGGCGGCGCATGTTGGCCATTTCGGCCTGCGCGCGCAGCGCCTTGTCGCGCCAGTGCTCGAGGTCCTCGACCGGCACCTCGGGCGGCGCCACGCCGTCGGCCTCGGCGCCCGGCGCCGCATCCTGGCCCGCAGCTTCAGCCGCCTGTGCTGCGGCAGCCTCGGCCTCTGCAGCCTTCTTTTTTTTCTTCTTGGGACTCACTTGCCAATGCCTTCTTTGTCGAGGCGGTGCAGTTCCTTGATCAGGTTTTTCTGCTCCTTGCTGAGCTTCTTCGGCACTTCAACGAAGACGCGTACAAAGAGATCGCCGCGGCGGCCGCCGTGCAGGCGCGGCAGACCATTGCCGCGCAGCCGGAAAAGCTTGCCGGTGGGGGTGGCCGCGGGCACCGTCATCTTGGCCTGGCCTTCCAGCGTCGGCACCACCAGCTTGTCGCCGAGGGCGGCCTGCGAAAAAGTGACCGGCACCTCGATATAGAGGTCCTGGCCATCGCGGTGGAAGGTGTCGCTGTGCTGGATTTCGACGGCGACGAAAAGATCGCCAGGACTGCCGCCGGGCAGTGCGTCGCCTTCGCCGGCGAGGCGGATCTGCGCGCCCTCGTCGATCCCGGCCGGAATCTGCACCGAGATCTCGCGCCGCACCTCGCCGAGGCCGTGACCACGGCAATCCTGGCACGGATCGCTGATCGTCTGGCCGTTGCCGTGGCACGACGGACAGGTCGTGGCGACGGCAAAGAAGCCTTGCTGCTGATGGACCTGGCCGCGGCCGCGGCAGGTGGCGCATTTCTGCGCGCTGGTGCCCGGACGGCATCCGCTGCCATCGCAGCCCTTGCACAATTCGCGCCGGCGCAGCATCAGGGTGCGCTCGGTGCCCGCCAGCAGGTCGGCCAGGTCGACGGTCACCGCCGCGCGCAGACTGCGCCCGCGTGGGGTGCGCTCGCGGCCGCCGCCGAAGCCGCCGAACAGGTTTTCGAACAGGGTGCCGCCGCGGCCGCCAAAGATGTCGCCGAACTGCGAGAAGATGTCTTCGACGTTCATGCCGCCGGGGGCACCGGGGTGGCCGGGACCACCGCGCACGCCAGCGTGGCCGAACTGGTCGTAAAGACGCTTCTTCTCCGGATCACTGAGGACCGCGTAGGCCTCGGCGGCCTCTTTGAAGGCCTCGGCGGAGCCTTCGTCCTTGTTGCGGTCGGGGTGGTACTTCAGCGCCAGTTTGCGGTAGGCACTCTTGACGTCGGCGTCTCCCGCATCGCGAGAGACGCCGAGGACTTCGTAGTAGTCGCGCTGCGTCAAGAGATCGCGCAGGTCAGGAAAGCGCCCCTTCGGTGGCCTTCTCAGCCTTTTCCTTCAGATCGGTGACCAAGGTGTTGGTAGTCAGCAGCAGGCCGGCGATCGAGCCGGCGTTCTGCAGCGCGGTGCGCACCACCTTGGCCGGATCGAGAATGCCCGCCTTGGCCATGTCGACGTATTCGTCGGCCAGCGCGTCGTAGCCCTTCCAGCCTTTGCGCTCGAGGACTTCCTCGACCACCAAGCTGCCATCGCGGCCGGCGTTGTCGGCAATGGTGCGGGTCGGCGCCTTAAGCGCCCGCGCCACCAGATCGATGCCCAGCTTCTCATCGCCACGCGCCTTGGCGCGCGCACCTTCGACGACCTCGATGCAGCGCAACAGCGCGGTGCCGCCGCCGGGCACGACGCCCTCTTCGATCGCCGCGCGAGTCGCGTGCAGCGCGTCTTCGACGCGGTGCTTGCGCTCCTTCATTTCGGCTTCGGTGGCGCCCCCGACCTGAATCACGGCGATGCCGCCTTCGAGCTTGGCCAGGCGCTCGGTGAGCTTTTCCTTGTCGTACTCGGAGGTCGACTTCTCGACCTGCGCCTGGATCTGCTGGATGCGCTGCTTGATCTCGCTCTTGCGGCCGGCGCCGTCGACGAGCACGGTGCGGTCCTTCTCGATGCTGACCTTGGCCACCCGGCCGAGGTCCTCAAGCTTGACGTCTTCGAGCTTGTCGCCGGTCTCTTCCATGATCGCGCGCGCACCGGTCAGGGTGGCGATGTCGCCGAGCATGGCTTTGCGCCGGTCTCCGAAGCCGGGCGCCTTGACCGCGACCGCCTTCATGACCCCGCGCAGGCGGTTGACCACCAGCGCGGCAAGGGCCTCGCCCTCGACGTCTTCGGCGATCACCAGCAGCGGCTTGCCGGTCTGCGCGACCTGCTCGAGCACCGGCAGGAAGTCCTGCAGGCTGGAGATCTTCTTCTCGTAGACGAGCACGTAGGCGTCTTCGTATTCGGCGGTCATCTTGCTCATGTCGGTGACGAAGTAGGGCGAGATGTAACCCTTGTCGAAGGACATGCCGTCGACGTAGTTGAGCACGGTCTCGATGCCCTGGCCTTCTTCCACCGTGATCACGCACTTCTTGCCGCCCTGGTCAAAGGCTTCAGCGAAACGCTCACCGATCTCGGTGTCCTGGTTGGCGGAAATGGTGCCGACCTTGGCGATGTCGTCGCGGCCCTTGACCTTCTTCGACATGGTTTCGATCTCGGCAACCGCGGCCTTGACCGCGCGCTCGATGCCGCTACGCAAGGCGGTGGGGCTGGCGCCGGCGGCCATGTACCTGAGGCCGCCGCGCACCATTTCGGCGGCGAGCACGGTGGCGGTGGTGGTGCCGTCGCCGGCCTCATCGTTGGTCTTGGTCGCGACTTCGCGCAACATCTTGACGCCGAGGTTTTCGAAGCCGTTTTCGACCTCGATCTCCTTGGCCACCGCGACGCCGTCCTTGGTCACCATCGGCGCGCCGAAGGACTTCTCCAGGATCACGTTGCGGCCGGCCGGGCCGAGGGTCACGGAGACCGCGTGGGCCATGGTCTCGATGCCGCTGAAAAGTTTTTCGCGGGCCTTGTCGTCGAACAGGATTTGCTTGGACATTGCTGTTTCCTCCGGCGTTAGTTGGTGATCTGAGCGAGGATCTCGTCGGCGCGCAGGATTTTGTACTCCTCGCCTTTGAGTTCGACACCGTGGCCGGCGTACTGACCGAAGACGACCTCGTCACCATTGGCGACGGGCATCTCGGCGCGTTCGCCGTTCTTCATGCGCCGGCCGGGGCCGGTGGCCACGACGATGCCGCGATTGGGTTTCTCCTGGGCGCTGTCCGGCAGCACGATGCCGCTGGCGCTGACGGTTTCAGCAGCGACGGGATGAACCAGGACCCGGTCTTCGATCGGGGTGAATGCGATTTTGGCGGATTTGGCCATTCTTCTGTTTCTATGGGCGTTTCTATTCAATGGGGCTCTAGAAATCGCCCTCGAAGCCGGAATCGGCGTTGGTCTGGTCGTCGCTATCGGCCTCGGTGATGAGGCAGTCGGTGGTCATCAGGGTGGCGGCCACGGAGACCGCGTTTTCGATCGCGGTGCGGGTGACCTTGAGCGGATCGACCACACCCATTTCGAACAGGTCGCCGTAAACGCCTGTCAACGCGTTGAAGCCGAAGCCGAAGGACTTGTCCTGCAGCACGCGGCGGTTGACCACCGAGCCGTCCTCGCCGGCGTTTTCGACGATCGAGCGCAACGGCTGGCGCAGCGCGTGCAGCATCAGCTCGCCGCCGATCTGCTCGTCGCCGGGCAGCTTGTTGACGGCCTTCTGCAGGTGTGAAGCGGCACGCGTCAGCGCCACGCCGCCGCCGGGCAGGATGCCCTCTTCGATCGCCGCCGCGGTGGCGTGCTTGGCGTCTTCGTAGCGGTGCTTGCGCTCCTTGACCTCGGCTTCGGTGGCGCCGCCGACCTGGATCTGGGCGATGCCGCCGACCAGCTTGGCGAGGCGCTCTTCCAGCTTCTCCTTGTCGTAGTCCGAGGTGGTGACCTCGATCTGACGCCGGATCAGATTGGCGCGCGCGTCGATGTCGACCTTGCGGCCCTGGCCCTCTACGAGGGTGGTGGTCGATCCGTCGATCAGCACCGATTTGGCGGTGCCGAGCATGTCGAGGGTGACCTTTTCCAGCTCGATGCCGTCATCCTTCATGATCGGCTGGGCGTTGGTGACCGTAGCGATGTCGCGTAGCATCTCTTTGCGCCGGTCGCCGTAGCCGGGTGCCTTGACCGCGACCACGTCGAGGATGCCACGCATCTTGTTGACGACCAGAGTGGCGAGCGCTTCGCTGTCGACGTCTTCGGCGACGATCATCAGCGGGCGGCCGGCTTCCTTGGTCAGCTCGAGCAGCGGCAGCAACGACTGGATCGAGGAGATCTTTTCCTCGTGCACCAGGACCGCCGGGTTCTTCATCACGCACTCGAGCGTGTCCATGTCGGTGGAGAAGTGCGGCGACAGGAAACCGCGATCGAACTGCATGCCCATCACGGTTTTCAACTCGGTCTCGATCGAGCGGCCTTCTTCGACCGTGATCACACCGTCTTTGCCGACCCTGTCATAGGCCTCGGCGAGCTTGGTGCCGATCTCGGCGTCGTTGTTGGCGGCGATCGTGGCGACGGCCTTGATCGCCTCGTTGTCGGTGACCTGCTGCTTGTTCTTGGCCAGGTACTTGAGCGCCTTATTGGCGGTGCTGCGCAGGCCGCGGATCATCGCCTGGGCGTCGGCGCCGACCGCGAGGTAGCGCATCGAGCGGCGGTACAGCGCCCAAGCCAGCAGCGTGGCGGTGGTGGTGCCATCGCCGGCGCGGTCATTGGTCTTGGCCGCGGCCTGCTTGACCAATTGAGCGCCAAGGTTTTCGGCCTTGTCGCGCAATTCGATGTCGCGGGCGACGGTTACACCGTCTTTGGTGACGGTGGGACCGCCCCAGGATTTGTCGAGGACCGCGCAGCGGCCTTTGGGTCCGAGAGTCGAGACGACCGCTTTGGCCAATTTCTCGACGCCGGCGAGGATGGCCTCACGGGCCTCGGTGTCAAAAGTCAGTTCCTTCTGAGCCATGATTCAAGAGTGGGGATTCTGCCAGGGATGCGGCGTTTACTTCTAGCAAGCAGGGTGCCAACCGCATTTTGGGCCGCTGACCGCCGAAAGCGGCCCATTCGGCGTATGATTCTGCCGAAGTGGCATCCTGTCCTCGCCCATCCTGTCGCATCCTGGCCAGCACCCTGCTCGCCGTGGGCCTGCTGTGCGCCCATGCGGCCAGCGCCGTCGCCCTGGCCGCCGTCGCCCCGGCAGCCGCTGCTGTCCAGGGGCGCGACCCCGGGGTTCCGGTGCGCGTCGAATCCGTCGACCGATTCGGCCGCGGTACCCCCGAAACCACCCTGCTCACCGCCTGGCAGGTCGAGGGGCCGGTGGTGGCCAGCGGCCCGGTGGCCGATTGGATGCGGGTCGAGTTCCCCCCGGCCGAAGACCGTCCCGAAGACACCGCAGCGCAAGCGGCCCCGCCGCCGGCGCCCTGGAGCCTGGAACTGGTCGGTGGCGGCCATCTGCGCGGGCGGCCGCTCGAGGGCGACGCCGACCACATCCAGTGGCAGATCGGCGCGGGCAGCGACAGCCTGGTGGTCTCGGTCGATTTGCTGTGGGTGCGCGGCCTGGCGCGGGGGCGCTTGCCCGCCGCGCCACGCGAACAGGATCTGCTGGTCCTGCGCACTCCCAGCGGCGGACGTGACCCGCGCCCCGGCTGGCTGGTCGACCTCGACGGCAGCGGCCTCCATTTCGAGGGTGCCGCCGGCCCTCAGCATATCCTCTGGAGGCGCGTCGAAGCGCTGCGCCTGCTCGAGGAAGAGGTCGATGCCGACGCCGCCAACGCCGCCACCTCCTTATTGGTCCTGGACGACGGTTCCTTCCTGCCCTGGACACCCACCGGACTGGATTTGCGCCGCGGTGAAATGCGCGGGCGTCTGCCGTGGGGGGGGGTGATCGCGGTGCCGATGGCACGGGTTCTGGCCCTGGTCCGCCACGGTGGACCCTTCCAGGATCTGGCCGCGGCGGCGCCGGCCAGCGTGGAGTATCCGCCCGCGCAGGTGCTCGACTGGAGTCCGCGCCGCGGGCGCAGCGTGATGGGGCGGCTGCTGCGCGTGGCGGGGGCGGTGCATCCGCTCGGCTACGGAGTCAAGGCACCCTCGGAACTGGTCTTCGCGGTGGCTGACAAGAGCCTGTTCACCGCGCGTGTCGGCGTCGACGATGAATCCGCCGCGCAGCGCCTGCCGCAGGCCCTGGTCTTCGAGGTGTGGCTCGACGACGACCTGCTCGGGCAGAGCAAAGCGGTGAGCCTGGGGGAAGCCGCAGCCCCCTTGCGCATCGAGGTGCCGCGCGGCGGGAATCTACGCCTGCGCGTGGTCAGTCCGTCGGCCGACGAGGGCGCCGGGGCCCACGGCGACTGGCTGTCTCCGCGGGTGTGGCCGCGGCGAAAGTAGCCGCAGGGGCCCCACTCAGCACCTCAACCGCCCCCGGCCTGCTGGCGGTTGGGATCAAAGAAACACACCTGGTGCTTGCCCGCCGCCTTGGCCGCCTTCAGGGCTTCGTTGGCCTGCAGGAACAACTGGATCGCCTCGCGCAGGCCGTGCCCCTCGAAGGTGGCGGTGCCGATCGACAGATGGATGTGGGTGTTGTAGTTGCGGTCGTTGACGACCACGCCGTCGGCGGTGTTGAGAATACGGCTGGCGACGCGGATGCCTTCCTCCAGATTTGTGTTTGGCATCAGGATGGCAAATTCATCGCCCCCGATACGCGCACCGATGTCGATGGTGCGCACCGAATGGCGGATAACCTCGCCGATGGTGCGCAATACGGTGTCGCCGAACTCGTAGCTGGTGCTGTCGTTGACCGCCTTGAAATCGTCGAGGTCGAGCAGCAGCAGGGTCAGTGGCGCGCCGTGGCGGTCGGTACGCTCAAATTCCTCTTCCAGGCGGGCACGGAAATGGCGGTCGTTGGCGAGCCCGGTCTTGTGATCGGTGATCAGCTGGGCGGCGAGTTCGTCGGCGCGCTGCTGGTTGCGTCCGAGCACGCCCTGCATGCGCAGCAGGTTGTCGATGCGGCCCGCGGCTTCGGGGGCGGACCACGGATGCGGCAGCCAGTCGGCCACCGCGTCGAGACCGCTCAGCAGCGCCGCCACCCGCGACGGCCGGGCGCCGCTCCAGGGCAGCACCAGCCACGGCACCGGAAAGGCCGGCGACAGGTGGCTCAACAGTTGCTCCCACTCAAGAGTGTGGCTGCTCAGCGTCAGCGGAGCGACAATGGCGGCGCGCCAGGGTCGGTCCGCCAACAGGCGCACCGAACCCTCCGGGTGGGTGCTCGATTGGACCTGCCATCCATGATCTTGGAAGAGACACTGGAGGGGGCCGAGGTCCTCACCGCGATGATCGAGCAACGCCAGGGCACGGGGGGCCGTGCCTGTGCCGTCCTGAGGAGGAATCATGGTTTCCCTCGAAGGCTAGCACGGGATAGCTAGGAAATCGGAAAAAAGACCTCTGATCTGCCTGGATGGGGTTTGACGGGGCTGGCCTGGGGCGTAAAATATCCGACCCTTGTTCCGGCTGTGCCGGACAAAACACCTGAAAACCACGAGCTTTCAGCCAATTCGCACAAATGTCTGACCTCTCAGTCCAGGCTTTGGTGGATGCCGGTGCCCACATCGGTTGTCGAGTTGGTCGCTGGAACCCGAAGATGGAGT
Source organism: Planctomycetota bacterium (assembly GCA_021776925.1). GTDB lineage: Bacteria > Planctomycetota > UBA1135 > UBA1135 > UBA1135 > JAJFFB01. The sequence continues at coordinate 31,524 of JAJFFB010000202.1, read as the reverse complement.
CATTCATCCTCGAATCCAGAAACCGAATCCACATCATCGACCTTAAGCAAACCATCCGCGGAATCCTGCGGGCCAAACACTTTCTCCGAGAAATCGTCGCCAGCGGCGAGGACGTCCTTTTTGTCGGTACCAAGCAGCAGATCCGCGGGATCGTCTCGGAGTCGCGTGAGCGCACCGGGATGCCCTTCGTGTCCGACCGCTGGATCGGCGGCACGCTGACCAACTTCGAGGTCATCGGCAGCCGCATCGCCCACCTCGAGGACATGGAGAAGCGGGAAGCCGAAGGCATCCACTCCACCCTGACCAAGAAAGAGGGCGCGCGCTTCAACCGCGAGCGCGCCAAGCTGTTCCGCAACCTGCACGGCATCCGCGACATGTATCGCCTGCCGGGCGCGCTGGTCGTGATCGACACGCGCACCGAACGCAAGGCGGTGCGCGAAGCACACCGCATCGGCATTCCGGTCGTCGGAGTCATCGACACCGACTGTGATCCCGATCACAGCGACCTGCACATCCCGGCCAACGACGACGCCATCCGTTCGGTGACGATGATCCTCGATCATCTCTTCGAAGGTGCCATCGACGGCAAGACGCTGCGCAAGGAGCGCGGTGTTTCCGATCCGGCGCGTCCGGCCGACTTCGGCATGCAGGCCGCTCCGGTACCGCGTCCCACGCGTGGTCGTGGCGGTCCCCCTGGTGGACGTCGCGGTCCCGGCGGACCCGGCGGACCCGGAGGACCCGGAGGACCCGGCGGTCCAGGCGGCCCTGGCCGCGGTCGCGGCCCTGGCCAGCAAGGCGCGCCTACGGGAGTTCCGCGCCCCGGTCGTCGTGTGCCGATGCCCGGCGGGGTCAACCGCCCGGTGGAAATCCAGCCGCACACCGATCCCGAGCCGAAAGACGCAGAGGGTGCTCCGGTAACCGCTCCGCCTCCGGCTACGGCTCCCACCCCGGCAGCCGCTCCGGCCCCGGCAGTGGCTCCCGAGACCACCCCGGCTCCGGCCCCCGAGGCCGCTCCGGCCCCCGAGGCCGCTCCGGCTCCGGCCCCGGCCCCTGAGGCAGCACCGGCAGCCGCACCCGCGCCCGAGGCGGCGGATGCAACAGAAAAGCCGGCTGAGTCCAAGGACTGAGCCGTGCCATCCTGTCCCCAGCATTCCCTGACACGATGACCCAGATCACTGCCAAGGCGGTTGCCGCGCTGCGTACCAAGACCGGCGCCGGCATGATGGATTGCAAAAAAGCCCTGGTCGAGACCGGCGGCGACGAAGACAAGGCCTACGAGTTCCTGCGCAAGAAGGGGCTCAAGTCGGCAGAGAAGCGCTCCGGGCGCGAAACTGCCGAGGGCCGCGTCTACTCCTACATCCACCACAACCAGCGCGTTGGGGTGATGGTCCAGGTCGGCTGCGAAACCGACTTCGTCGCTCGCGGCGAAGAATTCCAAACCCTGTGCAGCGATTTGTGCATGCACATCGCCGCCACGGTGCCGGTGCCGCTGGCGCTGACCGCCGACGAGGTCCCCAGCGATCTGGTTGACGAGGAGCGCCGCATCCTGCTCGAGTCCGAGGACATGGCCGGCAAGCCCGACGAGATCAGAGAAAAGATCGTCGGTGGCCGCATGGTCAAGTTCGTCGCCGAGCGTGCGCTGCTGGAGCAGGAGTTCGTCAAGGATCCGGGCATCTCGGTGGCCGACCGCGTCACCGCGGCGATCGCCAAGCTCGGTGAGAACATCCAGGTGCAGCGTTTCTCGCGCTTTGAACTGGGGGCCTGAACCCCATAATCCAGAGTGACCCCGCAACCGTCCTCCGCGCAGGCGATCCGCCGGCTGCTGCTCAAGATCAGCGGCGAAGGCTTTGCCCGCGAGGGCGGTACCACTCTTGACATCGACCGCGTGCGGCAGCTCGCCGAGCAGCTGCAGCAGCTGGCCTCGGACGGCACCCAGGTCGCCTGCGTCATCGGCGGCGGCAACATCCTGCGCGGCGCGCAGTCCGAACACCTCGGCATCGCCCGCGCCACCGCCGACTACATGGGCATGCTGGCCACGGTGATCAATGGCCTGGCGCTGAGCGATGCGCTCGAGACCAACGGCGTGCCGACGCGGGTCATGTCGGCGGTCGACGTGCACAAGGTGTGCGAACCCTTCATCCGCCGGCGCGCCATCCGCCACCTGGAAAAAGGGCGCGTGGTGGTTCTGGTGGGGGGGCTCGGCAGTCCCTACTTCACCACCGACACCACCGCGGCGCAGAGGGGGCTGGAACTCGGCTGCGACGCGCTGTTCAAGGCCACCATGGTCCGCGGGGTCTATGACAAGGATCCGCGCCAGCACGACGACGCGGTGTTCCTGCCCGACCTGACCTTCGCCCAGGTCCTTGACCAGCAGCTGCGCGTCATGGACATGACCGCCTTCGCCCTGTGCCGGGAAAACGATCTGCCGATCGTGGTCTTTGACATGGCCGAGGACAACGCGGTTGTCCGCGCCGCACGCGGCGATAAGGTAGGCACCCGGATTCACAACTGACCCCGTTTCAAGGCAGTCATGGCCACAACCATCCAGCCCTTCCTGGACTCCGCAGCCGAGCGCATGGACAAGTCGGTGCAGCATTTCACCGACGAGACCCGCGGTATTCGTACCGGCCGTGCGTCCGCCGGCCTGCTCGACAGCGTGCGGGTTGACTATTACGGCACCAAAACGCCGCTCAGCCAGATCGCCAACGTCGCCGTCACCGACGCCCGCACCCTGGCGGTCAAGCCCTACGACCAGGGCGCCTTGAAAGACGTCGAAAAGGCCATCACCGCCGCCGGCCTGGGGCTCAACCCCACCGTCGACGGGCCGCTGGTACGCATCAACATTCCGGCGCTCTCCGAGGAGCAGCGCACCAAGCTCGCCAGCCGCGTCAAAGCGCTGGCCGAAGAGGGCAAGGTGTCGATGCGCAACGTGCGCCGCGACGTGCTGCGCGAAATGGAGACCGAGCACAAAGAGAAGAAAGGCGACGTGGTGCTGACCGACGACGACATGAAGTCCGGCAAGGACAAGGTCCAGGAAATCCTCAAGGACCATGAATCCCGCCTGGATGAGTTGTGCAAAAATAAGTGCGATGAGATCATGACGGTCTGACAGGCGCCGGTCGCCTGTCCAAGGGGGCATAACTCAGTTGGTAGAGTAGTTGGCTTTTAACCAATAAGTCCCAGGTTCGAGTCCTGGTGCCCTCACCATTCAACCGCAGGCTTCGGCTTGCGGTTTTTTTATTCCCTGAAGACTGCCACGGCGCTGCATCTCGTGCTCGATCATCGAGTGCACCTTGGCCCGCGGCGGCCAGCCGCTCGGCGCCAGATACTCCTCGGGCGGGGCCTCGGCGACCAGGCGATGCACGACCACGCTGGCCGGCAGCAACTCCAGCGCGTCGGCGACCATGCGCACGTAAACGTCGGGGCTGAGCAGCTCGACCTCGTTGTTGACCCACATCTTGGCCAGCTGGGTGCGGCGCAGCACCATCAGCTGATGGAACTTGATGCCTTCGACGCCGGCGCGGGCGGCCTCTTCGACCTGGCGCAGCAGGCCATCCGGGCGCTCGCCGGGCAGGCCGGCCATGGTGTGGCAGATGCGCTTCAGGCCGAACTCTCCAGCCAGCACGCAGGCGCGGTGAAAGCTCTCCAGGCTGTCGTGGCGGGCGATGCGGCGCTGCACCTCGGCGTCGGTGGTCTCGAGGCCGAATTCGACCCACACCTCGGCGAAGGATTCGCGTTGCTCGGCCAGCAGCTGCGCGGCCTCGGGGCTAAAGCAGTCGGGGCGCGTGCCCACCGCCAGGATCGGTGCGCAATCGGCCCAGCGGCGCATCTGCGCCAGCGCCTGTTGCAGCGGCTCGAGATCGGGATAGGTGTTGGAATAGGACTGGAAGTAGAGGATCGCCGCCGGCCCTTGCGGGTTGACCTTGCGCGCCCGTGCCAGACCCTGCTGCCATTGCTGCTCCAGCGACTGGCGTTGGCGCGCCGCCCCGGTGCCGCTGCCGCTGACGTCGCAATAGATGCAGCCGCCATAGCCCTTGGCGCCGTCGCGGTTGGGACAGGTCAGCCCAAGGTCGAGCATGACGCGGCGCAGGCGCCGCCCATATCGCGCCATCAGGTCGCGCCCGAGGGTGCGCACCGGGTGCTCCGCGCTGGGCATCGGGCTTGCTACCATGCCGCCCCATTCTACGCTTGGTGCCGATTCCTCCGGCGCCCGAACGCGCGCGTCTGCCTTGGAGAAAGCCCGCCCCATCCCCGTGGTCCTTGGCACTGCCGGCCACATCGACCACGGCAAGAGCGCATTGATCGAAGCCCTGTGCGGGGACCATCCCGACCGCTGGCAGGAAGAACGCGAGCGTGGCATCACTCTGGATCTGGGCTACGCCGAAATGGGTTACCCCGACGGCCTGGAAATCGGCTTCGTCGACGTGCCCGGGCACGAGAAACTGGTGCGCAAGATGGTCGCCGGTGCCACCGGCATGGGCGCGGCGGTGTTGGTGGTGGCGTGTGACGACGGCGTCATGCCGCAGACCCGCGAGCACTTCGAAGTGCTGGGGCTGCTCGGCATCGACCAGGGATTGGTGGCGCTGACCAAGGTCGACCTCGCCGACGAAGAAATGCTGGAGCTGGTGCGCGCCGACGTCGAGGAACTGGTGCAGGACACTCCTTGGCAGGAGTGCGCGGTGCTGCCGGTGTCGGCGCATTCCGGCAGCGGCATGCTGGAATTGAAACAGGAGCTGCGCCGCCTGGCCGAGAGCGCGCGCAGCCAAGCAGATCCGCTGCAGGCCTTCCGCCTGCCGGTGCAGCGTTCCTTCGCGCTGCACGGCGCCGGCACCGTCGCCACCGGGGTGTGCGCCGCCGGGCGCCTGCAAGAAGGCGACACCGTCGAGGTGCATCCTGGCGGGCACTCCAGCCGGGTGCGCCGGGTGCACGTCCACGGACGCCAGGCCGGGGTTGCCGGTCCGGGCCTGCGCACCGCCTTGAACCTGCCCGCGCTGGAGGCCGCACAGTGTCCGCGCGGCGTGGTGCTGGCGGCGCCCGGCAGCCTGCGCAGCGGCCGTCTGCTGCGTCTGTGGTGCCGTTTCCTGCCGGACGGCCCCAAGTTGGCGCACGGCGCCGAAGTGCAGCTGCTCAGCGGCACCGCGGCGGTCGGTGGGCGCCTCTTTCTGCCGCCTGCCGCGCAAGGCGGCGAACTGCCCGTGGATGGTTGTCTGGTCGACCTGGAGTTGGAGCACGCAGCGGCGCTGGTGCCCGGCCAAAGGCTGCTGCTGCGGCGCCCGAGTCCGGCGCGCAACATCGCCGCCGGGCGCTTTCTGTGCTTCGCCCGCCGCCGGCTGCGGCGCAGCGACGACGACGAGCGCGCGCAGCTGATGCGCGTGGTCGAGGCGCTGGATGATCCGCCGCAGCTCGCCGCAGTGCAGCTTGAGATCCTCGGCGGCGAGCGCGGTCCGGCCGAGCTCGCGCTGCAGCTCGGCTGGACCACGCAAGGTGCCGCGGAGGTCTTGGGGCAGGCCGCGCAGGCGGGCGCGGTGCGCGAGATGGCGGCCGGGAGTTTCCTCGCTATGGGAGGCGCCAACGCGCTGGCGCGCGAGGTGCAATCGGTGCTCGCCCACTGGCGCGCGCGCCAACCGCACCGCCTGCGCCTGCCGGTGGCGCGCCTGCGCGAGCGCCTGGGCAAAGATGCCTTCCAATCCCTGCAGAAACTCGGCCACGCCGAACTCGAGTCGCTGGGTTTGGAGCGGCGCCCCGGCACCCACTGGGGCCTGGCCGGTGCCGAGGTCGAATCCGCATGGCAGCAAGACGGCGCGCGCGTGGCCGAGATTCTGCGCAACGCTGGACTGGCTCCGGCGAGCGCCGAGGAGTTGGCGCAGCAAGCTGCGGTGGAGCCGGCGCGGCTGGACCTGGTGCTCGAATACCTCAACGATCGCGGCGAGGTCCTGAGTCCGGGTTCGGGGCTCTACTTCACTCGCGCCGTGATCGAAGACCTGCGCGACGCGGTGGTGGAGCAGCTGCAGGCCGAGGGCATGGACATCCCGGCCCTGCGCGACCGCTTCGGCACCACGCGCAAGTTCCTGATGCCCTTGCTCGAGTTTCTCGACGAACGCGGCGTGACCCTACGTCGCGGCCCCAAGCGGATCCTCAAGGATCCGGCTGCGCCGCTGGACTGAGGCCCGCCGCAGCCACCGCGCGCGCTGCCGCGGCGACGCGCTCGGGGGTGCTGATCTCGCACCAGAAACCGTCGTGCAGGTGCACATGGGCGCGATGACCGTCGGCGACCGCCGGCAGCAGACCGTGACGCAGCAGGCATAGAACGCCGTCGGCGTCGCGCCCGCGCTGGTGCTCGAGGGCGGTGATCCAGGCGGGATCAATCTTGCAGATGCCGGTGTAGACCGCCGCCGCCTGTGGGGAGGTTTGAGGGTCCGATCCGCGCGGTTGCAGACCGAGGAAAAACGCCGCCGCGTCGTAGCGCAGGCCGCCGAATTCGCGCAAGCAAGAGGCGGTGTGCAGCACCAGGGTGCCGGGAGGATCCTTATCGAGGCGAGCGAAGCGGAAGTCGGTGAAGATCTTGGCGTTGATCATCCACTCGGGGGCTTCACCGCAGCGTTGCGCCACCTCCAGCAAGGTGCCGCCGGTGCCGAGCAGCGCCGGCTCCTCGAGGAATTGCACACGCAGGCCGGGGGGTGCGCTGTGTTCGGCCAGCTTGCGTACTTGCTTGGCGTGGTGGTGCAGGTTGACCCAGCACTCTTCGACACCAGCCTGCGCCAGCGACTGCAGCAGATGGGTCAGCGCGGTGGTACCGGCGATCGGTACCGCGGCTTTGGCGTAGCGTTGCCGTAGTCCGGCCAGGCGCGTGGCGTGGCCGGCGGCGAGCAGCAGCGCACGCTTCATACTTCGCTTTCGAAGGCCGCCGGAGGCGCGGAGCGATCGGCCAGCAGGCATTCGTGCAGGACCTGCACCGCGTCGCGTGCGCGCCCCGGAGCGCGGTGGTGGCGCGGATCGCCAAGTAGCGCCAGGGCGTGGCGGCGCGCGCGCCGTTCGGCGCTGCGGTAATCCGCGCGGCCTTGGTTCAACAACTTTCCGAAGGTGCCGAGGGCCTTGAGCACGCGCTGCAGAGCGGTGGCCCAGTAGTGTTCCGCGGCGTGATCGGGATCAAGGCCGATGGCTACGCCGAGCAGGCCGATCTCGGTTTCGAGGCGCGCTTCGACGGCTCCCGGCAGATCGAGGTAGGCGTCGCTGAGCAACGAGGCGAGGTCGTAGTAGAGCGGTCCTGGGCGCAGATCCTGGTGGTCGATCAGGGCCACCCCATGTGCGGTCAGCAAAACGTTGCGCGAGTGGAAGTCACGGTGCTGCAGGCAGCGCGGTCCGGCGGCGGCGGCCTCGGCGAGCCATTCGCAGGCCTGTCGCAGGCGTGCCAGTTGAGCGCCGGCGCCGCGCGGGTCGAGGCCGCGCCAGGCGATCAGGTACTCCTCGCGGAACTGCGCCAGCTCGGATCGGAACAAGGGGGCGTCGAGGGCCAGTGCGGCGTTGGGGTGGCCGGGCGGCAGGCGGCGTCCGGCGAAGAGGTGCCACTGACGCAACAGGTCGCGGTAGTGCGTCGGCGCCGGGTCGTCGGCGAGATGGCGGTCGCCGAGGTCTTCGACCAGATAGACGCCTTCGCGCTCAGCGCCGAGGTTGGGTACGCGGACGCCGCAGTCGCGCAGAAAGCGCGTCGTCGCTCGCGGGGGCGGAGCCGGAGAAGTCACCCGCAACCAGCCCAGGTCGGGCCAGCTGGTGCAGCGGGAGTAACGCCGCGGACCGGCTTCGGGGTTGAGGAAGTGGCCGGGCAGGCGTCCTTCGAGCCACTGGCGGCGCACCGCCAGGCGTTCGCGTCCGGCGTGGGGGGGGAGGGTCAGGGGTGTGGTCACGAGGGCAGAGAGGGGGTCGTGGAGGCGGGCCGCAAAGCCGCATGACGGGCGCGGAAGGTGGCGCAGGCCTGGTGTTGCTGCAGCACCACTTCTTGGGGGGGGGTGCGACCGCGGCTGGCGTCGCGCAGTTCAAGTGCACCCTGACCTTGGAAAGCGGCGCGCTGCAGGGCGTCGAGGACTTCGGTCCACGGCAGCGTGCCGCAGCCCGGTGCCAGGTGCTGGTCTTTGCTGCCGTCGTTGTCGTGCACGTGGAGGTGACGCAAGCGTGGCAGCGCGGCGTGCAACTCGGCCACGGCGCCGCCGTCGACGTGGGCGTGGCCGAGGTCGAGGCAGATGCCGGCCTGCTGTTCAGGGTCGACCTCGTCGAGGAGCTGGCACAGAGCGGCGCAGCGGGTGCCGGTGGAAATGATGTTCTCCAGCAGCAGTTCGACTCCGCAGGCGTGGGCTACCGGCAACAATTCAGACACAGCCTCGCGCGCCCAGCCGTGGCTGTGGTCGTTCCAGTCATCGCGCTGCCAGCCGAGATGCAGCACCGCGCAGTGCGCACCGAGCGTGGCGGCGGCGTGCAGGCCCTGTGCAGCGCCCTGCAACGCCTCGTGGCGTGCATGCCGCTGCGGATCGATCACCGACCAGCGCTGGTTCTGCTGCAGCAGTTCCGGTACCGAGGGATAAAAGGGCAGGTGCACGCTGGCCGGCTGCAGGCCGCCGTCGCGCAGGCGCTGCGCAAAGGCGGCCAGGGCGCTGGCCGAACGCCACGGCACGTGCGGCTCGGCCAGCCAGATCTCAAGACCGCTGCAGCCACTCGCCGACAGGGCCGCCAAGGCCTCGTCGTCCAGTGCCTGGTAGACCAGCAAATGAGTTGAGAGGGTCAACTCCATCCTTGCGGCTATCCTAGTGAACATGGCAGCCCATTTCCTGCTCGCCCTGGCCCTGTGCATGCAAGCCCAGGAGCCCGATCCGACCGTGCAAGATTTCAAGCGCTATTTCCGCAAGGCCAAGGATCCCGTCGAGCGCGTCGAATTCGTCTTTTCACTCGAGGGCATCGACCACCCTGGGGTCGCCGACGTGCTGCTGCCGGTGCTGAAGGACAAGGAGCCGATGGTGGTCGAGGCGGTCAAGAAAGTGCTCGGCAAACTGCCCTCGGCGGCTTCGCGCGCGCCGATGCTGAAGATCGTCGAAAAGGGCAAACCGGTGCTCGAACTCGACGTCATCCTGCGTTCCGCCGCCGAGGGCCGCTGGACCGAATTCCTGCCCTTGCTACGCCCGCACCTGGGGCACGACGATGCCGGAGTGCGCCTGTGGGCGGTCACCGCGGTCAGCAACATGGAAGACGGCGAGTCGCTGGCCCAGGTGGTCGGCATCGCCGGCGAGGACAAGAACACCTTGGTACGGGTGGCGGCGATCGAGGGCGTGGTCGCGCTCGGCAAGGGCCACGAAGACCTGTGCGTGCCGGCGCTGATCGCGGGCTTGGACGACGAGGCCAGCGCGGTGCAGATCGCCGCGTGCATCGGTCTGCGCACGCTGCGCCATTACGACGCGATCGAACCCCTGCTGGAGGTGTGGGAAGAGGGCGAAGGCATCGTGCTGCTGCACATCTATCCGACGCTGGTCGAGATCACCGACCTGCAGTTCGGTGACGATTGCGCGCAGTGGCGGCGCTGGTGGGAGCGCGCGCGCGAGGAGTACCAGATTCCGAGCGAGGAAGAGGTCGCCAAGCGTCGCGAAGGGCGCGAGCAGACCGCGGCCCTGTACGTACCCAAAGAGGGCGTGGGGGCAAGTTTCGCCGGCATCCAGACCCCCAGCCGCGAGGTCGTCTTTGTCATCGACATTTCCGGTTCGATGGAAGACTCGGTGCTCGAGCGCGAGAAGTTCCGCCAACGCGGACACACGCGCTTCACCAAGATCGACATCATCAAAAAGGAATTGTCCGAGGCGATCGACAGCCTCGGCAGCAACGTGGTCTTCAACGTCCATGCCTTTGCCAGCGGAATTGATTCGTGGCGCAAGAAGCTGGTGCCGGCCAATGCGCTGAACAAGAAATCGGCCAAGCAGTACGTGCGCAAGCTCAAACCCCTTGGCGGTGCCGCGGCTCAGGAGCGCGCCGCTGCCGGGCTGACCGGATCGGCCGGCGTCGAGGCTGGGCGCACCAACACCTACGGCGCGCTGCTGGTCGGCCTGGGCATCCACGACACCAAGGTGCGTCAGGCGGTGACGCGCAGTTCGGCCACCGAGGTCAAGGGCGCCGGCGACACCATGTTCTTTTTCTCCGATGGCCTGCCGACCGTTGGCGAGATGGTCGATACCGATGAAATCCTCGAGGCGATCGGCAAGTTCAACCAATTCCGCGGGATTTCGATCCATACCATCGCCATCGGTGACTTCAAGAAGACCTGGATGATGATGCTGGCCGCGGAAAACGGTGGTCAACACGCCGATTTGGGGCGATAATCCTTGGGTGGGTGCAGGCCCTGCCTGACCTTGCCATCCGTGACCGGCGCTCTCATAATGTCCGCCCTTTGGACGGGGCGTGGCTCAGCCTGGTAGAGCGCTGCGTTCGGGACGCAGAGGTCGGAGGTTCAAATCCTCTCGCCCCGACCATTTTCCCGCCGTGCGAAGACCGTTTCGATGCAGGTGCCCTCGTGGTGCTTGATCGGGTTCTCTGAACCTCGCGGTCCCCGGCACCTCCCCTTCCTGGGGATTTTCATGACCGAAGAAAACCTGCCTGACAAGGCCGGTTCTCGGCGTCGCAGAAGGCGGCGTCGGCGCCGACCGTCCCAGGTTCCGGCCGCCGTCCCGGCGGCGAACGAGGACACATCGCCCTCCTCCGCAAAGGAGAGTGGCGAAGCCCCGGATTCTGGTGCCGAATCGGTGGCCGAGGTGCCGGCCGCCGGCAAGCGGAGGCCGCGGCGCGACGCGTCTCATGCGCCGCAGGACCGTGCTGCCGACATGGCGGCGCGCAAGACGCCGGTCTCGGGCATCCTCGAGATCAAGAAGGACGGCAACGGTTTCCTGCGTCAGTTCGAGCACGACCTGCGCGAGCACCCCGCCGACCCGGCGGTGCCCGTGGCGATGGTGCGCAAGTTCGGTCTGCGCAATGGCATGCTGCTGGCCGGCAACGCCTGGCCCGGCAAGGGGCGCCAGGCGCCGCGCCTGGATTTTCTCGAATCCATCGACGGCATGGACGTCAAGGAGCGGCGCCGCTCGGCGCCGTTCAAGAAACTCACCGTCATCGACCCCGATTTCCATTACGAACTCGGGCTCGCCAACCACGACGGTGCCTTGTCGATGCGCATCCTCGACCTGCTCGCGCCGCTCGGCCGCGGCCAGCGCGGGCTGCTGGTGGCGCCGCCGCGCACCGGCAAGACCACCTTGCTGCAGAACGTCGCGCGCAGCATGGAAGATCTGTATCCCGATGTGCACCTGATGGTGCTACTGATCGATGAGCGGCCGGAAGAAGCCACCTACTGGCGCCGCGCGATCACCCACGGCGAGGTCTACGTCAGCACCATGGACGAGCAGCCGAAGACCCACGTGCGCCTGGCGGAACTGGTCCAGTTCCGCGCCGAGCGCCTGGTCGAGCAGGGCAAGGAAGTGATGATCCTGCTCGATTCGATCACCCGCCTGACCCGCGCCTTCAACAACACCATCGGCGGCAAGAACTCCAAGATCATGTCGGGCGGTCTTGATTCGGCGGTGTTCCAGAAGCCCAAGGCCTTCTTCGGCACCGCGCGCAATACCGAAGACGCCGGTTCCCTGACCATTCTGGCTTCGGCTTTGATCGACACCGGCTCGCGCATGGACCAGGTGATCTACGAAGAGTTCAAGGGCACCGGCAACATGGAGGTGACCCTCGACCGCGGCCTCGCCGACCGGCGCATCTACCCCGCGCTGCGCATCGGCGAAACCGGCACGCGCAAGGAAGAAAAGCTGTTCACTCGCCAGACCATGCGCAAGGTCAACATTCTGCGCCGGGTGCTGTCGCGGTTGCGCCCGCGCGAGGCCGTGGAAATGTTGATTGACCGGGTTTCGCTCTATCCTTCGAACCAGGAGTTCCTGAACGCGTTCTCCCTGGACGATGTCGAATAGAGCTGCGTTGTCTCGCCCAGCGCCCCCCCCTGTCGTCGAAGTGGAAGGGCTGGAGAAGTCCTACGGCGAGGTGCGGGCGTTGGATGGCATCAGCTTTTCGGTCGACGCGGGCTCGGTGGTTGCCTTTCTGGGCCCCAACGGCGCCGGCAAGACCACCGCGATCAAGATCCTGACCGGCTATCTCGGCGCCGATCGCGGCCGCGCGCGGGTGTGCGGCCACGATGTCGACCGCGATCCGTTGGCGGCGCGCAGCCAGGTCGGCTACCTGCCGGAGAACAACCCGCTGTATCCCGACATGCGCGTCTGCGACCTGCTGCGTTTCGCCTTTGAAGCGCAACGCACCGGCGAGGCATCGGCCGCCGACGCGATCGACCGCGCGGTGTCGCGCACCGGCCTCGCCGAGGTCTACCGCAAGTTCATCGGCGCGTGCTCCAAGGGTTTCCGCCAGCGCGTTGGCCTGGCCCAGGCGCTGCTGCACGATCCGCCGCTGCTGATCCTCGATGAACCCACCAACGGCCTCGATCCGCTCCAGGTGGTCGAGATCCGCCAGTTGATCCGCGATCTGGGTGCGCACAAGACCGTGCTGGTCACCACCCACGTGCTGCCCGAAGTCGAGGCCCTGGCCGAGCGCGTGGTCATGATTCATCGCGGGCGCAAGGTCGCCGACGGCGCGCTGGCGCAGCTGGTGCAGGTCGGCACCGAGGGCTTGTGGGTTCACGTCGGTGTGCGCGGCAGTGAAACGGCATTGCGCTCGGTCCTGCAGCAGGCCGGGGCGACCGAGGTCACGGGCCGCTCTTCGCCATTTGCCGACGCCGCTGCCTGCGCGGTGCAGGCGCGGGTCCGCGATGCCGACGCCTTGCCGGCGTTGGCCGCGGCGGTGCACGCTGCCGGCCTCGAGATGGTGGAGTTCGCGCCGCAGGGCGGCAGCCTTGAAATGCTGTTCCAGCGCTTGGTCACACCCGCCGCAGCGGTTTCAGGGGTGGCCCCCGAGCCGTCGCCAGAGGATCTCGGAGGGCGCGCATGAAGCGCACCTTGCTGATCGCCCGCCGCGAGTGGCGCGTGGCCTTTGATTCCCCGGTGGCCTACCTGGTGCTGGCGGCGCTGCCGACGCTGACCGCCGCGTTCTTCTTTCTGATGGGCGACTTCTTCGCCCGCGGCGAGGCCTCGATGCGCGAGTTCTTCGCGCTGATGCCGCAATTGATGATCCCGATCGTGCCGGCACTGACCATGCGTTTGTGGGCCGAAGAGCAACGCTCCGGCACCGAAGAACTGCTGCTCAGCTATCCCTTCCGCGTGCGCCAGCTGGTGCTCGGCAAGTTCCTCGGCGCGCTCGGCCTGCTCGCTCTGTCGCTGGCGGCCACCGCGCTGGTGCCGCTGACGGTGGCGTGGCTCGGGCCGCTCGACTGGGGTCCGGTGATCGGCGGGTACCTCGCCACCCTGATGCTGGGGGCGGCGTGCATCGCCGTCGGGGCGTGGTTGTCGTCGCTGACCCACAACCAGATCGTCGCCTGGATCCTGGGCGTCGCCTTGCTGTTGTGCGCCAACCTGCTCGGCGCTGCGGCCACCGCGCGCGCGGTGCCCGAAGCGCTCGGCCGCATCCTGCTCGGCTCCGACCTCGGTCTGCGTTTCCAGAGCATGGCGCGCGGGGTGATCGATTTCGGCGACCTTGCTTACTACCTCGGGCTGGTGGCGTTCTTCCTGTGCCTCAACGGCCTGGTGCTGGAACGGAGGCGCTGGTCATGAGCCGCGCGCGCGACTACCGGCGGCGCAGTGCGCTCAGCGGCTGGCTGCTCGCCGGCATCTGTTTCTGCGCCGTGGTCTTGAGCGGGCGCCTGCACTGGCGCCTCGATCTGACCGCCGCCGGCAGCAACTCGCTCGACGACGCCACGCGCGATCTGCTCGGGCAGTTGCAGGACCGCCTGCAGATCAAGCTGTACTTCAACCGCGACATCGAGGGCGCCGAGCACCTGCTGCCCGACCGCTTGCGCATCCAGGATCTGCTCGCCGAAATCGAGGGCGCCGGGCGCGGCCGCGTGTCGGTCGAGACCGTCGATCCGACCACCGACCTGGTGGCGGCGCGCGACGCCGAGCATCTGGGCATCCAGCCGATCACGGTGCAGGACCAGCGCATCGCCGGGGTCAGCATCGAGAAGCTCTACCAAGGGCTCGAACTTCGCTACCAGGACCGCTCCGAACTGATCCCGTTTGTCGTGCCGGCGCGTTTCGAGTTTGCCTTCGCCACCCGCCTGCAGTCCTTGCTGCGCGGCGGCGAACGCCCGCTGCTGGCCTTCTTCTCGCGCGAGCCGATGCTGCCACCGCCGGTGCCCGGCATGGACCAGGAGGCTCCGCCGGGGCGCGTGTTCGAACGCCTGCGCGAGATCCTCGGCGCGCGCTACGCGATCCGCGACTATCGCGGCCTCGGCCCGGGCGAAGCGGTGCCGGAGGAAGCCCTGGCGCTGGTGGTGTTGCGGCCGGAGCGCGTGACGGCCGCCGAAGTCGAGGCCATCGACGCCTACCTGCGTGGGGGGGGGCGAGTGGTGGTGCTCTACGACCACGAGGAAGTGCTGCCGCAGCGGGGTTTTGAAAAGCGCACCCTGGAAAGCGGCGTCGACGCCTGGCTGGCCGGCTACGGGGTCGAGGTGCGGCGCGAATTCGTCTATGACGAGGGCGGCAAGGCGATGCCGGTCGACGTGCAATTGGTGACCCTGCCGGACGGGCGCACCGCGCGCAACCCGATCTTCGACGCCTACGGGCTGTACCCGGTGATCGGCACGGACGGGCTCAACCAGGAGCACGTGGTTACGGCCTCCCTCGAAGAGGCCGAATTCGTCTGGGCGCATCCGGTGGTCTACCAGCCGCGCGCGGGCCTTGATCTGCAGGCCGAAGTGCTGGTGCGTTCCTCCTCACGTTCCTGGCGCCTGGGCGCCGCGACCAAGGTCGGCATCACCTTGTCCAACGTGAAATTGATGCGCACCTTGATCGCGCAGGCCGGCGCCCCGCAGCCCTCCGATCTGGTGCTGGCGCTGCGCGGCAACTTTGGCGAAGAATCCGCTGAAGGAGTACTGGTGGTGGTCGGCGACTCCGACCTGTTCCACAACCTGAACTTCGACACCGGACCGGCCAACGTTCCCTTCGCCCTCAACCTGATCGACTGGCTGGCCGCCGATGAGGCCTTGATCGAATTGCGCTCGCGCGGAGACGAAACGCGGCGCCTGCGCAGCTTCTACGCCGATTCGCTCGAACGCCAGGGCGGCCGCGGCGCCACCCCGGCGGCCAACCGCGCCATCGACCGTCAGGCGCGCGAAGACCAGTTGTCGATGGAGCGCCGTATCGCCTGGGTCAACCTGCTGCTGCCGGGTCTGCTGCTGCTGCTCGCCGGGGTCGGGCACTTCGGTTATCACCGGCTCCAGGACAAGCGCTGGCAGGAGGCCGACTGATGGACGCGCGCAACCGCATCCTCGGGGTGGTCTTCGTGCTGCTGGCGGTGCTCACGCTGGCGCTGGAACAGCCGTGGCGGGGCGACGCCCACGCGCGCACCCGCGCGACCTTTGCGCCGCTGTTTCCGGAGTTGGTGGGGGCCGAGGACGAAGTCGCCGAGATCCAGATCCGCGGAGACGGCGCGGTGACGACCATGGAGATCGGCTTCGACCGCGGCAAACCGCACTGGTTGGTGCGTGAGAAGCTCGCCCATCCCGCTGACCTGGTGCGCATGCAGGCGCTGGTGGCTTCCCTGCGGGCGCTGCAGACGCGCGACGTCGAATCGGTAGAGGCCGATTACCACAGCACCTACGAGGTGGCCGACGGGCAGGGGGTGCGCATCACCGTCAGGGACCACGAGGGTGCGGTGCTCGCCGACCTCGTCGCTGGCGCATTGCGCAGCCAGGACGTCAGCGCCGGACAGGTGCCGGTGCTCGAATTCTTCCTGCGCCCTCACGGTCAGGACGTGGTCTACCGCAGCGGCGAGTTCCATATGCCGCCGACCGACCCGGCCAAGTGGTGCGACACGCGTTTCCTGCTCGCGGTCGATCCCGAGAACGTCCACACCCTGCAACGGATCGACGCCGGCGGGGACCAGTCATGGAAGATCGTGCGCGGTTCTGTGCAGAGCGGCGGCTGGCGCATGGTGGCGCCGGATTCGGCCACGGTGTCCGAATTCGCCGCCGACTCCTGGATCTTCACCCTGACCGGTTTGCGCGCCGCCGACGTGATCGAGGTGCTCGAAGCGGGCATCACTCCGGCGCAACTGGGTGCGCGCAGCGATCTGTTCCGCGTCGGCATCGGCGACCACGAATTCGTGGTCGAGGTCGGGCAGGCGCTGCCCGGCGGGCTGCGCGCGGCGCGCGTGCAGGGCCTGGCATTCCTTTACGCCTTGCAGCAGCACGAGGTCGATCAGCTGCGCCAGTCGGTCGCCGCGATGTTGCAAGAGAACTGAACAGGTTCCCTGCAGGGGACCCTTTTTTTGCTTCGCTCGGCATAAGGGGTTGGCACGCGGATTGCATTTCTTCGGGACCCGCCACCGGTCCCCTGAATCCATCCCATGATTTCCGCAACTGACCGGTGCGCGGGCGCTGCCCGCTGCTGCACGCTTTCCCTGCTTGGCTCCCTGATCTTCCTCAGCGGAAGTCTGGCCGCCCAGAATTCCAGCCAGGATCCAACCCCGCAGGATCCGCCGGCGCAAGATCCTCCGGCACAGCAGGCGCCGCCGCAGGATCCACCGCAGCAGCAGGAGGAAACCTCGCAATTGCTGCCCGAGGTGGTGGTGTTGGGCAGCTACCAGGCCCAGGGCGTGCCCTTGGTGCCGCTGGAATACCCCGGCTCGCGCGACGCGATCGGACCCAAGCAGATCAAGCGGCTCGGTGCGCGCGACCTCAACGACTTGGTGCAGTCCTTCCCGGCGATGAGCACGCGGCCCTACAACGGTGGCGAAGCCGCGGCGCCGAGTTTCTCGATGCGCGGGCTGCCCGATGACGGCCTGACCGAATACGTGCACGTGCTCATCGACGGCACCCCGGCGGCGCCCTTGCCCTACGGCTGGACCGCGTTCTCCTTCCTGCCGCTGTCGCCGGAGCGCGTCTACGCGGTCGACCTGATCCGCGGCGGTCACACCGTGCGTTACTCGCCCAACACCGTCGGCGGGGTGCTCAACTTCATCACCGAGCCGGTGCCGGCGCAGGGCCGTCAGCTCGAATTCCGCCAGTGGGCGGGCAGCAACGATTTCCAGGCCAGCTCGTTGTCGCTGGGCCAGGCGCTGCCGGACGGCGGCTACCGCGCCGCCTACACCAGCCGCAGCGGCGACGGCATCCGCCGCAACGCTCCCTTTGATCAGAAGGACCTGTCGTTACGTCTGGAGCATCAGGTGGATGAAACCACCCGCGTGACCAGTTCCTTCTCCTGGTTCGAAAACGACCACTACGCTCCCGGCGGCCTGACCCGCGCCAGCTTCGACGCCGACCGCTTCGGCAACGACCGCCCGCTGAACCAGTTCAACGGCTCGCGCGGGTTCTTCGACACCGTGGTGCGGCGCGATTGGAGCAGCGACAGCTGGGGCGAGATCGCCACCGCGCTGAGCTTCACATCCCGGCGCCTGCGCGCGCAGCGGCCGCACTTCGGCGCGGCGGCCGAATTGCGCGACTGGACCGACGAGAGCTACTTCGCCAGCGTGTCGGCGCGCGCCGAAAGCAGCGCCGACTGGGGCGGGCTGCGCCACCGCGTGCACGGCGGCGTGCGCGTGCACCGCGAGTGGCTGCCGTCGTACCGCGTCACCTCGACGCCGTGGGGCGGCGGGGCGACGCCGACCGTGCTGCAGGACTTCGCCTTCCGCACCACCACCTTGTCGGCGCACGTCGACGACACCGTGCAGCTGCACCCGGACGTGCAGGTCACCGCCGGCCTGCGCGCCGAGTTCATCCCGCAGACCAGCGGTTTCGATCCGGTTTCCGACACCCACTACGACGACAGCTTCTCGGCGCTGCTGCCGGCGCTGAGCGCGTCGTGGACGGTCACTGACCACGCCGCCGTGTTCGCCAACTACAACGAGGGTTTCCGCGCGCCGCAGGTGTGGGGCTATTCGTGGGCCAACGGCAGCGCCGACGCGCTGAAGTTCGAACGCGGCCGCTCCTACGAGGTGGGCGCGCGCTATCGCGATGGCGACGGCTGGAGCGCCAGCGCGGCGGCGTGGCGCGCCGATTTCGACGACTTCGGCGTGTTCTACACCGGCTTCTACGAGAACCTGGGTGCGATCCGCGCCCAGGGAGTCGACCTGGCCCTGGCCTTCGACGCCAGCCGCTGGAGCCGGGCCTTGCGCGGCTGGGGCATCGATCTGGCATTGACCGTGCAGGACTCCGAGCTGCAGGCCGGTCCCAACGCCGGCAATGAGACCCCCTACGCGTGGTCGGAGAAGGCCGCGTGGCGCATGTTCTGGCAGCCGGCTGAACAACTCGAGTGGTCGCTGGGCGGGGTCTATGTCGGCCCCAGCTTCTCCGACGAGGCCAACACCGTGGCCGAGAACGCCGACGGCAACCTCGGCCGCAACTCCGGCTGGACGCTGTGGGACACGCGCCTGGCCAAGGACTTCTGGCTGACCGAGCGCGCCACCCTGACCGTGGCGGTGGGGGCCACCAACCTGCTCGACAGCGAGTGGGAAGTGCACAGCCGCGGCGGTTTCTTCGGCGGCGGCCTGGTTGCAGGCGCGCCGCGCCAGGCTTATGCGATGGTGGAGTTCCAACTCGACTGGTAGACGATGCTGCATCCACGAATCCTGATCCTCCTGCTGGCGGCCGGCTGCGCCGCTCCTGCAACCCGCTCCGATCCACTGGACCCGGCGCAGCGACACGTACCCTTGCCCGGCGCGCATCCGGACTGGCGCGCCAGCCTGGTGCTCGACAACGGCGACACCGGGGTGTGGACGGTCAAGGCGCTGCCGGTCTTCCCGCAATACGCGACCTCGGAAGTTGTCGGCCTCGACGACGACGGCCGCTGCTGGGTGATGGTGTCCTACAGCGGCAAGTGGACCCCCTTTCCGATCCTGAAGGACGGCAGCTGGCTCGGCGGCCTGACCCAGGGTGACCTTGATCTGCGGATCGAGGGTGGCGAGGTCTACACCGGCGGCAAGGCCGGCAACCTTTACCAGGTGCACAGCTTCGCCGATGGGGGCCTCGAGGGTCGGCGCATCGCACGTTACGACGGCCACGAGATCCACACCCTGGTGGCCGGCGAGTGGGACCCGCGCGTCGCCGGTCCCGAGCTGCTGGTGTTCACGCGTCCCGGTGCCTTGTTCCGGGTGCGGCCGTCCAGTGACGGCGACGGTTTCGACAGCGTCCGCCTGCAGACCCTGAACGGGCGTATCCGCGACGTCGCCGTGCTCGACGACGCCGGCGACGGCAAGCCGGCGCTGATCACCGCGTCGCGTAACGGCCGCATCGAGCTCTTGCGCATCGATGCCGACGGACCGCAATGGACGCTGGTGCACGAACTCGGTGTGGGTCGCGGACGCCTCGCGGTGGCGCGCGCCTCCGGCCGCGAGGGTGCGTTGTTCTACAGCAGTGCCGACGACGGCCGCGTCTTCCGTCATCAACGCAGCGGCTTCGGCTGGGAGAGCGAGGTCATCTACCACGGCCCGCAGGGCACTCGCGGTCTCGCCGCCGGCCGTTTCTGCGCCGATTCCGAGATCGAATCCTTAGCGGTGTTCGGCTACAGCGGTCGTGTCGAACTGCTGACCCGGCACGGCGCCTCCCCCGACTGGACCGTCGAAACCCTGTTCACCGACCGCGACAAGGGCCACTGGCTCGGCGTCGGCGAGTTCGACGGTCGCAACAACACCGACGAACTGCTCGCCTCCGGCTACGGCGGCCGCATCGTCCTGCTCGCCCGTCCCGCCGGCTACGGCAAAGCCCCCGGCCCAGCGGTACGCGAGAAATGACCAAACATATGGTAATTACAGGGGAAGGGGGGTCAACCGACCTCAGTTAAGCACTTCGATCACGACCGCCTCGGTGGAACTTTCGGGCAGCTCCGGGATCTGGTCGTCCGGCATCAGGAAACAGAAACGCAGCTTCTTGCCTATCAGCCGTGCCGGGATCTCACCGGGCGCAAAGGTGAAATCGAGGACGCCTCTGCCGTTAGCGTCCAGAGGGAGTGTAAATCTCTGTTCGGCGCCTTTTCCGCTGCCATGAAGTTGCCAGATCTGGTGGGTCTCGGGGATTACGCCGAAGGGGAGGGCGACTCCTTCTTGGATTCCATATTTAGACACATAGGAAAAATCGGACCCCTCACGAAGAGTGCCCACCCCAAAAAGAAGGAAGGCATCCAGGAGGGAATACCTCGAATTCACATCGACAAAAAACCGGATCCGTCCACCAGTGGCTTGCGAAATGGAGTTCACGTCTGCGCGGAGGTGTTCCTTGGATGAATAAGCGCGCACTGCATCGGAGGTCGTTGCAAGTAAATCAGGGCGTCCATCTCCATCGTAGTCATGTTCAATGAACCTACCGAAATCCCTTAACACTTTTAACGGGTCTGAGCTCAGGCTCGAATGTAAATCCCGGCCAAGAAAGAAGGAGTGAATGCGCCAATGGCTAAAGCCGTATGGTTCACCTGGAGGGCAACCGCCTTGAAATAATTCCTGGGCGCCTCCGAGGAGGATCTCATTGATTCCGTCACCATCCCAGTCCACCGACTTGATTTCGAACCACCAAGAGCTGTCTCCGTGCGTCCGCAAAGGGATCTCCCCTAGGAACTGCGGCGGGCTTCCTGTGTAGATGTCGACCGAGTTTTCGATGCATTTGCCCTCACTGCCCGAGGTCACCACGTAGTCGTCCTGTCCATCGCCACTGACATCCCCCACACCCTTGACCTGGCCTTTGACGTAGTTCGTGAAGAGCAGTTTGTCGGTTGCACCAGAGAGGGCCCAGTGTGGACCTACTCGATTCGTTGCGAAGTAATCTGGGATCCCATCCCGATCTAGATCCCCAGCGGCCTCGATAGTGGAGTAGACTGTATTACCGAGAATGTTGAGGTTCCGCTGCAGAGTCGAACCGTCCTTTCCGGATAACCAGATCACTTCATTCGGCAATAGATTGGAAACGAAGTCATCTGTTCCGTCCCCGTCATGGTCTCCAATAAGAATGGGTGAGGCCAAGATCGCCCTTGTCCACAAGATGGAACCGTCAAGGCCGCTACGGGCAACGACGTGGGATAACTGGGGTATCGGATCCCATGATTGGTAGACAATGTCCACTAGCCCATCTGCGTCGAGGTCGGAGAGCCTGTCAGAGTTAAGATGCAAATAGGGTGGAATTGAGAAGGTGACCAGCGCCTGCTGCTTTTCCATCGAGTAGTAAACGCCGGAGGCGACGCCACCCTGTTTTACCAATCCGAAGTACTCCGGCACGCCGTCTCCGTCGATGCCGGACAGAGCCGCTTCTAATCTAGGGGCGCCGTCCTCGAAGCGGCTTTCGTAGCGCAGTACCTGAGCCGGCAGCGAGGAAGCGAGAGCTAGGGACAGTAGGGCAAAAAAACCGTAGTGGTGGACCATGGCAATCTGATGCTAACATGAGTGAGAATGGAGTTCTGATATTATTTTCCAACGGATTTTTTGTTTTGGAATATTCAGAAATCTCGGTTACACGGACGGAGACTCATCCAAAGCGCCGACTTCCGTTTCATGTGGCCGCATGGCCGCATGGCCGCATGGCCGCCCTCCGCGCCTTCTAACGAGGGCAGAAGAATGACGACATGGATCGAGAAGGAAATGGGAAACAGAGGCTCTGGCCGCGGGTTTGCTAAGACGAGGATCAGAGCCGCGAGGCGGTCGACGCTGGGCCATCCAGCCCACATAAGATCCGGCGAAGAATGAAAGACGTAATATTAATCAAAGTCGTAGGGCCACAGCTCGCGCCAGTTACCCGAAGCAGGAGCCGGGGTGTGGTCGGCGAGAGCGGACGGCGACACCTGCACCTGGCGTTCGGCGGTTTCGGACAGGGCCTGGCCGCAGGCGCGGAAGATGGCTTCGGCGTCGATGCCGTGGTAGCGGAAGATCTGGTCGGGGCGGCCGGACTTGGAGAAGCGGGTCAGCGCCAGGCTGATCTGGCGCACGCCGAGGACCGAGCCGGCGTTGTCGAGCAGGCCCGGTTCGCCGTCGGCGACCGAGACCAGCGGCACGTTGCGTCCGGCGAGGGTGCGCAGGTCGGCGCCGTCGAGGACTTCGGCTGCACCTTGCGCCGCACCGGCGGTGGCGACCAGGTGCAGGTCGCCGTTGAGGCCGAGTTTCTTTAATTGCGCGTAGTCGTTGCGTTCGGCGAAGCGACCGAGCAGCAGGTCGGGGCAGGTGACCACCAGGAGGTCGGCGTAGACGCCGACCTCGCGTAGGCGTTCGACCGCGGCCAGGGCTTCGACGGTGGGCGCGCCCATCGACAGGATGCGCACCACGTTGTCGCCGGGTTGGTAGCCGGCTTCGCCATGGTGATGCACCAGCCAGTAGCCGCCGGCGAGCGCGTCCTGACGCGTGGCTTCGAGGATCGCCTCGTCCGACCTCGGCTGGCCGCCCTCCTGGAAGCGCTGCTGCCGACGCAGGTTCTTGAGCATCGGCTTCTGCTCGACCGCCATGGTCACCCCGCGCACCACCACGCCTTCGCGGTCCTCGTTGTCCTGCTCGACGTGACGGCGCACCGCGTCGCACAGGATCCACTCCATCTCCTTGGCGTAGAAGGGCTCCCAGGTCAGCATCGACGGCATCTGGATGTCCGACTTCCACGAGTGCTGTGCACCCTCGGGGGCCAGCGTCGATCCCGACGGCGTGCCGATCAGCAGGAAGCTCGAGCGCCAGTAGACGTTGTAGTAGAACTGGTCGAGCGCGCGTTTGATGAAGAAGTCATAGATCGTCATCATCGGCAGCAATGGCACCCCGAAGGCGGCGCCGGCCTGGCCGAAGGAACCCGCCGCGCTCATCGCCGCCTGTTCGGCGATCTCGAAACGCAGATGGCGCGCGTGCGCGGCTTCGGTCTGCAGCAGTTTCGGCCGCCCGCGTTCGACCCAGCCGTATTCGGCTTCGAGGTCGGCTTTTTCGCCGCGCCCGTAGATCTTGCCGTCCATGGTCGGGTTGATGTTGGTCGAGGTGCCGACGTCGGGCGACAGGGTCAGGAGCAGATCGGCGGCCGCGCCCCAGCGCTGCTCTTCCTCGCTCAGTTCGCGGCCCGGATCGAGGCCCACCGCCTTGAGTTCGTCGTGCACGCCGATACGCACCAGCTTGCTGGCGATCTGGCCCCACATCCATTGGGTGTGCACCAGCGGCATCATCGAGGTGTTGATGCCCATGTCGGGCGGCAGCGGACGGCTCTGGTCGAGCTTCTTCTGCCAGGAACGGCGGTTGTCCTCGGTCTGGCGCTCGACCTCTTCGATGCCGCGACGGATCTCGGTCTCGCGGCGTTGCAGCAGTTCCCACGCCGGTGCGTGATCGTCCCAGCCGGCGTCGCGCTGGTAGGGGCGCTCCATCGACAGGCCGACACCCGCCACCAGCTCGCCGACCTCTTCCTCGGACGGAATCGCGCTGTGGTTGCCGGGCGCGGCGTAACTCTGCAGCCCCCAGCCCTTGATCGTGTGCGCGATGACCATCGTCGGCCGGCTGCTGGCGCGCGCGTGGCGGTAGGCGTGCAGGATGCTGCTGCAGTCGTGACCGCCGAGGTCGCCGAACAGCGCGACGATCTCGTCGTCGCCCAGATCGCTGAGGGTGGCCGCCGCCCCGGGGCAGCGCTCGAGCAGTTCCTGGCGCAGGCGATCGCCCTCGCGTTTCCACACCAGACCCTGGAACTCGTAGTCGCTGAAGCCGGTCTCCAGCGCGCGCTGCAGTTCCTCGCCGCCCTCGCGCTCGAAGGCCGCCTGGCGCAGCGGCCCATGGCGTAATTGGATCACGTCCCAGCCGTTGGCGTGCATCTTGGCCTCGATGCGGTCGGCGTCGTTGGTGCCGAAACCGGCCTTGTTGACCAGGCGGGTGCCGTCGAGCGACTGGCGGTTGTAGTCCAGAATCCAGGTGACCTCGCCGAGCTCGCGCTCGCCGAAATCGGTGATCGCCTCGGCCAGCGAACCCTCGCGGAACTCGGAGTCGCCGAGCAAGCACCAGAAATGCGCCTGCTGGTCCTGCATCAAGTTGTGGTCGGCGAGGTAGCGCTGGGTCAGCGCCAGATAACCGGCGTTGACCGGCGGGATGCCGACGGTGCCGGACGGCAGCGTGCGCCAATGGTCCGGATCGCTGACGGCGTGATAGGACTGGAACACCGGCTCGCCGTTCTCGGAAAAGGCGCGCAGCTTCAGCATCAGCTCTTCGGCTTCGCGGCCCTCGAGCCAGCCGCCCTTGCCGTCGCGGAACAGCCCCATCATGTGGTTGAGCGCGTGGTCGAGCGGCGCCAGGTGCGGCTTGGCGCACCAGAAGTCCTGCGGCCGGCGCTCGAGCAGGTGCAGCACCATGGCCAGGTGCAAGGACGAGGCGCACGCCGCCGGGTGGCCGCCGACCTTGGGGTCGCGCGGCAGCGCGTCGGGCCGGTGGTTGGCGGCCCAGACCATGTGGGCGGTATGGGCCAGGGCGCGCTGGGCCACCGCCTCGAGGGCGGCGAGCTCGGTGGCGGCAGGGGCGGGCGAGATGGGGGTGCGGGCGGCGTTCACAGGCGGAGCGGGAATCTACAGGAACCTTGAATTATAGGACATGGACGCAGGCCTTCCCGCGCGCGTAAAATGGGGAATGGATCTGCCCCTCGCCCTCACCTTCGACGATGTCCTCCTGCTGCCCCAGGAGTCCGACGTCTTGCCAACGGAGGTAGAAACGAGCACCGATTTTTCGCGCAACGTGCGCCTGCATATTCCGGTGGCGTCGGCGGCGATGGACACGGTCACCGAATCCAAGGCCGCGATTGCGCTGGCCCAGCAGGGTGGCATCGGCGTCATCCACCGCAACCTGTCGATCGAGGACCAGGTCGCCGAGGTCGACATCGTCAAGCGTAGCGCGCACGGCGTCATCAGCGACCCGCTGACGCTGGAGCCCGACGACCTGGTCGCCGAAGCGCGGCGCCTGATGAAGGACCACGGCATCAGCGGCTTCCCGGTGATCCGCGACGGCAAGGCGGTCGGCATCCTCACGCGGCGCGACCTGCAGTTCCAGGGTGGGGACGATCAGTTGGTCTCCGACATCATGTCCACCGACCTGGTGACCGCCCCAGGCGGCACCTCGCTGGAAGAGGCGCGCTCGATCATGGCGCAGGCCAAGATCGAAAAGCTGCTGCTGGTCGAGGACGACCGCTCGCTGGTCGGTCTGATCACCAAGCGCGACATCAAGCTGACCGAGACCTTCCCCGCCGCGGCGCGCGACGACGAAGGCAGCCTGATCTGTGGCGCGGCGGTGGGTGTCTATGACTACGAACGCGCCGAGGCGCTGGTGCAGGCCGGTGTCGACGTGCTGGTCGTCGACACCGCCCACGGTCACAGCTCCAACGTCATGGAAACGGTGCGCGAACTGAAGCGCCGCGACCTGGTCGACGTGGTCGCCGGCAACGTCGCCACCGGCGAGGCCGCCGAGGCGCTGCTCGATGTCGGCGCCGACGGCATCAAGGTCGGCATCGGCCCGGGCTCGATCTGCACCACGCGCGTGGTCGCCGGGGTTGGTGTGCCGCAATTCACCGCGATCGAATGGGTCAGCCGCGTGTGCGCGGCGGCCGACGTCCCGGTGATCGCCGACGGTGGCATCCGGCACTCCGGCGACGCGGTCAAGGCGCTCGGCGCCGGCGCCTCCGCGGTGATGCTCGGCTCGCTGCTGGCCGGCACCGACGAGGCTCCAGGCGAGAGTTTTCTCTATCAGGGCCGTTCCTTCAAGGCGGTGCGCGGCATGGGTTCGCTGGCGGCGATGGTCGAAGGCGGCAAGGCGCGTTACGGCCAGGCTTCGATCCACGAATCGAACAAGCTGGTGCCCGAGGGCATCGAGGGCATGGTGCCGAGCCGCGGTCCGCTGGCGCCCTTCATCTATCAATTCGTCGGCGGAATCCGCGCCGGCATGGGCTACATCGGCGCCGAATCGCTCGAGATTTTCCGCGCCAAAGCGCGTTTCGTGCGCATCACCGGGGCAGGCATGCGCGAGAGTCATCCGCACGACGTCAAGGTGACCAAGGAAGCACCCAACTACTGGATGAGCAATTGAGCAAGACCGAGCCCCCGATTCCTGGATGAGCAATTGACCAAGACTGAGACCCCGATGCACCAACGCATCCTGATCGTCGATTTCGGTTCCCAGTACACGCAGCTGATCGCGCGACGGGTCCGTGAACACCACGTCTTTTCCGAGGTGGTTCCCGCGCACCGCGCGCACCAGCACCTGGGCCAAGGGCTGCGCGGCATCATCCTCTCCGGCGGGCCGGCCAGCGCCTACGCCGATGGCGCCCCCGACATGGACCCGGCGGTGCTGCAGGCCGGGGTTCCGGTGCTCGGCATCTGCTACGGCATGCAATGGATGTGCGAACACCTCGGCGGCGCGGTGGTGCCCGGCGACAGCGGCGAATTCGGCTTCACCGAGATCGAGGTCGACCACAGCGACGGCCTCTTCAACGGCGTGTCGGCGCAGACCGTGGTGTGGATGAGCCACGGCGACCGGGTAGAAAAACTGCCCGACGGTTTCGCCCGCCTGGCGCGTTCCTCGACCTGTCCCGAGGCCGCGATCGGCGATCCGGCGCGCAACTTCTACGGCCTGCAGTTCCATCCCGAAGTCGCACACACGCGCGAGGGGGTCACCCTGCTGCGCAACTTTCTGCACTGGGTGTGCGAGTGTGCGGGGGACTGGAAGGCCGGCGACTTCGCCCAGGAACTGGTGCGCGGCGTTGCCGATCAGCTCGGCGAAGAAGGCGAACTGGTGCTGGGCCTTTCCGGCGGCGTCGATTCGAGCGTGGTTGGTGCGATCTGCCAGCAGGCGGTGGGGCGCCGCTGTCACGCGATCTTTGTCGACAACGGCCTGTTAAGAGCGGAAGAACGCGATCTGGTCGAGTCGACCTTTCGCGGCCACTTCGAACTCGACCTGACCGTGGTCGACGCCGCCGATCGCTTCCTCGACCGCCTCGCCGGGGTGACCGATCCCGAAACCAAGCGCAAGATCATCGGTCATGAGTTCATCGAGGTCTTTCGCGAGCAGGCCAAGCACTATTCCGGCGCCCGTTTCCTCGGCCAGGGCACGCTCTATCCCGACGTGATCGAATCGGTGGCTGCCCACGGCGGTGCCACCGCGGTGATCAAGTCGCACCACAACGTCGGCGGCCTGCCCGACGACCTGGAAATGGAATTGGTCGAGCCGCTGCGCATGCTGTTCAAGGACGAGGTGCGCGAACTCGGTCGTGAACTCGGCCTGCCCGAAGAGATGGTCGCGCGCCAGCCCTTCCCCGGGCCCGGCCTCGCGGTGCGCTGCGTCGGTGAGTGCAGCCGCGAACGCATCCGCCTGCTGCGCGAAGCCGACGCCATCGTGCGCACCGAATTCGAACTGCGCGGCGAACACCAGGGCGTGTGGCAGTACTTCGCGGTGCTCACCGGCGCGCGTTCGGTCGGCGTGATGGGGGATTCCCGCACCTACGAAGAAGCCTGCGCGGTGCGCGCGGTGCAGTCCTCCGACGGCATGACCGCCGACTGGGTCTACCCATCGCGGGATTGTCTGCAGAGCATCTCCAGCCGCATCATCAACGAGGTGCGCGGCATCAACCGCGTGGTCCTGGACATCACCTCCAAACCCCCGGGCACGATCGAATGGGAGTGAGCGGCGCGCGCGGCGGCGTTCAGTTGCCGGCGCCTTTCGCGGGTGTGTCGAGGGCGGCGAAGCTCTAGGCTGCGCGGGCCGGGCGCGCGAAGGCCAGGTTCTCGGCACCGCCGCCCATGACCTTGGACGTGACGATGCCGATGACGTGGCCGTCGGCATCCATCAGCGGACCACCGGAATTGCCCGGCGAGATGGCCGCGTCGGTCTGCAGATAATCGACCGGGCCGACCTGGCCGGCAGGGCTGTAACCCGAGAGGATTCCCCGCGAGATCGACCAGCCCAGATCCAGCGGGTGTCCGACCGTCCACACCGGCGTGCCCAGAGGCGGTTGTTCTAGCGCAAACTCGGCCGCCGGCCAGACTTCGTCCGAGTCCAGGATGCGCACCAGGGCCAGGTCCTCGTCGGCGTCGCTCTTCACCACGCACTGCGCCGAAATCAGGACGCCGCTGCCGGTGCTGCCCGTTGAGGTCTGCAGGCGCACCACCTGGCGCGCGGCCACCGCGTAGGCGTCGCACAGGGCGCACTGTCCGCGGTCGTGCACCGGGGCTTCCTGTGGCAGCGGAACCGGGCGCGTGCAGGCCGCGAGGAGCAGGATTGCGATCAGACTCAACCAGGACTTCATGCCTTGGCTTCGCCTCGGCGCCCTCTTTTGTGACGCGGAGTTCGCGGCGGAATCCGCCAGGAGCTGCGCGCATGGGCGAGCAGCGACTGCCAGTCGTCGATCGGGAAACCGCCTGGCCCGGTGATCAGGAACAGGCTTTCGCGCAGATTTGTGGCCACCCCGACCTGCTTCACCTGGTACTGGCGCTGCACTTCCTTGGCCAGTGCGGCCGGGGCCGGAAACACACCCACGCCACGCTGGCCGAAGACCTTGAGCAGCGCGGTGTCCTGAAATTCGCCGACCACGCGCGGTTGCAGATTGCGCCGTTCCAGCCAGGAGTCGAGACTGCGCCGACCGGGACTGCCGGCCAGAGGCAGGAGCATCGGCGCCGAGTCCAGCGACGCCGGGAAACCGCGCCGGTAACGACGCGCCAGGCGTTCGACGGCGAAGAAGGCGGTAGGCGAATCGCCCAGCGGATGACTGGTCAGGCGGCTGTGGCCGGGCCCGGCGGGGGCGGCGGAGATCACCAGGTCCAGGTGGCCGTCCTCGAGCAACCGCAGCAACTCTTCCTCGGCGGCGTGACGGCACTGCAGGCGCGGATTGTCTACTCCCGAAAAGGTCGGCTCGAGCAGCGCCGCCGCGACCGCTCGCGGGACGCTTTCGGCGTGGCCGACGCGCAGCGAGGCGCGCGGTTCTTCGGACTGGCCGTGCATGGCCTGGAGCAGATCCTGGCCGACCGGGAAGATCCGCTCGGCAAAGGAGTAGGCCAGCCGCCCGGAATCGGTGAGCTGGACCCCGCGCCCCTTGCGTTCCCATAATTTTTTGCCAAGAGACTTTTCCAAGGCCCTGATCTGACCGCTGATGGTGGGCTGGGCGACGTGAAGGCGTTGCGCGGCAGCGGTGACGCTGCCTTCTCGGGCGGTCACCCAGAAGTACAGAAGGTGGTGGTAGTTGAGCCACTCCATAGCCTCAAGAATAATCGGAAAAACCGAAGAATAGAATCCAAACTTCCTAATTGCCTATGGGCCCTCCAGGCCTAAGAATGGATAGACCACCCCCGTTCTCTGATGAAAGTCCAGATACAGAAGAAATTCCCCACCACCCCTGAGACCTCTGGCTTGCGCCGTTTCACCGAACAGCGCTTGAGCCGCAGCCTGCGCCGCCTCGACCACCAGGTCCGTGCGGTACACGTCAGACTCCTCGATGAATCCGGGCCGAATGGCCCGAATCGCGTCGCCTGCAAGGTCACTGTCCAACTTGCCAGCGGAGATTACCTGGAAATCAGCGAAGCCGACTCCGATGCGCGCAAAGCCGTCGCCCTAGCCGCCCACGGCTCCAAGCGACGCGTGCTGGAGTGGTTCAACCGCCGCCGTTCGCTGCGCCGCCATTCGCGCCGCGCCGACGGGCGTGCCCGCGCCTGAGCCGTCCTGTCCACAGACCCGTTGCGTCATCCTGCCTGCGGCTCGTCCGGCCGGCGCAAGGGGACGAAGCGCACCCGGAAGAGGTCCTCCTGGTGCGCGACGCGGTCGGCATCGGCGTAAAAGACTCTGAGCACCTGCCCGTGGTCGCCGCCTACCGGCAACACCATGCGTCCGTCCAGTGCCAGCTGGTCGAGCAGCGCGGGGGGCGCATAGGGCACCGCTGCGCTGACCAGGATGGCGTCGAAGGGCGCGTGGTCCGGGTCGCCAAGAAAGCCGTCGCCGCAGCGGTTGTGGAAATTGCGGTAGCCGAGCGCGCGCAGGCGGCGCGCGCTGCTGCGTTCGAGGGTGGGCAGCACCTCGACCGCGCGTACCGCGCCGGCGAGTTCACATAACAAGGCGGTGGTGTAGCCGGAACCCGAGCCCACGTCGAGGACGCGCTCGCCGCCGCCGAGGCACATGGCCTGCAGCATCGCCGCGACCACCAGGGGCTGCGACAGGGTGGCGCCGGGAGCCAGCGGCAGGGCCCGGTCGGCGTAGGCTAGCGCGCGCTGCGAGCGGGGCAGGAAGGCGGCGCGCGGCACCCGGCGCAGGGCGGCGAGCAGACGCCGGTCGTGAATGCCGTGAGCCTGGAGGTGCTCGAGCATGGCCTGCCACGCCGGGACCTGGTCAAATTCAGGAATTTGCACTGCTGAGTGATTACCATACGCGGGTGCCGGAAGAATCCGAAGTTTCTCGCGCGCTCGACGTTGAGGGGGTCCAGGCCTCCCTGCTCCAGGTCGACATGGACTGGGTGGTCCTCGGGCTGGTGTGCTATCTGCTCGCCGGGCTCTTCATGCTGACCTCGATCGGCCGCGGCCGCCCGCGCACCCGCGCCCAGCTGGTCCTGGGGCTCATGCCGCAGAGCCTCGAGGGCCTGCGCCATTCGGTCATGGCCAAGGGCCGCGGCCAGTGCTCGGCGAGTTTCTTCGTCGTCGGCACCGCGATGCAGCTGGCGGCGGTGCTGCTGCCGGGGCAGCCCAATCCCGCGGTGCAGTTCTGGGGCTCCGCGGCGTGCGTATTGATTGCCGGGCTGTTGCTGTTCCTACTCGACGGCCACGTCAATCGGGTGATGCGCAGCCACCTGCGCACCCAGTTGCGCAAATTCCCCTTTGAATTCGAAGCCAACATCGTGATGACGCGCGAGATCGGCGATCTGTTCGGCGTCGAGGCCGCCGCCGGCGAAACCCTCGAGGCTTATTGCCAAGGGGTGCGCAAGGCCTTGGGGATCGCCGATCCGGCGCGTGGCGGGCGGCGGCCGGGCACCTTCTGAGCCGGCCCCTGGTTGCGGCACGGGCTGTAACCCTGGGTGATCGAGCGCGTCCTTTCTGGCGTGGAACGGGACTGGATCGGCGCGCTCCTGGCTTGGGCACTGGCCCCCTGCTGTCCTTGCTGCGGCGAGCAGCCGGTGGCCGAGGTGCAGGGCTGGCTGTGTGAGCAATGCGCCGCGCAATGGCCGCTGCACGGCAAGGGCGCCTTCCGCCTGGTCGACGGCACCGAATTGCACAGCCTGGGCTACTACCGCGGCAGCCTGCGCAAGATGATCGTGCGCGCCAAGGAAGAACCGGCCGGCGCTGCCCTGCGCCCCTTGGTAGCCATGCTTGCCGCCGCGGTCCGCGACGCCGGGCTGACTCCGGGCGTCCTGGTGGCGCCACCGTCCTCAATGCGGCGGCGCTGGCGCGGCTGGCATCTGGCTGGTGCGGTGGCCGCAGC
>JAJFFB010000201.1 GCA_021776925.1 Planctomycetota bacterium | reverse complement strand
CAGCCGCCCTGAGGTCGAACGCTCGGAACCAAAAGTGAAGGTCTTGCCGGCGAAACCCAGCGGAAAGTCCGCCGACGGAGTCAGGCCGGTGTTCTTGTGGGCGACAAAATAGGAGCGGAACTGCGGGTCGATCTGTCCCTGGGCGATGGCGCGTGAGCCCTCGACGGCAGCCCGCGCCTGCACCCCGGTCAGGCCACCGAACCAGGCCAGATGCACGTCGCCGTTTTTGAACGATTCAACCGAGGCGCCGTAATCGGCAGTCGCCAGATAACGCACCGGAACCCCGAGTTGGGCGGACAAATACTCGGCCACCGGCTGGAACTTCTGCTCGAGTTCGGTGGAGTTGCTGTCGGGAATCGCGGTGAAGATCAGCGCCGTTTCAGGCCCAGCGTCGGAAGCCTTTCCGGTACAAGCACTTAGGAGCGGCGCAACGGCCAGAAATAGGGCGGCTCGTGACAGGGAGCTGCTTTTCATGCGGGACAGGATACCAGGGTGGAATCGGGTACTAGGAGGTGAGGTTCGGCGCACAGCCTCGCCTGTTAGGCTCAAGCCAAGTCGAATCAACCCTCGACTCCCTCCCATGCTGCCCCACACTCTGCTTCTGCTCCTGTTTGCCGTCTTGTGGTCGCCGGCTGCGCTCGCCCAGGGTGGCGGCTGACACGGCGGCGGTGGCGGATCCGGTGGATCCGGCGGCGGCGGCGCAGACGACCCGGTCGATCCCCCCCCCGCGCCCGACGTCGCGCGCCCGCTTCGGCCCGCGCCCGATTACGCCGGACCCGAAGACGGGCTTGCCGGGCCCGACGGTGGCAGCTCCCCGGCGAATCCGCCGGTGGTGATCGCGCCGCCCCAATTCGGCGATCCAAGCGCACCCGCGGTCACCCCTCCAGGGCTGATGCTGACCACCCCGACCTGGCAGTCCTGGTGGGAACTCAACCGCGACCGCTATCTGGCCACCAGCCTGGGCCAGAGCGGCGCGGTGACCGGCGGCTCGGAACTCAACGGCGGCCTCGAGGGAGGGGCGGCCTCAAACGGCGAGCAGGCTCACGGGCTGGCCACCGCATTGCTAGAGAAGGTTCTCGGCCAGGTCGACCAAAAGGACCGCATCGCAGTGCTCGAAGCGGTGGCGCGCTCAGGCAGCAAACTACCCCTAGAGGAATTCCAAGCCACCCACCTCGGCGCATCGATCCGCGACGCCGAACAGGTGGTGCTGTCGCTCGGCTTCGAGCGCAGCCCGCGGGCAATGGAAGAGCTCTTCGCGCTGATCGAGAACACCCGCGAGGGCCGCGCGCTGGTCGGCGGACGCAAAGAAGTCCCGACCTCGGTGCGCGTGCAGGCCGCCGCCGCGATCGGCGTGTTTGCCTCTGACCCCGGGCGCGGTCTGCTCAACCAGATGGTGACCGACCGCCTGGCGCGCCTGGTGGTGCTCGAGCCGGATCTCCCGCAAGAGGTGCAAAAGGCCTGCGTGGTGGCGCTCGGGTCGAGCCTGCCGCGCGACGGCTCCGCCAGCTCGCGCCGCCTGATGTCGCTGCTTGAACAGCGCGGGCGCGCCGACGACGTGTTGGCCCAAGTCCCGGTGGCCGCGGCCAAGCTCGCCACCACCGGCAAGATGCGGCCCGAAGCCGTCCAGGAATGTGCGCAGGCGCAATTGCACCTGCTGCAGAACCGCCACCAGCCCGCGGCGGTGCGCCAGGGTGCGGCGCAGGGCCTCGGAGTCCTAGCCAGCGTGGAAGCGGCCGACTCCAGCCAGGTCATCGACGGCTTGAGCAAAGCCCTGCACCAGGACCCCAACAGCCTGGTGCGCAACCTCGCCACGATGAGCCTGGCCTACGCCGGGGCGCGCGATGGCAGCGACAGCCCGGTGTTCCACGACCTGGTCCTGCCGGTGTTGTTGCAACAGCTCGCCGACGCGCGGGGCGAAGGTCGCGCCTGGGCCGCACTGTCGCTCGGGGTAATGGGCGCGCGAGCGCGCGAGGTCGGCGGCAGCGGCCCCCCCGAACGCGTCGGACGGCTCCTGCTTGAGGCCTTCGAAGACGGTCATTCCGGCACCACCCGCGGCGCACTGGCGCTGGCGCTCGGCCTGCTGCGCTATGAGCCGGCGTCCGATCCGCTGCACCAGGCGTGGCACGATTCCGGCGACCCAGAATTCCTGCGCCCGTGCACACTCGCGCTCGGCCTGCTCGGTGCGCGCGAGACCCAAGGCGATCTGCACTTCATGCTGGAACATTCCGGCGCCGACGCCTGGACCATCCGCGACGCCACCCTCGGCCTCGAGCTGATGGCACCGGGTGCAGGCATCGCCGCGTTGAAGCAGGCCATGCAAGACGACGCCGGCCGCACACCGCGCAGCGAAGCCGCCGTGCAGGCGTTGCGCAGCTGCCCTGCCGGGCCTGCGCTCGATGCTCTCAGCAGCTTCCTCGCCGAGTCGTCGCTCGACCCTGCGCTGATCGAATCGCTGACCCGCAACCTCGGGCGGCTGCTCAACCCGAGCGGCGCCGAAATGCGCCAACGCTTCACCTCAGACCTGAATCCGGCCCAGCTTCCCACCTGGCTGACCGGCGAAGACGGTCTACTGCACCGCTTGTAGGTCGTACTGCGGGTGCAAGCACGCGCCAGCCTGATCCTCCTGCTTGGCCTGCTCGTTGTGCTCGCCGCGGTGTGGGCGTGGCCGGACGCGCCGCAACCGACCCACACTGAAAACGGACTTGGCCTGGAAGCCAACCCCGAAATCGAGGAGGCCGGGGCCACAGGTGGGACTGATCATGCCGGGAGTGGCCGCTGGTCCGAGGCCGGCGTGGATCCGGCGGATGCTGGCGGGCGGGCAGCCGTGGCCAGCGCAGAAGGAGATGCCGACGCCGCCTTCGGCTGGATCGGCACGCTGCGTGATGACGAAGGCGCAGCGGTGGTGGGCGTGCAGCTCAGGCTTGGCCTGGAAGAGTTCTTCTGGGCCGAGGATTTTCCCAGTGCACAGGGGGTCAGCGATGGCGCCGGTGGCTTCCACCTGGCATGGCCGCGTGAGTTCGGCTGGGAGTCCGACGAGGCCGTGGGGCTGTATGTGAAGCACCCCTTCCTGATCTTGGACACCCTGCTTTTGCCACCGCCGGCCTCTCCGCCGACCGAGGTCGAGGTGCGCCTGCACGCCACCAACACACGGGTGCAGGTGACCGTTCTCGACGTGATCAGCCGCCAGCCGGTGGGCGGCCTGCCGGTGAGCAACTACCACCCGGACTGGTCGACCTTCGCCACCACCGCCGCCGATGGCGTCGCCCTGCTCGGCGGCATCGGCGGCGAGACCTGCTATCTCGAAGTCGATGACCACGTGGCCGGAGAACTGGAAGGGCCCTGGCGCGTCAACCTGCCGCAGGAAGGCCTCTTGGAAGTCACTGTCTACTACTCGGCTCCGCCCGCGGCGATCGAATTGACCGCGGTCGACGCCGCCCAACGACACCCCCTTACCGACGCCAGCTTCCATTGGCTGGATGCACAGCGCCAGGCCAGCGGCGCTCCCTTGCCCAGTGAGGGGGGGGTTCTGCGGTGGCTGCAGCCGGGCACCGGTGCGGTGACCTTCGACTGTGAAGTTCGTGCATCGGGACACCTTCCTCTGCGGGTCAGATTCGACCAGCCATTACCGCCGGGGCCGACCTTGGCGCCGTTGTTCCCGGTGTTCCGGCAACAGCTGCTTCTGCAAGTGTTGGAGCACGGCCAGCCGGTGGCCGACGCGCGCGTGCACCTGAAGGCAAACGGTCCGATGCTGGAACAAAACGGCGCCGGCGAGGAGCCATTGCTTTCCCCTGAGAACCGTCAAGGTCCGACACTGACCGCCGAGGGACAGAGCGACCGCCAGGGCCTGACCGAAATCGAGTTGGAATTCGCCACCGCCGCACTGCCCAAGCTGTTGGGATTTCAGGTCAGCCTGGCGGACGGTCGTGAGATCGACCTGGGCTGGCTGATGACCGAAAAGCTGGGGCCACAGCCGTGGGTCTTCGATCTGGATCAAGCCAAGGGAGAAATCCGCTTCCGCGTGGTGGATGAGGCCGGGCTGGCGGTGGCCGATTACCCGCTGCGGGTGTACTCCATACCCGAGGAGGATTCGGCGCTGCCGATGCGTGCCCGTTTAAGCCAGCACCCCTGGCAGATGGAAACGGAGGGCACCTTTCTCACCGACGAGCATGGTCGCGCCAGCACCACCAT
The DNA here is from genome assembly GCA_021776925.1 of Planctomycetota bacterium. Classification (GTDB taxonomy): domain Bacteria; phylum Planctomycetota; class UBA1135; order UBA1135; family UBA1135; genus JAJFFB01. The sequence goes on along the minus strand of JAJFFB010000201.1, from coordinate 11,751 downwards.
TCCTGCACCGAGCCGTTTCATCTATGGTCACGGAGAGGAAGATGACCGCGAGGTGGGCTTCCGCGTGATGCCCGGCGAGAGTCATGAGGTCGAAATCCGCCTCGGATCGCAGTTGGACATCTCGGGGCGTGTGGTGCTCGCCGGTGAAACCAGTTGGACCGGCTTGTCCTTGAGCCTGCACCTGACTTCGCCCGATGGCAGCCCCCCCCCAGGGACCGAAGGCGATTTCTGGTGGAGCTGGCCGGAATGGACACGCGCGCGGGTCGGCGGCGACGGAGAATTCCGCTTCGCTAAGGTGCCACCTGGGCGCTATCGCATTGCCAACGAGCGATTCCCCTTCGTTGGGGACCCAACTCCGTTGGTGGAAGCGGGACAGAGCGGTTTGGAATTCCACCTCGCTCCCTTGTGTCAGCTGACCCTCAAATTGGTCGACGCCGAAAGCGGTCTGCCGCTTGAGGGACACGCCGACGCCTATGCGATCAAGGAGGGTTCTTATTGGTACTGGGCGGACAATTGGAACGGCAGCAGCATCCACACCTTTCCCGCTCTGGGCGAAATGTGGGTCATCGTGCAGGACTCGCGTTATCGCTACGTGGCCAAGTTGGCCGGCGAGTGGAACACACCCGGAGAGAACCGCGAAATCGTGGTGCCCATGCACCGCGGCCGCGAGGTGCGGGTGCATATGCGGCCCGAGAGCGCCCTGCAGAAACTGGACATGTTGTTGTTTGAAGGCATGAGCCTCGAGGATCCGCGTCAGGACACCCTGGCCTGGGGCAAGGAGAGTGTTCTGGTGCTGAGGAACGCGCCCTTCGAGGCTCTGCGCCTGCGCCTGCTCGACGATTCGGGCGAAAGCCTCGGCCCGGTTCAGGAAATCCCAGCCGGCCAGAGCGATATCGAGGTGGTGTGGAAGTTGAATCCATGAAACCCCACCGCGTCGCCCGCATCTTCCTGGCCCTCATCGCCATCGTGGTGGCCCTGATCGTCTGGCCGAAGGACGGGGTCTGCGGCTTTGACCTGCCCCCCGCCTCCGAAGCCGCGGAGGAAATCAACGAAGTCGCCACGGAGTCTTCGGTTGGATCAGCAGAAACCGATTCAACCGTCATTGGCATCGACCGGCCGGGCCTGAGCGAAGTAGAGCGGGATGGGCGACATGATCGCCTTTCAGGGAGACAAGCCACAGACTCTTTCCCGGCCTCGGCGCAACGCCGCTCTGACAATACCAGTCATGGATGGAGCGGTCGTGTGTACGGCCCGGATGGGCAACCTCTCGCCGGTGCCGAATTGTATCTTCATTATGCAACCTTCCTGGATTCCCGGCCAAGCCATGATCAGGTCACCAAAACGATCACCGATGCCGGGGGGGCCTACTTCATGCCGTGGCCGCGAAAAAAAAGATGGAGTGGAAATTCGGATATGGAGTTGCGCTGTTCTGCTTCGGATCTGCTTTCGGTAACCGCCTTCCTGCCAGCACCGGACGAGCCAGCTACTCAAGCAGATATCCATCTGCTGGCGGCCGACGGCAGGGTCCACTTCACAGTTTTGAGTGGTGCGGACCACTCTCGGCTTGCAGGCCGTGACGTCGTCATGGATGGTGAGAACTGGGATTGGAGCAGCCATGGAGTAACCGATCGTGATGGAAGAGTCAGCCTTGCCATCCGATCAGGCGATCTCTGTGAGGTCGGGCTCGGTGCCGATGACATGGGGTATCTAGAGGGGCCCTGGCCATTGGAAACAGCTCCGAATGAAGAGTTAGATCTCACGATCTACTATCACGGACCGAATGATGAACTGCATTTGCTTGCGGTAGAAACTAACCGATCGACTCCTGTCCCTTCCGCCCGCTTTCTTGGCTACGACTGGGAATGGGAAAGCCTGGACCGATTGCTCCCCAGCGATGGCGGTCGCTTGCACTGGAAACAGGATGCTGGCCAGCATTTCTGGTTCCATGCGCTGGTAGAAGCCGAGGGCTTCCTTCCAACCCGAGTCTTCCTCAACCAACACATCAGCGAGGATTTGATCCTGGTTCCCCTATCCAGGGTCATGGAGCGCGAGTTCCTGCTCCGGATATTGAAAAATGGCGAGCCCATGGAAGGAGCGGTCGCGGAAATCGAAGTGCGAAGCGGTCTCGTATCCAAGAGTTCTGCACTCGAGCCTCCACGGTTCAGTTGGGAGTTTCATGGGAATACTCTCATGTCATCAGGATTGAGCGACGCCCAGGGCCTGGTTCGGGTGAAGATGCGTACTCGGGCTGATCGCTTTCCGGGGGTCGTCGAGGTAGTCCTACGAGAGCCTGGGGCAAGGTTGGTGGATCTGGGCAAGCTCAACACCAATGCCCTGGGACCGATGCCATGGGAATTCGATATGGTGTCGCAATATGCCTCAGTTGAATTCCGTCTGACCGACCCGAACCGAGATGATCTCCGTGGTGAGAGATTCTCAATCTGGTACCTCCCAATTGATTCTTCACCAGTAATTTTGAGAGCCCGCCATCAGGGCGGCCAGCCACCCCACCTGGAAGGGAAGTCTGCCGATCAGGGCAGCACCGATCCTTATGGAATCCTGCGATTCAAGGTTCCGGCACCATGCCGATTTGCTTGGAGACATGCTGGGCGGCGCCGTATTGATGAATCAGAAACCCTGCAGCCCGGAGAGCACCGGGTCATCGAAGTCCATGTGGGCGATTGGAACGACCTCGATGGCGTGGTTCTGAATGCCGAGGGTGAAGTGTGGGCCGGTTCCCCCATCCCATTGCAACTACGGCAGCCCAACGGCGAGGTCCTGGAGGGCCTGGACCCAAACGATCCTGCGGGTTGGCCCACCTGGACCCACTGCCTGTGGAAATGGAACGGCAGCTTTTCCTTCTCCGGGGTTCCAAAGGGCGAGTACCGCATCCACTCCCCGACGATGCCCCTGAAAGATCCCGAGGGCGCGGTTTTTACAGTTGGAGACGATTCCATCGTCCTGATCTTGACGGAACTCAACCGGTTGGGTCTTGAAGTCGTGGACCCGGTCGATGGTCGCCCCATTCCCGGAGTAGGTCACTTCTTGCTTTCAACCTCGGGCGGCATTGAATATTCGGGAACTCTCTGGGAAGGCCGGGGGGAAACCAGTTTTCCGGCGCGTGGCGCGGCCCGGGTGCTGATCTTTCACCCGGATTTCGGGCCGACCTGTCAAACGATCGGGTCATGGAACACCAGGAGCGATCAACAAAAGGTGCGGATCGAGATGGGGACTGGTCGCAGGATTGAGATCCAGATTTCGCCCTCGCTTGCTCAGCCATCGAAGGGCGGGCTGACCATGGAAATCGAATTCCACCAAGGACCTTGGAAGATCCCGATGATTTGGGATGAACTCGACCCCTTTGTGCTCCCGCATGGGCCGACCCAGGCATTCCGCATGACCGCGCTGGATGAGGCGGGTATCCCTATCGGCCAGCGCCTGGAAGTACCTCCTGGCCGGCATGCTCTGCAATTGCACTGGGAGGTATTTCCTTGAAACCACGCATCATCATCATTTTCTGGGTGGGCCTGATCACGTTGTTGCTGGCAGTGGTTCTCTTGAATGTCGGGGCAGATACCGATCCAACCGGGAGCCCCGACCTTGACCAGAGCGAAGGAGGAATAGCGAACCTCGCAGATGGAAACGGGGCAGAATCCGTTCTACCTACCGGCGACGGGGCCGGCGGCGGTGGCCGCACCCTGTCCGGTCCGTCGGAGGCGCTGGAGAATGGTGCCGCCGCGATGGAGCCCTTTGGCTGGAGCGGGCGGGTGTTGGATGCGGATGGGAATCCGCTGGGAGGGGTCGGGGTGTTCAACTACGACCCGTGGACCTTCTACGACACCGACAGTCCCTTGACGCGGGTGACCACCGACGCCGAGGGGCGGTTTTTCATTCCTTGGCCGCGGCGCTACGAGTGGCGGTCCGACGATGACATGTCGCTGCGTTGCGCCGACCCGCGCTGGCGGTCGAGCCGGGTGGTGATGCCGGCTCCGGCCGCGCCCCCGACCGCGGTCGACCTGCCGCTGCTCGACGCCGCCAACCTGGTCCACCTGACCGTGCTCGACATCCTCGACCGCAGTCCGATGGAGGGATTGCCGATCATGCTCGACGGATCCGCGTGGAGCAGCCACGGCGTCACCGATGCGCGTGGCCGACTGACCCTGGCCAGCGGCGCCGGCGAGTCGTGCGAAATGATGCTGGACCCGGACACGCCGGGCGAGCTCGAGGGGCCATGGCCGCTGCAGGTTCCGGCCGATGAGGCGCTGGAACTGACGGTGCTCTACAACGGCCCGCCGCGCGCGATCCGGCTGCGCGCGGTCGAAGAGAACCAGGTCCGCGCGGTGGCACCGGCCGAATTTCACGCCATCGACCGCTATGGGCGCCTGGCCGATCAGGTGCAACAGGACGCCGACGGCACCTTGCTATGGGAGCCCGAAGACCTGCGCAGCGGGTTGAACCTGCAGGTGCGGGCGGCGGGTTTCCTGCCGACCTGGGTGCACCTGCGCAGCCGCAGCAAGGTCGAACCGCTGCCGGTGCCGCTGGCGCGGATGCAGACACGCGAGCTGCAATTGCGTTTGCTGCGCGGTGGCGTTCCGGTGGAGGAGGCCGAAGCCGAAGTGGCAGCACCCGGCGCCTTGTTGGAGCTGCACGACCCTGAAAAGGGGGCAAGCTATGTGTCACGCTCGTGGTCGGGCGGCGTCACTCGCGCGGTCGGAGTCAGTGACGCAGAGGGTTTGGTCGGCGTCGACCTCGCCACCCGCGCCGACGGCTTCCCTGAAGTGGTGCAGATCGTGGTGCGGATCCCGGGCGAAGAGGACCACGACCTCGGCAGGTTCTCCACCAAACAATTGGGGCCGATGCCGTGGCCGATCGAATTGGAACCAAACCTGGCCGAGGTCGAGTTCCACGTCCAGGATCCGGAGGGTAGGGCGGTGGCCGAGGAGTGGATCGCGTTGTGGTATCAGCCCGGGCCCGACTCCCCTCTGCCGCTGCGTGCCAGACACCTGGAATATCCTCGACGCCACATCTCCTTCCAGGAGCGCGACGCCTTCGGGCGCACCGACGATGAGGGCATCTACCGCGTCGAGGTTCCGGCGCCGTGCGCCTTCTCGTGGCGCAATGGCCGCAATTCCGAGGTCCACGCCGAAGAGACGCTGGTCCCTGGAGAGGTGAGGCGCATCGAGATCACCTCTCTCGGCAGCCTGATGCTGCGCGGCGTGGTCGTGACCGCCGACGGCAAACCATGGAGTGGGCCTGGAATGACCTTGCTGCTCTACCAGGCCAATGGTTCGCCGCCGCCAGGGTTTGAAGACCAGGCCTGGTACCAGTGGCCGCGCTGGGCGTACACCAGTGTTCGCTACGAGGAGGGCGGTTTTCTATTCCGAGAGGTCCCGCGCGGCACCTGGCGTATCGGTTCGTTGTCATTCCCGCTCGACGAGCGCATTCCAACCACTTTCGAAGCGGGTAATGAAGATATTGTCCTGCGCCTGCAGCCCCTCAATCGGCTGGGGATCACGGCAATGGATGCCGAGACCGGCTTGGCGCTGTCTGGCGAAGGCGATTTCCACGTCTTCGACCCGAACGGCTTCTGGTACTGGAACAGCCTGTGGGACGGCAAGGGCGCGGTGCGCTTCCCGGCCTTCGGCGAGACCTGGGTTCAGGTCATCTACGAGGGTTACCGGCCGGCGGTCGAATCGGTCGGTGAATGGAACGTGCCCGGCGAGCAGCGCAACGTCGAGATCCAACTCCACCGCGGCCGTCTGGTGCACGTCATGCCGCAACCCGCGGCGGCGGCCAAGGGGATCTCGCGCATCCTCATCGTCGGCATGGATCCGGACGATCCGCGCCAGAACCTGCTGCGCTGGGGCCGCGCCGACGAGATCCTGCTCAACGGCGTGTCGTTTGAAGCGCTACGCCTGCAGCCGGTCGACGGCGAAGGCGCGCCGGTCGGACCGCCGATCGAAGTTCCCGCAGGCACCTCCGAACTGACCCTCGACTGGCTGCTGCACCGGGATTGAGGCGCCGAAGAGAGCCGGACAGGTCGCCGAATGGAGCCGATCAGGTCGCCAATGATCCAGCCAACACTATAGCTCGGTGTACTTGCGCGCGTTGCCGCGGGCCTTGTCGGCCGGGTACTTGAGCGCGTTCTTGGCCATCTTGTCCTCGACCGCGACGGGCAGATCGATGCCGGCGGCGTGCGCCAGATAGAACAGGAACACCTGCACGTCGGCGAGTTCGTCGGCGAGGCGGGTACGGAACTCCTCGTCGTGCAGCTTGCCGGCGGCCTCGGCGCGGGTCTTCCACAAGAAGAGTTCGCACACCTCGGCGGCTTCGATCTGCAAGCCGAGCGCGAGGTCCTTAGGGGTGTGGAACTGCTCCCAGTCGCGCTCGTCGCGGAATCGAATGGCAGCCTCTTGCAGCTCGCGGAAGCGATCCGGCATCGGCGCATCCTAGCAAGGCGCAGAGCGGACCGGCCCAGGGTCCGAACGCCGCCGTGGCTGGGGCCGTGGACCGGTCCGGCAAGCAACCCAGGATCAGTTATTTTTCGCTGCAGCGCGCAACTGCGCGGAGCGCTGGTCCAATTGCTCCAACGACATCAAGGGGCGGAGAGCAGCCTCGGGTTGCGGGGGCCGATTGGAGGTCGCGCCGGGAACCGCGTACCAGTACACCACCGACGAATAGCCGAGCAGGTCCCAGGTATTGCGCTGGTCGGTACCGGGCGACAATTCCATGTCGAAGACCAGGCGCTCGCGGAAGGGAATCGCGTCGAGGCCGCGCACACGGTTGCAGATGTTGAATCCGCGCGGGTTGTCGGCTTCCGTCGAGCCGACGCTGATGTTGGCCAGAAAGGGGTGCGAGAACAGGTCCTCGCGCGTCGGCACGCGCCCCCCTGCCCAGCCGTAATAGTCCTCGGTGCCGGTGCCGAAGTGGGTTGGAAAGGTCGCGTCCACCGGCAGGTCGACGTAGATCTTCTCATCGCCCTCCCCCCACCAGCCGGGCCGCTGCGCCAGCACCGTCCAGGTGTCCTCGACCAACACCCCGCGCCCCTCGATGGTGATGAAGTTCCAGTCCTCAAAGCGATCGCCCTGATGAATCTCATCCGGCCGCCACGAAGTGTGAAAGTGCATCGAGTTTTCATCCCACTCCCATGGCTTCACACTTGCAACGAGCACGATCTCGGCAGCGTGTTCCCCCAGGTTGTGGATGCGAATGAAACCACTCTTCAAAAATGGCATCGGCCATCCACTCACCATGAGATATGCCCCGGAGCCGGCCACTCCACGACGGGAGGTTCGGAATTTGTTCACCCGATTCGGTGAGGAAAAAAAGTCGCCTAATGGGCACCAAACTGTGCGTTCATCATCAAACTGCATTTCGAGGACCAGGTTGCGCCACAGTTCAGGTTGGGCCTTGAAAGGATCGCCGCCGAACACCAGACCGAAAGATGCCGCGACAGCCGGTCCAATCCCAAGCTTTAGTTCCAACGGCTTGTCCGCCTCTGGAGTTCCTTTTACCCTCAATGATTCCTGGTTTTCCCTCGAATTCTCACTCCAGCCACGAAATGTTGCAACGGCCTCGGCAGCCGTCTCCAGGGCGACGACCTGAGCTTCTGGATCGGTCCAGGTGAAGCTCTGCACTTCGGTTCCGGGCTCATAGGCGCGGTAGTTGATGATGTGATAGAAAGGCGGCTGATCCATTGTGATGCGGCAGGACTTGGCGAAGGGGATCGGCAGATAGAGATCGCCGGCGCGTGCGGTGAAGGAAGCGAAGGGCTCAGGGATCTGGTGCGCGTTGCTGTGCGGCGGGCGCGCGCCATAGGCCTCCGGCTATTCGTTGCGGGTCAGCAGTTCGATGAAGACCTCGTCGATCACCGGCTCGGAATTCCCGTCGAGATAGATTTTGATGCGCGGGCCGACGCGGTTGCCAAAGTTGTAATAGAAATACGGCGTCCACATGTGGGTCAGACAACCGGGGCCGTCGTGTTCCATCACTACCCACTCTCGCTCCTCGCCTTCGCCTTCGATGCGCAGGAAACCGAGGCCATCGGAGTCGGCAAACCAGCCGTCGGTACCTTGCTCGGGCTGAAAACGAGAAGTGGAAGCGCGGTTGTAGCTGCTCGCCTGCAGCTGACGATAGGCGGGGTCGGGGAAACGAGCGATCGCGGCTGGATCGACCATCTCTTCAAGCAGCGAAGCCAACGTGATCGGCGCGGTCTGCGCGGCACCATGGTCCTCTTGGGTTCCACAGGACCAGGCAGTCATGGCGAAGAGCAGAAATGGAACAGTCGTGCAGATCATGGTTCGGTCGAATGGCTAATGCCACATTAGATCAAGCGCCGGTAGAGGCGCGGGCGGATGGTGGCGGCGGTCAGCACTCCGCTCATCATCGCTCCGACTACGCCGAGTGAGGCGGCGTCCACGCCGCTCAGATAGAGGCGCTTGATCGGGGTGCGCGTGCGCAGGTGCAGGTTGCGGTAACGGGCTGGCACCGCGGCGAGCCCATAAATCGCGCCTTGATGCGCGCGGGCGAAGTGCGAAGCCGACAGCGGCGTCGACAATTCGGAGAACACCACGCGCTCCATCAACGCCGGGACGTGACGGCGCAGCTGCGCCAGCAAGCGCTCCTTCAGTTCATTCTTCAAAGCCAGGTAATCCTCGCCGCGATCCCCATAGGCGCTGCCGCGCCAGCGCTGGAATAGATCCCACGGCACGAAGGTGATGCACTCGCCGGTGTGGAATTGCTCTGCGCCGGGCTGGTGGGTCGGATCCTTGTAGGAGGGAAAACTGAGGTACAGGATCGGCGCCAGCGCGGCCGGGTCCTGGGCCTGCCACTCGCGCTGATCGTCTCGCCATTCCTCGAACAACCACAGATTGGCGCGCGCCGCCTCGGTGGCGGAGAGATCGCCGGCGAAGCCGAGGTTCAGGCACAAATACGCCGGTGAATCCGGCAAGGCGGTGATCGAACGCGCCCATTCACTCTGCTGCCATTCCTCGTCCAGCAGGCGTCCGATGGTGGTCTTGGCCCCGGCCGCGGAAACCACGCGCTGGGCACGAATCTCGCTTCCATCGGCCATGCGCACCCCGACCGCGCGCCCGCCCTGCACCAGAATGCGCTCGACCTCGGCGCGCACCAGCGTCGCGCCACCGGCCTCCTCGACGGTCGCCAGCAGTGCGGCGGCAAAGGCTTTCGCACCACCCACCGGGAACCACGCGCCATGGCGGAAATGGGTGTGGATCAAGGCCTGCGCCGCGAAACTGGAGTCGCTCGGAACTTCGCCGATGTAACCCCATTGCGCGCCGAGCACGCAACGCAGCTTGCCCTCGATGCCGAGGCGGTCCATGACCTCGCCGGTGGTCAGCGCCCACCAGTCGCGGCGCAAGCAGCCCTGCACGCGGCCGCCCCAGCGCTCGACCCACTGCGGCATGCTGCGGTAGGCGAAGAAGGAGACCGCCGCCTTGCTCGCCCGCCGCACCCAGCGCAGGTATTGATCGATGGCGGCCTGGTCCTCGGGAAAGGTGGCGACCAGGTCACGTTGAAATGAGCGCGGGTCGGCGGCGAAGCCGATCTCGAAGCCGTCGGGAAAACGGAAGCGGTCATAGGGATCACCAAGCGCTTCGAATTGCACGCGTTGCTTGCCCAGCCAGTCGAGCACGCGCCGCGGCAGATCACGCGGGCGCATCTCGCCGATGGCGTGCACGCCGACGTCCCAGCGGAACTGCTTGCGCCCGAACATGTGGGTGAAACCGCCGGGCACGAGGTGCTGTTCCAGCAACAGCACGCGCTGGCCCGAGCGCGCCAACGCCGCGGCACAGCTCATGCCGCCCATGCCCGAACCGATGACCAAGGTGTCCCATGGTCCGGGCGGGCAGTCAGGCCAGCGACGGAAGGACTTGCGCCCGGAATGCAGAGGGAGGACGGACATGAGCCGATATCGTGAGTCCAGCATGCCGACCTCCGACCTGCCCCGCCACCCCTTCCATCTGGCCATTCCTGTTCATGACCTGGCGGCGGCGCGAGATTTCTACGGCGGGCTGCTCGGCTGCCCCGAGGGGCGCAGCAGCGCGCACTGGGTCGACTTCAATTTGCACGGCCATCAGTTGGTGGCGCATCTCGATGCCAGCATGGCCGCGCCGCAGCACCATCACAACGAGGTCGACAGCAAGGCGGTGCCGGTCCCCCACTTCGGCCTGGTGCTCGACTGGGCGGCGTGGCACGACCTGGCGCAGCGGCTGCGGCTCGCCGCAACGACCTTTGTCATCGAGCCCTACCTGCGCTTCGAGGGCGAAACCGGCGAACAGGCGACGATGTTCCTGCTCGATCCCTCCGGCAACGCACTCGAGTTCAAGTCCTTCAAGGACCCGACGCAGCTCTTCGCGCGTTGAGCGCTCAGCGCAGGCTGGCTTCGATGGCGCCGACCAGTTCGGGGTCGTCGGGGGCGACCTTGGTGCCGAAGAAGGTGACCGTTTCGCCGTCCGCAGCGACCAGATACTTGGCGAAGTTCCACGCCGGCAGCTGGCCGGTGCGGGTGCCGAGCAGGCCGTAGATCGGCGATTGCGCATCGCCATCGAGCACCTCGACCTTTTCCATCAACGCAAAGGACACGCCGTAGTTCTCGTCACAGAATGCGCGGATCTGTTCCGGCGTGCCCGGCTCCTGGCTAAGGAACTGATTGCACGGGAAGCCGACCACCACCAGACCGCGCTCGCCATAATCCTGGTGAAGCTGCTGCAGTCCTTCGTATTGCGGCGTGTACCCGCACTTGCTGGCAACGTTGACGACCAGCACCGGGCGTCCGGCGAACTGCTGCAGAGGGTAGGCCTCGCCCTCGAGCGTACGCGCTTCCAGGTCGAAGAAGGAAACGCCCTGCCAGCGCTCCATCGTGTCGGCGTCTTGGGGGGCGGGCTGGGAGCAGGCGGCAAAGGCCAGCACGGCGGCGATGAGTGGCAGCAGCTTGGGCATGCTCCTCTTGTAGGACGGGTGCTAGTCTGCGTCAATGGATCGCGAGTTCGACCTGGTTCTGCAGGGTTCCACCGGTTTCACCGGGCGTCTGGCCGCGCGTGAGCTGGCGCGCCATGCTCCCTCCGAATTGCGCTGGGCGGTCGCCGGGCGCAATCCGGACAAGGTCGCCGCGCTCGCGCAAGAACTGGCGGTTCCGGCGCTGGTCGCCGACGGCCTCGACGCTGACGCGGTCGATGCGCTGACCGCGCGCAGCCGCGTGGTGATCTCGTGCGCCGGGCCCTTCGCGCGCTACGGCAGCCCGCTGGTCGCGGCCTGCGTGCGCAACCGCTGCCACTACGCCGACCTCACCGGTGAGATCCCGTGGATCTACGGATTGATCATGGAGCACCACGAGCAGGCCAGCGCCGACGGCACCACGTTGATTCCTGCTTCCGGTTTTGATTCGGTGCCGACCGACCTGGCGCTGCAGCAGTTGACTGAAGAAATGCGCGAGCGCGAGCTGCCGGTCGCCCAGGTCCGTGGTTACTACCGTATTAGCGGCGGCCTTAACGGCGGCACCTTGGCGTCGGCGCTGCACCTCTACGAAAATTGGCCGCAGGCGATGCAGGCGCCCACCGCGCGCAGTACCCAGCCCTTCGAGGTGGGTACCAACGGGCACTGGGCGGCGCCATTCCTGATGGCCGCCGTCAACGAGTGGGTGGTGCGGCGCAGTTCCGAACTGCTGCAAGAAGACGGATTGGGATATGGCCGCGCCCTGCGCTACCACGAATACCTGGCCACGCGCAGCCGCCG
>JAJFFB010000021.1 GCA_021776925.1 Planctomycetota bacterium | reverse complement strand
CAACTACCTGGCGCCGGAAGAATACACGCGCAGGTTTCTCCCCGATTTCGGTGAAGCGGACCGCCTTCTCGGCGAGACGTTCACCCCTGCACACGGCGACGATCCCCAACGCGAGTACAGCGCCAAGGAACTCGGAAGGGTCAAGGCGCTCTACGACGCTGAGATCCGCTACGTCGACGATCACATCGCCCGGGTCTATGCCAAGCTGGAAGAACGCGGACTTGCCGATGACGTGATCTTCGCGGTGGTCAGTGATCATGGTGACCATTTCGGTGAGAGCCACAATGGGGAAACCCATCTTTTCCATCACCGCACGCTCTACGAAGAGGTCGTACACGTTCCTGCGCTGATCCTGGCGCCTGGCCGAGTCGATGCCGGATCCCGGATCAGCGGCTCGGTCAACCTTTATGACGTCGGCCCCACGCTGCTCGACCTCGCCGGCCTCGAAGCATGGCCGGGCCGCAGCGGCAAGAGTGTGATGCCTCTGGTCGGCGCCGAGGGCGATGGCTTCCAGGTGCACCTGGACCTGCGTCATCCCGGAGTGCCGCGCGAGCTGCAGGGTTACCGGCTTGGAACCCTGAAGGTGGTGCGCGATCACGGCTGGAGGGCTGGCAACGGCTACGCGGGCCATTCCCCTTCGACCCTGTTCTACGACCTGGCTCAAGATCCGGCCGAACAAGCGCCGAAGGGATTGGATGAAATGGGCGAAATGGGCACCCGGGCGGTGGGGTCGATGAAAGCGTTGGGACCGGCCAATAAGGCTGTGTTGATGGAGAAACGTCCCAATAGCATCGACGTCGGCTTGAACAACACCGGCTACAAGGACGAGGTCGACGCCGCCTTCGAATCCGGCAAGAGCCAGCCCCCTGCCGACGGCTGAACGCGGCCCTATCATCAGGCCCTTTCCTCCCCTCGAACCAACCGCTGAACCATGCAGATCGCAGTCATCGGAACCGGATACGTCGGCCTCGTCGCCGGCACCTGCTTCGCTGAAATGGGCAACCAGATCATCTGCGTCGACATCGACGCCGACAAGATCCAACGCCTGAAGCAGGGAGAAATCCCGATCTACGAGCCAGGCCTGTCCGAGCTCGTCCTGTCCAACCACAAAAATGGCCGTCTCAATTTCACCACCGACCTGAAGCAGGCGGTGGAAGCGGCGCGCGTGGTCTTCATCGCCGTCGGTACCCCCCCCGGCCCGGGTGGTGGCGCCGACCTCAGCGCGGTCTACCGCGTCGCCGAAGAGATCGGCCGCGCCGCCAACGGTCCCAAGCTGATCGTCGACAAGTCGACCGTGCCGGTGGGCACCGCCAACCGCGTCAAGACGCTGGCCAATGAACACAGCGAGCACCCGATCGCGGTGTGCTCCAATCCCGAGTTCCTCAAGGAAGGCGCCGCCATCGACGACTTCATGAAGCCCGACCGCGTCGTGGTCGGCGCCGAAAGCCAGGAGGACTTCGATCTGATGGACGAGCTGTACGCGCCCTTCGTGCGCAACGGCGCGCCGATCCTGCACATGGATCCGGTGTCGGCGGAAATGACCAAGTACGCGGCCAATGCGATGCTGGCCACGCGCATCTCGTTCATGAACGAGATCGCGCGCATCTGCGACAAGGTCGGCGCCGACGTTTCCAACGTGCGCCGCGGCATCGGCTCCGACGTGCGCATCGGCAAGCCCTTCCTGTACTCCGGCATCGGCTACGGCGGTTCGTGCTTCCCGAAAGACGTCAAGGCGATCATGCACACCGCGCAGGAGCACGGTTACGATTTCCGCATCCTGCAGGCGGTCGAAGAGGTCAACGCGCACCAGAAGCGCCTGATGGTCGAGCGCATGGACGAGCTCTTCGGTGAGGATCTGTCGGGAATCACCGTCGGCCTGTGGGGCCTGGCCTTCAAGCCGCGCACCGACGACATGCGCGAGGCGCCGGCGATCACGATCTCGGCCGAATTGAAGGCGCGCGGCGCGACCATCCGCGCCTGCGATCCCGAGGCGCTCGAGACCGGGCGCGATCTGATCGGCGACAACATCGACGACTATCTGCTCGACATGTACGAGGTCGCCGACGGCGCCGACGTGATCATCCTGTGCACTGAATGGAACGAATTCCGCAACCCGGACTTCGAACGCCTCGGCCGCATCATGAAGCGCAAGCTGATCCTCGACGGGCGCAATATCCTGCTAGAGCGCGAATTGGTGAATCATGGATTCGAACGCTATGGCGTCGGCATTCCGCCGATCCTGAGCCAGGCGCGCGCGCGCTCCTGAGCATAGGACGAGGCTAGAATGGCGGGCCGGATCGGCTCCATCCCCCGCCCGTGGGAGCCGTCCGGACCTACCTTCCATGACCCGACCCGTTCCTGATTTCGAGCAGCTTCGTGCCGACTTCCCCCAGTGGGAGAAGACCGGCGACATGATCGACCAGCTCATCGACCTGATGCTGAACCATCGCCAGAGCGGCCACCCCGGCGGCTCGCGCTCCAAGGTTCCGATGATGGTCGCCCTCACCCTGTCCGGGGTGATGCGCTGGGACATCCGCAACCCGGAAAAGGCCTTCGGTGACCGCTTCGTGCTCGTCGCCGGCCACACCACGCCGCTGATCTACGCGATGCTGGCGGTGTACAACGAGGCCCTGCGACGCATGCACGCCAAGACCGGCGACGCGCGTTATCAGGTGCCCGGCGGCCTCGAGCGCCAATTGGTGTGGGAAGACCTGCTCAACCTGCGCCGCAACGGCGGCCTCTCCGGGCACGCCGAAGCCGAAGGCAAGACCCTGTTCTTCAAGGCCAACACCGGCCCCAGCGGTCACGGCGCGCCGGTCGCCGCCGGCATCGCGCTGGCGCTGAAACACGCCGGTGCCGGTGAGGTGCGGGTCTACGCGATGGAAGGTGAGGGCGGCCACACCGCCGGCTGCCACCACGAGACCAAGCAGATCGCCTGGGGCCTGGGCCTGTCCAACCTGGTCTACCTGCTCGACTGGAACGACAACGGCATCGACGCGCGCGCGTTCTCCGAGGTCGTCTACGGCGATCCGCAGACCTGGTTCGACAGCTACGGCTTCCTCACCAACGGCACCGAGGATGGAACCGATTACGGCCAGCTGGCCAAGGCGCTGCTCGGCAACGTCTACGCCGACGGCGACCAGCCGCGCTGCACCTGGTTCAAGACGATCAAGGGGCGCGGTTATGGGGTCACCGGTTACGCCTCGCACGGTGCTGCGCACAAGCCGAACTCGGAGCTGTACTGGGCCACCAAGCAAGCCTTCGCCGACAAGTACGGCGTGGCCTTCGAGGCCATGGGCGAAGCCAAACCCGACAGCCCCGAGGCCTTCCGCGCACAGACCGCAACCAACATCGAAGCGGCGTTGTCCCTGCTCGACGACGAGGACTACTGCAAGTGGTTGGCCGACACCCTGGTGGAGATCGGTGAATCGGTGCCCGAGGCGATCGACGGCGTGCAACTCGGCGGCGATCCCAACCAGGATCCGGAGCTGACCGATCCCGACAGTCTGCCCGACGAGATCTTCTTCGCCGCCGGCGAGAAGCAGCCCAACCGCGCCGGCTTCGCGCGCGTTGGCGCCTACCTGAACTCGGTCGCGCGGCGCAAGTACCAGCGCCCGGTGGTGCTCGCCGCCAGCGCCGACCTCGCCGACTCGACCAACCTGTCGGGTTTTGCCAAGGACTGGCAGGAGCAGAAGGGCTTCGGCTGGTACGACCGCAAGAAAAGCCCCGGTGGCGCCCTGCTACCGACCGCGATCACCGAGTTCAGCAACGCCGGCATTCTCTGCGGCATGGCGTCGACCAACATGTCTGCTGACCCCGAACAGTCCTTCAGCGGCTATTGGGGCGCGTGTTCGACCTATGGCTCCTTCAGCTACCTCAAGTACGGTCCGATGCGGCTGTATTCGCAGCTGGTGCAGGACAGTCCGCTCCAGCACGGCAAGGTGATCTGGGTCGCCGGACACTCCGGGCCCGAGACCGCCGAGGACTCGCGCACCCACTTCGGCATCTACTCGCCGGGGGTCACCCAGTTCTTCCCGCGCGGTCAGGTCATCGACCTGCACCCCTACGAGCCCAACGAGGTCGGGCCGGCGCTGCTCGCCGCGCTCGGCACCGACGCGCCAATCGTGGCGCTGCACCTGACGCGGCCGGGCATCGAGATCCCCGACCGCCAGGCGCTGGGCATGGCCGACCACCGCGAAGCCGCCAAGGGCGCCTACCTGATGCGCGACTACGACCCGGCACGGCCCAAGGACGGTTGCATCTTCGTGCGCGGCACCTCCTCCACCGCCTCGGTGGTGCAATTGATGCAGCAGGACTGGTTCGACAACGGCGGCCCCAACGTGAAGTTGGTTGCGGCGGTCAGCCACGAGCTGTTCATGCTGCAGGCCCCGGCGTGGCGCGATCAATTGGTGAGCAAGGAGGACTGGGCGCACAGCACCTTCATCACCAACAACGCGCGGCAGAACATGTGGCTGTGGGCGGCCGACAAGGCCTCCTTCGACTACGCCATGAGCCCCGATCACGACGACCGCTGGCGCACCGGCGGCTCGCTCGACGAGATCATCGCCGAAGCGCGTCTGGATCCGGAGAGTCTGCAGCAAGGCATCCGCCGCTTCGCCGAAGCGCGCAGCGCAGTGACCGCCTGAGCTTCGGGCACACTAGACTCGGTGCGGCTGGGGGCATCCTCGGCCGCACCTTTTTCATGTTCCGGACCTTGCTCAAGGTCGACGGTCTCAAACTCAGTTTGTCATTCCAGGAAATCACTCCGGCCACCACATCTTTTTCTGGCCTACGTTGGACCTACGAGATCAGTAATTTTTATCTCGTTAGAGAGTGGTTGGCATCTTGGTCCGAAATTGAATCCGACAATTCTCTAGGGAAGCTCTGATTTATTCGCCATGAATTCCATTTCGATACCCGCATGGTTAAAATTTCGGCATGCGCCAGTCGACCTTCGCCGAGAACGGTTTCGAGCAATATCGGAAACCCACGAAACGAGAGAAGTTCCTGCAAGA
>JAJFFB010000003.1 GCA_021776925.1 Planctomycetota bacterium | reverse complement strand
GTGCACATCGCCACCCACGGTTACTTCGAACCCGATCATCTCCCCTCGTTGCTCCTCGATGCTGAAGAGAAACAGGCCAAGGCGCAATTGGGAGAACAGATCAGGGCGGTGGGACTGCTCCCCGGGCTGCTCTCCGGGCTGGTCTTCGCCGGCGTCAATGCGGAGCCCGATCCCACCCGCGACGATGGTTATCTGTCCGCCGAAGAAATCCAACACCTCGACCTGTCGGCATGCGACCTGGTGGTGCTTTCCGCCTGCGAGACCGCCCTCGGCAGCGCCCGCGCCGGCGAGGGCCTGATGAGCATGCGCCGCGCCTTTGCGGTAGCCGGCGCCGACACCGTGGTCAGCTCCTTATGGAAAGTGGAAGACCAGGCCACCGCCCAATTGATGAAAGATTTCTACACCAACTTATGGACCAAAGGAATGACTCGTAGCGCTTCCCTGCACCAAGCCAGGCTGCGCATGCTGCGCCGCAACCGCCTTGAAAGCGGCGACGACGCCCGCCCCAGCACCTGGGGCGCCTTCGTCCTCAGCGGGGAATGGCGCTGAGGACGGCCTACCATCTGACCTATACTCCAAAGCATGGCCGCCACCCACGTCCTGGCCCTGGTCCTTTGTTTCCAACAGCCCTCTGCGCCGGTCGTCGATGAAACGGTCCGAGGGGTCATTGATGAAGGTGCCGAGGAGATCCGTTCCCCGGCCCTAAATGCCAACCAATTTGATCTGGACCCAGTTGGCGTGGTCGTCCCCCTGCGCGTTTCCGAGGCTGGACCATATTTCCTCGACCTGCACTCCTTTGCCTTCGATGCCTATCTCATCTTGCATGATCGGACCGGAATGCTGGTTGGTGAAGACGACGATGGACTCGGTACCACTCATGCGCGCTTGGTGTTGGACCTCACCGCGGATCATGAGTATCGATTGACCCTGGGGGCGTTGAATCGAGGCCAAGGAGAATATTCTCTGTTGCTCCGATCCGGGTCACCGGCTTCGATGACCACGGACCAACGCTACGAGATGGCTCTTGACGACGCGACCAGGCGTATCTCCTGGACTGAAGATCGTCATGGCAGAGTAAGCCCAGAATCGCGCGAGTCGTGGAATGAACTTGCTCTGGTGCACTGGTATGCGGGAAAAACCCAAGAGGCCCTTGCCCCAGCAGAGCAGGCTTTGCAGATCGCCCTGGAGGTGTTCGGAGAGAACCACGCAGATACGTCTCAAGCAATCAATCAGATTGCCGGAATCCAGATGCGCCTGGGCAATAAAGAAGAGGCGCTCGGGCTCTTTGAAAGAGCCTTGGCCATTCGTATCCAGACCCTTGGAGCCGACCATCCGGATACCTCACTGATGCACATGAACCTGGGTGCCATTCACGGCGAGATGGGGGTGTTCCGCGAGGCCGCATCTCATTTCCGCCGTGCCTATGACATCCGCGAGATGACCTATGGAAATGGCCATCAACTTGCAGTCCAGGCGTTGCGCAGCCTGGCCCGGGTGATGGATCAAGCGCGCGACCATAGCGGCGCTGAGTGGGCCTATCGTCGCTTGCTGCAGGCGTTGGAATCCGCTCTTGGCCCAGAGCACGTCGAGGTCGGGCGGATTCTGCAGAATCTCGGCAAGGTCCTGCTCAGGCAAGGACTCTATGACCAGGCCCTGCCCCTTTTCCAACGCTCCTTGGCGATCGAGGAAACGGTGCCGCTTGAAGTCAATCCGACTCTTGCTGTCATGCTTGACAACATGGGCGAGTGCTATCGGATCCTTGGCAGAGCGGCGGAGGCAAGCCCGTTGTTCGAGCGTTCAGCCAAGATCCAAGAGAGGGTCCAGGGCCCCGATCAGGTCGGTCTCGCCATGACCTTGGCCCACCATTCTCTTGCCCTGGAAGACCTCGGCGATTATTCCGGATCTCGGCAAATGATTGAACGCGCTCTGGCGATCCTGGTGCGTGATTTGGGAGAAGACCATTATCTGGTGACCTTCTGCCTCAATGGTTATGGCGAGTTGCTTGCCAGTCAGGGCAATCTCCAGGAAGCGTTGCCGATCTTTGAGCGCCTGATGACCATTCGCGAACGGTTGGCCCAACGTGGTCGCGCCGGCGGCAGCCCCCAGATGCGCAATTTGCTTTCACTGGCCACCTCTCAAAACCGCTTGCAGCAGGTCACGCCCCTTTTTGAACTGGCCCTGGACGTCGATATCCGAATTCATGGCGAAGGACACATCCAGACCCTGCGCAGCACCACTGATCTGGGTAGCTTGAAGATGTCGCAAGGCGCTTTCGAAGAAGCGCGAACCCTGTTCGAGCGTGTCCTTGCGATCCGCGAAAGAGAGCTTGGGCCTGACCACGTAGTGACCGGCAATAGCGTGAATTCACTTGCGATTCTGATGAAGCAAGAGGGGCGCTACGAAGAAGCTCAGCCGCTCTATGAACGTGCCCTGCGAATCTGGGAAAAGGTATTCGGGCCTGGACACCCCGACGTGGCGGTCGGCCTGAGCAATCTTGCCAGTCTTCTGTCCACTCAAGGGGAATATGATCAGGCGCAGCCGCATTTTTTGCGAGCAATGAGCATTATGGAATCCGCCAGGGGGCCTGAACATCCAGAGACGGTGGAGGCGATGGTCCGTCTGGCGGTGAATCACCACAATGCCGGACGCCACGCCGAATCAACCAGGCTCTTTGAGGAAGGTGTACGACGCTCCCTACGCAGACTGGATCGGGAACTTCCATTGATGTCCGAAGCGGGCCGATTCCAAACCCTGGCCGTCCACGCCGATCCGTCCAACTATCTTTCCAGCTTGTTCAATCTGGAGGAAGCTCCGCTGGATACCGCCTTCTCGCTCTATCTGCAATGGAAAGGCAAGGCGACCCGGATCCAGGCCGCGGGCTTGAGCCTTGCTCAACAGAACCAGGACGAAGGTCTTTCCGCGCGCTTCGCCGAAATTACTCAGGTGGCCCAGGAGCTTTCTGCCCTGGTTCTCCTTCCCATCCTTGAGCAAGCCGAGGATCACGCAGTTCAGGTCGTGCAACTCAGGGACCGCCGGCTTCGCTTGGAGAGGCGCCTTAATCAGGACCTGGGCGTCGATCGGATCCTGGCAACTCCGACTGCGATCGAAGTCCAGGACGCCATTCCCGAGGGCGGGGTCTTGGTGGATTTCTTCGTTGGTAAACAGGTCTACGCGTGGGTGGTTCCACCACGGGGGCAGGTCCGCCTGGTCCTGATCGGCGATCTGGAGGAACCACGCCGAGTCCAGGCCGCTTACCTCAATGCTTCCGGTGCTCGCGGAGGGCGGTCGGACAGCGCTGTGGACACCAGCGCCGCAGTTCAGGTGTTGAGTCGTTTGTGGGAGCCCTTGCGGGAAGCCATTGGTGACGCCGATACGGTGCTTCTGTGCCCTGATGGATTCTTGTGTGAGCTCCCCTTCGAAATCCTGAAGGACCAAGACGGAAGCTATCTGATCGAAAAGCACCGCTTCGTCTATTTGTCTGACCCGACCCGCCTGGTGGTTTCCCGGAAGAAACATGGAGCGAGCGTGGGCGGCGTTCTGGCGCTTGGCAACGTGGATTACGCCCAACCTGACCTGCAAGACGCTGCGGAAAGCAGCCCTTCAGGAAACCCGGATCGGTCGACGACGCAATGGGACTCTCTGGCCGGCACCGCAGCCGAAATCCAAGGAATCCAGGACCTTTACGCCGTGGTCCACGGAGTGGGTTCAGGGTTTACGCGGATCGAAGGTCGCGAAGCCACCGAGGAGGCCTTGCGCCAGCAGCTGCCCGGCCATTCCTTCGTGCACCTGGCTACGCATGGCTATTTCGATCCGCAACAGGCTTCACTCCAGGGCGATGAACTGCTTCCCGGCTTGCGTTCCGGACTGGTGCTCGCTGGGGTCAACCGTGGTCCCGACCCTATCCATGGCGATGGATACCTGTCGGCGGAGGAAATTCAGCGCATCGATTTGTCCCAGTGCGAGCTCGCGGTGCTCTCCGCTTGCGAGACCGCCCTCGGCAGCCGCCAGGCGGGCGAGGGCTTGTTGTCTTTGCGCAGGGCCTTTGAGGTTGCCGGTGCGGCTTCGGTGGTGAGTTCGCTGTGGAAGGTCAATGATGCGGCCACCGCGGTTCTGATGAATGATTTCTACACCAATCTGTGGCTCACAGGAATGGGCAAAGGCGACGCTCTGCACCAGGCCAAGCTGAAGATGCTGCAACGCAATCGCGAAGAATTCAACGGAGACGCCCGCCCCAGCACCTGGGGTGCCTTCGTCCTCAGCGGCGACTGGCGCTGACTGTGCTAGCCTGGGTGGGTTCCTTGAATTCATGCGCAGACCTCTCCTCCCGATCGCTTCCTCCCTGACCTCCCTGCTGCTGGTGCTCGGCATTTTGCTCGTTGCACCGATCGCCGCCGTTGCGGCTCTGCCTGCCCAAGCCGGCGGAGATCCTCCGGAAGTGGTGGTCTTCGCAGACACGGTCACGCTGACCTGGCGAGAGCCCGGCCGCGTGACCCAGGCGCTGTCGGTGGATGGCGGGCTCAGTTTCGGACGCCGCCGCCCGAGCACCTTTGAGATCAAGCTGCGCTACGCCGATTTCGATCCCCTCGTGCAAGGCACACCGCCGCTGCCGCCGGAGTTGAGCGCCGGACCGGCGAATGAATTGTGGATCGTGCAATACGCGGGCAAGGCCGCCGAAGCCTGGCGCGAGGAATTGCGCGCGCGCGGCGGCAGCGAACTCCGCTACCTGGCGCAGCACGCCGCGATCTGGCGTATGAGCTCCACGAGTGCCGACGCGCTGCTCGTGCTGCCCTTCGTGCGCTGGGTCGGACCGATGCACGCGGCCTACAAGCTGCAGGACGAGATCATGCTCGACTACCTATCCGGAGGACTGGTGAGCGCGCGTTACAACCTCGTCGTCGATCATTGGGGGGGGGTGGCGAAAGACGTGGTCGCCGCGCAAGTGCTGGCTCTCGGCGGCACCGTCGAACGCCACATTGAACAGGGCTGGATTCTCGAGGCGACCCTGACACCGGAGCAACTGGTAGCCGTGGCTTCGCTGCCGGAGGTCCTCGGCATCGATCGTTGGAGCCTGCCCGAAGAGGACATGGACAAGGTGCGTGCAATCATGGGCGCGGACTACATCGAGTCGCTTGCCGGCTACGATGGGACCGGCGTGCGCGCCGAGGACATGGACGGCAACTTGAACACCGGTCTTTCCGCGTGGCGGCATGCGCCGATCCTGCACGGATCGCGCTCAGGGAGTGATTCGCACGGCACCTCGACCTATAGCATCAACTTCGCAGACACCACTTCCTCCACGCGCGGTATGGCGCCCGACGCGCAGGGGATCTTCGCCGACTACGGCAACCTCGGCAACCGTTACACGCACACTGCGCGCCTGGTCACCAATCCTTATTTTGCGGTCTATCAGAGCAATAGCTGGGGCAATACCCGCACCTTCAGCTACACCTCGATTTCTCAGCAGATGGACGACATCATCCATCTCTACGACATCGTGATCACCCAGTCACAGTCCAATGCGGGTAATCAGGATTCGCGGCCGCAGGCGTGGGCCAAGAACATCATGGCGGTCGGCGGGATCCGTCACTACGACGACATGAACAGTGCCAACGACGCCTGGGCCAACGGCGCTTCTACCGGGCCTGCCGCAGATGGCCGCGTCAAGCCAGATCTGTCCGCTTTCTACGACTCGGTCGCCACCGTCAACAACAGCGGTTTCGGCGGCACTTCTGCGGCCTCGCCGATCGTCGCCGGCCATTTTGCGCTGTTGTTCGAGATGTGGCACGACGGCATCTTCGGCAACACCCCCGGAGCCACGGTCTTCGACAGCCGCCCGCACAACACCTTGGCCCGCGCGCTGATGATCCAGTCGGCCACGCAATGGCCCGACAACCAGACCGACATCACGCGCATGCGCCAGGGCTGGGGCCGCCCCGACCTGCGCACGCTCTACGACCGCCGTGGCCAGACCTTCTGGGTCAATGAAACCGATCTGCTGCAGGACGATGAGTCGGTCGCGTACGCGCTCGAGGTCAGCGCCGGCCAGCCGGACCTGCGCGCGACCATGGTCTATTCCGACTATCCGGGCACCACCTCTTCCAGTCTGCACCGCATCAACGACCTGTCCTTGCGCGTGACCTCGCCCAGCGGAGTGCGCTACTGGGGCAACCAAGGGCTGTTGACCGGCGCCTACAACTGGAGCACTTCGGGCGGTTCCGCCAACACCAAGGACGTGGTCGAAAACGTATTCGTGCAGAATCCAGAAGCCGGTATCTGGACCGTCGAGATCTTCGCCGACGAGGTCAACCAAGACACTCATGCGGAGAATGGAGTCAATCCAAAGGACGCCGACTTCGCCCTGGTGGTCAGCCCCGCGGTCGAGAACGACAGCTGCGGCATTCCCAACCGTATCGACCTGGTCGGTCCAGGAGTGGGGCAGGTGGGTTCGCCGGTGGCGCTGAGTTACGCCACCGCGCCGCCGTCGGCGCCCTTCGTCATCCTCTACAGCCTGGGGCAGAGCGGCTCGCTGCTGCAGGGACACTGCTTCGACGTCGGGCCCAACGCCAAGGTCGGATTCAACGGCACCACCAACGCTCTCGGTGAAGGCAGTTTCAATAGTGATCCGCTGCCCAATGCCGCTCTCGGCCGCACCCTTGCGCTCGAAATGGGAGCCTTGCACGACGGCGTCATCTGGGATTCGACGGTCACCGTGCTGCAGGTGCAATAGGCGTATTCAGGCGAGCTTCTGGGCAGATTCACCAGAACTTCACAGAGTCGGGTGATCATTCGGCAACGAAGAGATCAACCCGACCATGAAGACCATCCATCAGATTCTTCCCCTCGCCCTGCTCGGCGCTGCCCTGGTCTCCTGCGGCCGTCCGCAAGGTGCTTCCGGGCGCGATGTCATTCAGAACAAGGGTTCCGACACCCTGGTCAACGTAGCCCAGGCATGGGCCGAGACCTACAGCAAGGCCCACCCGGAAACCATGATCGCCGTCAGCGGCGGCGGCTCCGGCACCGGAGTCTCGGCGATGATCAACGGCACCGTGGACATCGCCAACTCCAGCCGCAAGATGAAGGACTCCGAGTTCGAAGCCGCGCGCGCCAACGGCATCGAGCCGGTCGAACACGTGGTCGGCTTCGACGCGCTGGCGGTGTACGTGCACCAGGACAACCCGGTCACCAGCCTGACCCTTGATCAGCTCGCCCGCATCTACGGGGAGAACGGAGACATCACCCGGTGGAGCCAGCTCGGTGTGGAAATGAGCGGCAAAGCCGACCCAATCATCCGCGTCAGCCGTCAGAACAACTCCGGCACCTACGTCTACTTCAAGCAGGCGGTGCTGGGCAAGAAGGGCGAGTACAAACTCGGCTCGCTCGACATGCACGGTTCCAAGGATGTCGTCGACCTGGTGGAGAAGACCACTGGTGCGATCGGCTATTCGGGACTCGCCTACGCCACCGAGCACATCAAGATGGTGCCGATCGTCGGCAGCAGCGGCAGGGCGGTGACGCCTAGCGTCGACTCAGCGGTGGACGGCAGCTATCCGATCGCAAGGCCGTTGTTCATGTACACCGCCGGCGCGCCAGCGGGCAAGGTCAAGGAATACCTCGACTGGATCCTGGGGGAGACGGGACAAGGCATCCTGCGGGCCAAGGGCTATGCACCGGTTTCGACCGCCACTCTTTAGCGAGGCGCGTGGATGAGCCTCTATGAGCAGCGGCTGGAGAAAGACCTCGCCCGGGTGCGCAAACGTCTGGCGCGCATGGGCGAGGCGGTTCGGAGGGCGCTTTCCGACTCGGTACGTTCGGTCCTGGAACTGGATCCGGAACTGGCCGCAGAGACGGTCCTCGGCGACCTGTCCATCAATCGCAAGGCGCACGAAATCGATCATTTGTGCCATTTGTTTGTAGCGCGTCACCTGCCCAGCGCCGGGCATTTACGTTTCACCACCGGGGTTTTGCGCTTGAGCAAGACTCTGGAGCGCATCGGTGACTACGCCGCCACCATCTCGCGCGAAGTACACCAGATCGGGGGCCAGGTTCCTGGCCAGGCCGCCGAAGACATCCGCATGCTGGAGCAAAAGGCGGACGCGGTGCTGGAGAGGTCGATGCAGGCCTTTCTCAACCGAGACCTGGCGCTGGCGCGGGCGACGCGCGCCGATGCTTCCGCGCACGGTTACACCTATGACCAGGTCTTCCACAACCTGGCCCAGACCGGAGAACAAGGCAAGCTCGAAATCCAGGGCCTGTTCGCACTGCTCACCGTGTGCAACCGGTTGGAGCGGGTGATCCACCAGGGCAAGAACATTGCCGAACAGGCGATCTTCGCCGCCACCGGAGAGCAGAAGGAGGACAAGACCTTCGACATCCTGTTCCTCGGCCAGCGCAACCACGGCGCCAGTCTGCTCGCTGAGCATTATTGCCGGCGCGCCTATCCAGAAGCTGGGCGCTACTCCAGTGCCGGCTGGGAGAGCGTCGAGGCGCTGCCCGAAGAGCTGTTCGGCTTTGCCGAGAGCAAGGGCCTGCAGCTGCGCGACGCTGATTCCAAGCCCTTCGAAATGGTGCGTGGGGCGCTCGCCGATTTTGACATCGTCATCGATCTGACGGGCGAAGCGCGTGAGCACATCCGCAGGATTCCATTCCACACCACCCTGTTGGTGTGGAACCTGGATCGCAGCCAGGGCTATGCCAGCACCTACGGTGACCTGGTCGAACGGCTTGCGCTGTTGATGGAAACCTTGCGCGGCGAAGAAGCGGACGATTGAAATGAACGCTGAATTCGACCGGCTGGACCGGGCCTGGTACATCGACCGGATAGCCAAGGGATTGATCTTTCTGTGTGGGATTTCTGCGATTATTTTCATCCTGTCAATTTTTGTTTTCATCTTCGCCCAGGCATTTGGATTCATCACCGAAGACCTCGACGTTGGCGAGTTTCTGACTGACCCGACCTGGCGTCCGACTTCGGAGTCCAACCCGGTCTACGGCACCCTGGCCCTGATCGCCGGCACCGCCTCGGTCACCGGGCTGGCGATGTTGATTTCGGTGCCGATCTCGCTCGGCGCGGCGATCTACATCAGCGAGTTCGCCACCGGGCGCACCAAGGAAGTGCTCAAGGTGGTGATCGAAATGCTCGCCGCGATTCCTTCGGTGGTGTGGGGGTTCATCGGTCTGACGATCATGAATCCGCTGATCATCCAGATCTTCGACGTGCCGATGGGGCTCAACGTGCTCAACGCCGGCATCATTCTTGGCTTGATGGCGGCGCCGATCATGACCACCATCGCCGAGGACGCGCTGAAAGCGGTGCCCGACAGCTATCGCGAGGCCGCCGAAGCGATGGGGGCAACGCGCTGGCAGATCATCCGCCGCGTGGTGCTGCCTTCGGCACGCAACGGCCTCACCGCCGCGGTGCTGCTCGGCGTCGGCCGGGGCTTCGGCGAAACCATGGCGGTGCTGATGGCCAGCGGGCACTCGGTCAACCTGCCCACCAGTCCCTTCGACTCGGTGCGCGCGCTGACCGCGACGATCGCCGCCGAACTCGGTGAGACCGCCCATGGGTCCCCTCACTTCGGCGCCTTGTTCACCATTGGAGTCATGCTGCTGCTGATCACCTTCGCCATCAACTTGACCGCCGACCTGATCATCCGCGGCGGCTGGAAGCAGAGGGGGCACAACTGATGTTCGAGCGCACCGTCAAGGACCAGCGCAATCAGCGCACCGAACGCCTGTTCCGGATCCTCTTCCTACTCATGTCCGGAGTGCTGATCGTGCCGGTGTTCGCGGTTCTGGGATTTCTTTTCTACAAGGGTGCCCCGGCCCTGTCGTGGGCCTTTCTCACCACCTGGCCGGAGGACGGCATGACCGCCGGCGGCATTCTGCCGGCCCTATTCGGCACCTTGTGGCTGGTCGGCGTTGCCCTGCTGGTATCGGTGCCGATCGGCGTGGCCGCGGCGATCTACCTGAGCGAGTACGCCAAGGACAATTGGATGACGCGGGTCATCAACCTGGCCATCATCAACCTCGCCGGGGTGCCGTCGATCGTGCACGCGCTGTTTGGAGTGGGCGCCTTCGTGCTGTTCTTCGAATTCGGCACCAGCATCCTCGCCGCTAGTCTGACCCTCGCGGTGATGACTCTGCCGGTGGTGATCGTTTCCACTCGCGAGGCGTTGCAGGCGGTTCCCCAGGCCTTTCGCGAAGCGAGCTGGAGCCTGGGCAACACGCGCTGGCAGACCATCCGCCATGTGGTGCTGCCCAACTCGGGCAGCGGCATCCTCACCGGCATCATCCTCGAGGTCTCGCGCACCGTCGGCGAGACGGTGCCGGTCATGTTCACCGGTGCGGCCTTTTTCCTGCCCTATCTGCCGACCAGCGTGTTCGACCAGACCATGGCGATGTCGCTGCACCTCTTCGTCGTCACCACCCAGGTCCCGGGGGTTCCCGAGCAGCTCCCCTTCGGTGTGGCCCTGGTCCTGATTCTGATGGTCTTGGTGCTGAATTCGGCTTCGATCTTGTTCCGTTCCCGTCTGCGCCGGAGAAAGAAGTGGTAGCCCTCCCCGCGAACAAACTCGAAATCCGTGGGCTTGACGTTTCCTACGGTCAGAAACGGGTGCTGCGCGACGTCGACCTTGACGTTCCGGCCAACCAGATCTTCGGCATCATCGGTCCGGCCAACAGCGGCAAGACTTCCTTCCTGCGGGCGCTCAACCGCATGGACGAAATGACCTCAGGGATGCAGGTGAGCGGCCAGGTGCTGCTCGACGGCGCCGACGTGCGTAGCTGGCGCAACGTCTACGCGCTGCGTGCGCGCATCGGCGTGGTCTTTCCCTTGCCGGTGGGACTGCCGATGACGATCCGCCAGAACGTCACTTTTGCACCGCGCATGCGTGGGCAAAAAAACAAGGCCAGGCTCGATGAACTGGTCGAGCGCTGTCTGCGCCGCGCGGCGCTGTGGGAGGAGGTCAAGGACCGCCTTGACTCGCTCGGCAGCATGCTCTCCGGCGGTCAGCAGCAGCGCCTGACCATCGCCCGTGCGCTGTCCCAGGAGCCGGACATCCTGCTGCTCGACGAATTTTCGATCGCGGTGGATCCGGTCACCACGATGCGCATCGAGGACGTCCTCAAGGAGCTCAAGCAAGAAATGACCATCGTCCTGGTCACCAATCTGGTGCAGCAGGCGCGCCGGCTGGCCGACCGCACCGCCTTCTTTCTGAATGGCGAGTGCGTCGAGGTGGGGAAGACCGAGTCCCTCTTCCACGGAGATCATCGCGATCCGCGCACAGTGGACTACGTGGAGGGTCGTTTTGGCTGAGCCGCAGGCAAGCGCGATCCGCACGCGCGGGCTGAACCTCTGGTACGGCGATTTCCAGGCGCTTTTCGACGTCGATCTCGACGTGGCGCCCAAACAGGTGACCAGCCTGATCGGGCCCTCCGGCTGTGGCAAGTCCACCTTGCTGCGCTCGATCAACCGCATCAACGAGCGTATCGACTCTGTACGCATGGAAGGCGAAATCCGTGTCCTCGGTCATGACGTACTCGCTCCCGAGATTGAGAAGGCCCAGTTGCGCAAGCGCGTCGGCATGGTCTTCCAGCGCCCAAATCCGCTACCGTTGAGCATCCGCGACAACGTCTTGTTCGGCTGGCGCATCGACCACGGCGGCCGCCCAGACAAGGACGAAGGAGAAGCCTTGTTGGAGGAGTCCCTGCGCCGCGTGCTGTTATGGGATCGAGTGAAGGACCGTCTCGGGCAGCGGGCCACCGGTCTTTCGCTGGAAGAACAACAGAAATTGTGCATCGCCAGGCTGCTGCCGGTGCAACCGCAGGTCCTGTTGATGGACGAACCCTGCTCGGCGCTCGATCCTGCCGCGACGAGTGCGGTTGAGGAACTGATCTGGGAACTGCGCGAGCAGTACACTATCCTGCTCGTGACCCACAACATGGCTCAGGCGAGGCGCGCCAGCGACGATTGCGTGTTCATGCTGATGGGTAAGCTTGTGGAGAAGGGCCCCACTGGTGAATTGTTCCTCACTCCACAACGGCAGGAAACCGCCGACTACATCGAAGGGCGTTACGGTTGATCAGAGGCTCCGCTGGCTGACTCTGGGCGCGCTGTGCGCGGGCGCGTGCGTGGCCCCGGTGGTCCAGGAAGCGGGCGTCGACCACCTCGATCTGCTCGGCCTGCCGCCCGCAAGTGCGATGGTCGAGCTGGCCACCGATGACGCGAGCATCCTGCGTGGGGTCTATGTTCCGGCCTCTGGTGATGGTCCCCTGGTGGTGCATTTCTTGCCTTCGGCGGCCTCCATCACCACCGGAGTCATGGGTGTCGCCGGTCTGCGCCAGAGCCTGAGCTTCTGGCACGACCTCGGCTATGCATCCTTGGTGGTCGATTATCGCGGCGTAGGTGCCTCCGCAGGGCGGCGCGATCCACGCTCCCTGGCCAGCGATGCGTGGTCGGTGTGGCGCGAAGCCCTGGCCAGGGTCGACGGCGACTCCAGCCGCATTGTCCTGCGCGCGGCCTCGATCGGTGCCATTTCGGCGAGCGCTCTGCTGGAGGGGGGGGCCGAACCCGCAGCCCTGATCCTGATCGCTCCGGTTCTGCCGGACACGATCGGTGCTCACGCCGCACGCGATCGCCATGGTGCCTTCCTCGGTGGAGTGATCGCCCCCTTTCTGCGCAGTCCTTCCCGCGTCGACGTCCTGGCTGCACTGCAGGCCTGGCGGGCACCCATGCTGCTGCTGCTCGGCGACCAGGACGCGTATCTGCCCGCCGCCGACCGCGCGCGTGTAGTCGCAGCGGCACGCCTCGGCGGACACGACGCGGTGGTCCTGCCCGGGGACCACGCGCAATTGGTCATGCGCGCCTATGGCTTCGAAACAGACGCTTACTCCGGGCGCGTCAACGCCAGCCTGATCGCCGAGGAACGGGCCTTTCTATCCGCCCTGCCCGCTACTCCCCAGGTTCCTTCCGGCACATGAGCCTGGCTCTGCTGCTGCCGTTGTTCGCGCTGGTGGCGCTGTTCTATTCGATGGTCGGCTTCGGCGGCGGTTCGTCCTACCTCGCCCTGCTGACCCTGTCCGAGCTGGACCACTCGCTGTGGCGGCCGCTGGCGCTGATCTGCAACGTGGTGGTGGTCAGCAGCGGCACCTGGTTCTTTTTGCGCCGCGGCCACTTCTCCTGGAAGCTGTTCGCACCCTTTGTCCTGACCTCGGTGCCGATGGCGTATTGGGGTGGCACCATTCAATTAGAGAAGCGGCCCTTTCTATTTCTGCTCGGCGGATGTCTGTTGCTCGCCGGCTTGCGCATGGCACTGGACCGCCGTCTGCCGCAACGCGATGCCACCGTTCTGCAGCCGCGCACCGCGTGGCTGCTGGGCCTGCCGCTGGGGGCGGTGCTGGGATGCATCTCCGGACTCGTCGGCATGGGGGGGGGCATCTTTCTGGCGCCGATCCTGTACATGCTCGGCTGGGGTCAACCGAAACAGATCGCCGCTACCGCCAGCGCCTTCATCCTGGTCAACTCGGTGGCCGGCCTGGCCGGATATGCCTCGCAAGCCGGCAGCCTCGCCCTGCCCGCGGTGGCCTGGTGGCTGCCGCTCGCGGTCCTGATCGCCGGGCAGCTCGGCAGCCGCCTCGGCTCAGGCGCTTTTCCGGCGCAGCGCGTGCGTCAGGGCACCGCGCTGCTGGTGCTCTTGGCCGGCAGCCGCATTTTGTGGCAACTACTGGCCTGACCTCGGAGGGTAGGGACGTGTCTGTACCTTGACCGCCGCAGGCAGGCGTAGCACCGGGAAGTCGCGGCCCACTTCGAGCTCGGCGTCGAAGAAATTCCAGGTGCACAGCCCGTCTTCGGACTCCGGTTCCAGGAGGAAGGCGGCCAGGCTGCCCAAGGGCTGTGCGCAGCGCACCAGGATCGAACCGGCTTCAAGGCGCTGGCGCTCGCGGCGCGCGGCGACTTCTACCGTGACCATCTGGTGGCCTTCGTACTTTCGTTCGCGTCGCTGCACAGCGCCGACGCGGTAGACCTCGACTTCGGTCACGAGGTCGGTGCTCAAGACCTGCATTTCGATTCCATGGTGGCCGAGGTTCTCCAGCGCACCCTGGCTCGCGGCTGGAAGCACGTAGGCCCACGGCCGCGTCACGCTGTGAGTGGCGACCGACAGGCCGTTGTAACGCAGTTGGTAATCCTTGGTTTCGCTGCTGGTGTTGCGCCGGCCACCGCCGCCGGCGTAACCCAGCACCGTGTACTTGCCCTCTTCAAAACGAGACTCCTGGCGCAACGCGATTAGGTTGTCGGCCGCCGGCGCGTTGCCAAGGGCGATGGTCCGTTGCCGGGCCTGGGCGATGGCGTCGCGCACCTGATGCTTGTGTTCGGCAACCCACAGGAAGCAGTCCTCAACAAAGGACTTGGTGGAAAGCACGCGATCCCGGTAGCCGGCGTAGGAATAGGCCTCGGACAGGATGGAAAGCATGTGGCGCATGCCACCGTAATGCGTGCTGTAGCGCAGCGAGGCCGGATAGGCAGCCCAGTCCTGGTACTGGTTGGCGAAATTGCCGTAGAAGAAGCTGAGGTAGCCGGTGTCCTCCGCCATCTTGGTGCTGACCTCGGGCAGGAGTTGTTTCCGCGTCAGCTGCAGCAGGTCCGGATCGCACGCCGGGTGGCGCTGGCCGTCGTAGGTCAGCACGTAGCGGTGGCGTGAACCATTGGTGGTGTGCAGGTCCATGGCAATCACCGGCTGCCAGGTGCGAAAAACCTGCGCCAGGGCGCGCGCTTCCTCGGTGTCGAGCTTGGTGAAGTCGCGGTTGATGTTGAGCCCGGCGGCGTTGGGCCGCGTACCCATGCCCTCGACCGGACCTTGCTGACCGGGGCGGTTGCCCGGATCCATGCGGTCGTTGCCGTCGGCGTTGAGTAGCGGCAGGAAGATCACCACCAGATCCTTGAGCAGCGGGTGCGCCCCCGGCGCGGCCATTGCGCGCGCCAGCATCAGGGTCGCGGGTTTGCCGCACACCTCGCCCGAGTGGATGCCGGCCCAGGCAAAGGCCACCAGGCGGTCGCCGACGTCGGCGGCGCTGCGCACCGGCGGATCGGCGATCACCAGGATCGGCAGCGAGCGCCCTTCCAGAGTGCGCCCCGCCTGTTCCATGTGCACGCGTGGCGAAGCCGCAGCCAGACGTTCGCAGTAGTCGATCACCTGCGCGTGGGTCGAGGTCGCCTTCCAGTCGCTGCTTTCGGCGATGGTGAGGAATTCGGGCCACGGCTGAGTCCAGGCGCGGGATGGGTCTTGGGCTGCGCTCGGCGCAGTACACGCGCACAGGATCACGGGCAGGAACAGGGCTACAGCACGGCTTCGCATGATCGGGTTAAAGTAGCCGAATCATGCCGCAGTGCCTGGCTCTTTTCGTTTTGTTGTTTCCCCTACAGGAACCCCGCCCCGACCAAGATCTTCCGGTCGCAGCTCTACCTGCCGAGAGCTTGCCGGTCGAAGTCTTGAGTGGCGAGGGTGTGTGGGTCGACCCGGCGCTGCTTGTTGCTTTGAATGGGTCACGCACGACTCCGGTGGTGGTCTGGTTTGACCGACAACTGCTCGGCGATGGCGCTGCCTATGCACGGCGTAGCGAAGAATGGAGTGACTGGCAGCGCTCGGCCCTGCGCACCGCGGCGATCGCCACCTTGAAGCAGCTCAGTCTGGATTCCTGGAGCCAGGCGGAGCCCGCTTTGGTCCGCATGAGCGAAGAAGGGCAATTGAAGCAGCTCGGGCGCCTGTGGATCGTCAACGGCTTCCACGCGCGCATCAGCATCGATGCCCTCGAAGGGTTGAAGCTGGTTCCTGGAGTGAAAAAGGTCTTCCTCGGACGTCGTGGCCCACGCGGCAACGCCGCAAACCGTCCTGCCTATCCAGACCCGGCAGCGGCCAGGCCCGCCCCGGATCCTGCTCAGCCAGCCAGCGCGGACTCCGCGCAAGGCCCGTCTCCCGAGGTGCGCCACCCCTGGTACAGCCACCAGTTGATGGCGGTGCGCGCGTGGGAGGAGTTCGGCTATCGCGGCGAGGGCGTGCTCAACATCGTGCACGACTTCAACTTCCAATACACCCCTGGAATGGCGGCCAACCTCTACGCCAACCCGGGCGAGGTCGCCGGTAACGGCAAGGACGACGACGGCAACGGCCTGGTGGATGACGTTCATGGTTATGACTTCACCGCCGACAGCGACCGCATCTTTTTCGGCCCAGGCATGCACGGCTTTCTGTGTGCCAACGTGTTGTGCGGGCAGCCGAGTGGCGGCCACGATCTGGAGTACGGCGTGGCTCCGGCAAGCCGCTGGGCCGGCGTGATCGGTCCGATTGAGTTGTGCGTGCAGTGGGCCGCCGAGCAGGGCGCCGACACCTACAGCATGAGCTTCTCGATTCCCGGCCTCGGCGACGGGCGCAGTCATTGGCGCAAGGTGCTCGAACACGGTTCTTTGTGCGGCATCTACTTCGCTTCAGGGGCCGGCAACTTCGGCCAGCGTGGCAGCCGCAACTTCGCTCCGATTCCGCGCCAGATGCGCACGCCTGAGGACATTCCGAGGGTGGTTTTTGCCGCTACCGGCGTGCATCGCGACCTGAGCGAAACCGTCTTCGCCAGCAAGGGGCCCGTGGTGTGGCAGCTGGAGCACTATCAAGAGGGCCAGGTGCAGAAACCCGAGGTCTGCGCCTTCAACTTCAACTTGCCCCGCTTCGCCTTGGATGGCGGAGTGGAGCCCGGCGGCTCGGTCAGCGGCAACTCGCTCGCCGGTCCGATGTCCTGCGCCTCGATCGCCCTGCTGCTGTCCGCTGATCCCGAGCTGCTGCCGGCCGAACTGACCGGCATCCTGACCGCAACCGCCACCGACATCGGTCCGCCCGGAGTTGATTTTCAGACCGGGCACGGTCTGATCAACGTCTATCGAGCGATGCAGGAAGTCCTGCGGCGCAAGGCGGTGGCCCAGGGGCAGGACGCCGGGTCCTGGAACGGGCGCCGTCCCGGCGACCAATTCGATGCCGCGACCTATCAGGCATGGGGCCGGCGCCTGGGGGGCAGGGCCTGGGTGACCATCGCAGGACTGGGCGAGGCCGCGCAACTCGCTGGTTTGCAGGTGGGCGACCGCTTGCAGACTGTGAACGACCAAGAGATCCGCTCACGCGAAGATCTGCACAGCGTCCTTGCTTCACTCCGCGGACAAAAGGGGTTCCGCGTTGGCGTAGGAGCGCAACGCAACGGAGCCCAAATCGCGCTCGAACTGGACATCCAGGACATGGAGATCCAGCTCAAGGAGCAGGTTGCCGCGGCGTCGCTGCCGGTGTTCTGGTAGACCGGCTCAGCCGACGGTCATCGTTGCGCCGTTGGAAAGGCGGCAACTGGCCAGATCCAACGCCTGGATCCAGACCTTCAACCCAGAGATGCCTGCCGGGATACTCGTGGTCAGGAGCGCGGTACCCGCGGCGTCGGCGTTTTTCTGCGGCAGCAAGGTGACCGGCGCGGCGATGGCGATGGTCATGACTCCGCACGGACCGACCGGCAGCGAAGCCGGGCCGGGGCCGGCGAGCGAATAGGCATAACCGACCGGACCGCTGGGAGTGGCGTTGGTCACCTGCATGCTCGCGGTGGCGCCGGCGACCAGGTTGGTGACCGTCAGCACCGGGTTGGTGGTGGTCACGGTGATCGATCCGATCATGCCCAGCGCGAGGTGCACGTCGCAGTGGTAGTTGTAGACGTTGCTGTTGGCGGGCGCGGAATTCATGAAGGCCGCGTCAAAGGTGATCGAAAAGCTCATCGGTGGGAACACCGGTGACCCCGAGGTGAAAAGGCCGTCCTCGGAAACCACATTGTGGAAGCCGGCAACCCAGGTCCAGACCACGGTATCGTCTTCGGCAATGGTGAGGTCGGCGGGGGTGTAGCTGAAGCCGGCCAGGTCTACGTTGTGGGTGGCCTGAGCTTGGACCGGCGCAGCCAGCGCGGTCAGCGCGAGCAGACCGGCGGCGAGGAGGAATGGGTGGCGTTTGGACATCAATTTCAAGGAAGGTCGTCAGACTCGCGAAAGGCGGTCAGACCCAACATAACATGCAGAGATTCGTGGGCAACATTGCCTAAAAATCCGCATTCAATCCAAGATGGCGCTCCTTAGCTCTTGTGACTGCTGCACTTGCGGCTGCCGCATCCTGGACGGCCAGGCCCACCGATTTGAATAATGTGATCTCCTCGGGCGTGGTGCGGCCGACGCAGTGCTCGATCAGCAGCTGCCCGATTTCCGCAGCCACGTGGTCGGCGGTGATCAAACCGGCGCGCAGCGGCTGGATCAGGTCACCGCTTTCCGCCAGTGCCGCCTGGCGGTTGTCGACGAAAACCCGCGCGCGGGCGACGGTCGCGGCTGGAATCTCCTGCACTTCGGGCTGAAAGGAACCGATGGCGTTGACGTGGCAGCCGGGTTTCAACTCCTGGTCGGCAAACACCGGAGTCGGCGAAACCGTTGCCGTGCACAAGACGTCGGCGCGTGCCGCCGCAGTGTCGGCATCGACGGCTTGAATGTCGACGGGGATCCTGCCGCGGCCTTTCATTTCCTCGACCATCTGTTGCGCAGCGACGGCGTTCGGATCGCACACCAGTACGGTGCACACCTCGCGTACACAGCACATCGCCTCGAGCTGGGTGCGCCCCTGGACACCGGCGCCGAACACCGCCACGGTGTGCGCGTCGCTGCGCGCCAGCAGATCGGTGGCCAGGCCAGAGGTGGCCCCGGTGCGAATCGCGGTCAGGGCAGCGCCGTCCAGCAAGGCCAGCGGTGTGCCGTTGCTCGGATCCATCGCCAGCACCGCGCCCTGGATGCGCGCCAACCCGTGTTCGGGGTTGCGGTCAAAGAGCGAGACCACCTTGACCGCCAGAGCTTCGCCGGTGCCGGTGATCGCCGCCGGCATGATCAGGCTGAGGCCCGCGTGCGCGGCGACTTCGAGTTGAGAGCGCAACGGCATCTGCACGCGCTCTTCGGCCAGCGCGACAAAAGCGGCGCGCATCGCCTCGATGGCGGCTTCCATCGGCAAGGCCTGACGTACGTCCTGGGCGTTCAGCAGCAACATCAGGCGGACTCCACCACGATGTTGCCCTCGCTTTCGATCCGGATCTGGTCTCCATCTTGAAGAGATTCGAAATCGATCTGTGACAAGGTGAGGACCGGCATGCTGCAAGCGAACATCTCTTCGGCGACGATCACGCCAAGTGCCAGGATCGGATCGACCTGCAGACTGATCAGCGCAGCCGGCGCGGTGCCGTTGAGCATGCTCTGCAGCAAGATGCCGCTGGCGGTGCTGGAACCGCGCCCAAAGGGAAGGACCAGAACCCTGCCGGCAGCGATCTCGCCCGAGCGTTCGTGGCGGCGGTCGATGATCTCGCCGCGTTCGCAGTCGTAGCCGCCCCAGAAGCTCAAGGGTTCGCGAGTGACCAGAGCGCGTCCCTGGGCCTGTCCTGCGATCACGACGTGGCCGTTCAGGCGCCGGCTCATCGGCCTCCTACGGGTGGCACCCAGCCGGTCACCGCGGCGCGCACGCACTCTTCCAGCGATCCGAAGGCGACCTCGACCTTGAGTTCTCCCGGCGCGTAATAGGCGCACTTGCCCGACATCGTCATGATGCGTTCGCTGCTTTTGCGCATCAGTGGCGTATGGAACACGCAGGTGTCCAGGGTGACGCGCACCCCCCAGCGGGCGAGGATGGCGTGAAAGTTGCTGCTGCGCACCACCGCGTCGGTGGCACGGCTGGTGGTCACGGTGAAACCCACGCGCGGGTGGAATCCGCCTTCGGGCTGGCTCTGCAGCAGCTCGGCCAGTTGCCGGAACTCGTCGACCGAGAAGTGCGGACAGCCGAGGAACACTTCGTCCAGTTTTCCGTGTGCACCCGCGGTGGAGAGGTCGGCGCGCCCACGCTCCATTTCGGCCACATCGATAACCTTCGTTGCGACTGGAGCACGTCCGCCGAAACACGACTCCAAGTCGGGAGCCTCTGGGGTCAGGCCGACGGCGTGGAACATGGGGACTCCACCGGACGATGCCGCCGCCGCACACAGCGCTTTGAACTGGTCGCTGCTGGCGCTCGTCGGCAGCCCGGTCAGGACTGGAATGCGCTCGCCGGCGAAGGCCCCAACCAGGTGGCCGAGCACCGACCACGAAGTGTTGTCCTGCCACCACTCATGGGGGACCTCTTCGGTGCGCACCAGGATTTCTCCTTGGCGGTTTTCATCCAGGTGCAAGCCGTAGCACGGCACGCGCCCGGTGATGGCCGCGCACAGGTCGAGATAATCGGCGCAGCGATTGGTGCGCGCGCCGAGCACCGAATTGGCATAACAGACCGCGTTCGATTCTCCCCAGGCGAGCTGCTGGCCGAAACGCGGGGCCAGATACCCCTGGTAGGGAGCGCAGGTCCAGGTCGGCAGGCAACCCATGTCTTCATAGGCCTTGCCTTGGCGCAAGGCACGCTCGGCGTACTCCTGCGGAATGTCGAAATCGCGCCAGTGCTGCAGGTCTATGGGCCCCATGTTGAGGGTGGTGGGCACCGCGCAGCGCGCCTGATGCCCGGCCATCGTCTCGGCGAATTGCAGACTGGCGTCACTCAGCAGCCCACAGCCGTCGATATGCGCCTGCGAGATTTCCTGCAGAGCCGGCGCGTTCAGGATTTCGGCCATGCGCACGATGATTTTCATCGACAGGCGCGCAGCCTCTCCGCCCTCTCCTTGCAGGAGAGCCGTTTCGTGGGGAGTCAGAGCCAGGCTCACGGTGTTCATCGGGGTCGCATAGCTTAGAGATTCTGGATGCTCCTGTGCTTGGCCCTGGCGTGTCTTGCTCCTCAAGCTGTGGTCACCGACCGCGTCAGCCTGGATTCCTTTGCCGGCGAAGCCAACGCGCGTTCGGGTCTGGCCGACCTTGACGGCAGTGGGCGCTGGATGGCCTTCGAGAGCCTGGCCTCCAATCTGGTCGGCGGCGACCAGAACCAGGTACAGGACATTTTCCTGCGCGACCTGGTGGCGGGCGTCACCACGCGGGTCAGCGTGTCCGACCTGGGGGATGAAGCTGTCGACCACTGCTTCACGCCGAGCATTTCCGAGGACGGACGCTTCATCGCTTTTGACTCGCGTTCCTCCAACCTGGTGCCCTCCGACACCAATGGTGCCGCCGACGTATTTTTTTTCGATCGCCTGAATCAAACTTTGGAGCGCATCAGCGTCGCCACGGGCGGAGGGGAAGGAGATGGAGACTCGGTCGATCCATCGGTCTCTGCCGATGGCAACCTGATCGCCTTTTCCAGCAGCGCAACCAATCTCGCTCCTTTCGACGGCAATAGCACCAGCGACATTTTCGTTCACGACCGGACGCTGGGGACCACGGTGCTGATCAGCTGGGACAGCAATGGTGGGCCGGCCAACGGCCCCTCCTACCGCCCCGCCCTCGCAGCCGACGGCGGTTGGATTGCTTTCGACAGCACCGCCCGCGATCTTGTCAGCGGCGATTTGAATTTCATGGCCGACGTCTTCCTGCACGAGCTGGCCACCGGGCAGACCCAGCGGGTGAGTCTCTCCAATAGCGGCGAAGAAGGCGATTGGGATTCGAATCTTCCCGAGATTTCAGCCGCTGGCGCAAGGGTGTGCTTCCGTAGCCTGGCGACCAACTTCGTCGCCGGTGACACCGGTTCCGACTCGGACGTTTTCGTGTGGGACAGGGCGAGCGCCCTCTTGCAGGCAGTGAGTGTCGATTCCTGGGGCAGCCTCGGCAACGGCTCCTCGGTGATGTCGGTGCTCAGCGGCGACGGGGCAGTCGTGGCCTTCCACAGCTCGGCCAGCAACCTTGTCGCGGGAGATGGCAACCTGTTTGCAGACGTCTTCGTTCATGAGCTGGCCAGCGGCATGACCGAACGCATTTCCATTTCTTCTTCCGCTGACGAGGGCAACCAAGGCGCCCAATTTCCCGCTCTTTCCAGGGATGGAAGATTGGTGGCTTTCCTCAGCGACGCCTCCAACCTGGTCACCAACGATTGGAACGCAGTGGCCGACGTATTTGTCCATGACCGGCAGACTGGCGGCCCGTTTCTGAGCATGGACCAGTGGGTGGGCGGCGCGTCCTCGCTGCTCACGGTTTCGGGTGCCACGCCGTTCGGCTCGGTGGTCATCGTCTATACGCTGGCCGGCCAGGGCGAAACTCCCTTCGCCTGGGGATTGCTCAATCTGGCCCAACCGTTGCGCAGCCTGCAGACCTTCGCCGATGGCGCCGGCGTGGTCCTGCTGGACGTACCGATTCCAGCGAGCCTGAGTGGAGCAATGGTCTGGGGGCAGGCGGTGGATCTGGGCCAAAAGGCGCCCAGCAACACAATTTTTGACATCGTGCAATAGCGCTGCGCACCGATTTCATGGAATGATGGGGTATGTCCAAGTCCCATCTCCCATTCTTCTTCGCCTCGTTGTTGTTGTTGGTGTCCCTGCTGTCGGTTCCCGGGCGCGCCGGTGCCTCGCTCAGACAAGAGGCTGTACTTACAACTGCACAAAGCGAACTCGATTTGATGCGCCGCAGCGAAACCTTTCTCTACGCCGCCGAGCAAGAGGAAACCGTCATCCTGACCGTGCCGGAAGGGAAGTCCCTGCTTCTCAAAGAGATCAGAACCAGGCTCAATCGCGGGGAGCTATGGTTGTCGAGCAAGGATGGCGTCGAAGTCCGGCTGCCGCTGACCCAGGCCGTCGGCAACGGCGCCCAACAGTCCATTCCGGAGTACAACATCCGCATGGTCGCGGGCGACCGCATCATCCTGCAGCAGGGTGCGCGGGAGTTTTCCTCCGGCTACCTGACCGGAATCTGGTTGGACTAGCAGCATGACCCCACGACTTCTCTCCCTACTGATCCTGCTCGCCGCTGGGTGCGCTTCGCCAGTTCTCGCAGCGCAGGACGAAGGTGCGGCCTCCGCGCGCGTCGACCAGACCAGCGCCAGCCACGGTCAGCGCTATCAGCGCTTGCTGATCCGCAACGTTCTGGTCATCGACGGCAACGGCACCCCGGTAACCGGGCCCAAAGACGTGGTGGTCGAAAACGACAAGATCACGCGCGTCGCGGCCAGCGGCATCGGTGGTGAGTTCGACGCGGTGATCGAAGGCCGCGGCCGCTATCTGATGCCCGGCATGATCAGCATGCACTCGCACCTGCATGACGAACGCGCCGGGGTGTCGATGCCCTTCCAGTATCAACTGAACCTGTGGCTGGCAAGTGGCATCACCACGGTTCGCGACCTCGGCTGCGACCGCAGCAAGGGCCTGGAGCTGCGCCGTCAGAGCGCCGCCGGAGAGATCGTGGCGCCGCGCATCTTCCTCTATATGGTCGCCGGTGGCGGCACCCCCGAGGCCGCACGCCAGAACGTACGCAACATCAAGGAACAGGGCGGCGACGGCATCAAGATCTTCGCGCTGGATCGTGAAGCGATGGACGCACTGCTCGACGAGGCGCATTTGCATGGTTTGAAGGTGGCCCACCACGCCGCCGTCGCCGAGACCAACGCCTGGGACGACATCCGCAGCGGCACCACCACGATCGAACACTGGTACGGCATTCCCGACGCGGCGATTCCCTATGGATCGCAGTCCTTCCCTGCCGACTACAACTACTCCAACGAACTCGATCGTTTCCGTTGGGCCGGCCGCCTGTTCAAGGAAGCCGATCCGGAGAAACTGCAGCAGGTGCTGCAGGCGATGGTCGATCACAACGTCGCCTGGGACCCGACTCTGAACATCTACGAGGCATCGCGCGACATCCAGCGCGCGCAGA
>JAJFFB010000200.1 GCA_021776925.1 Planctomycetota bacterium | reverse complement strand
CCAGCAGGGCGAGAACCTGCTCGGCAAGTTCATGTGGATGATGCAGGGCAGCAAGAGCCTCGATCGGATGGGGCGTGGCGCCGCGCGCGCGCGCTCCGACGCCGAAGAACAGCTCGAACTGCTGCTCAACGGCCACGCCGAAATCGACGGCAAGGTCATCGACTACATCGTGCGCGCGCCGATCTCAGGCAACGTGATCGACCTGTCTGGCGAAGTCGGTCAGCCGGTGGTGCCGTCCAGTTCCTTCGGTTCCGGCACCCAGTTGCTGGTGCTCGCCGATCTACGCCATCCGGTGTTCCGCGGCAGCGTGGACGAGATCGACGTCGGTCGCCTGCGCGAGGGCATGTCGGTCACCCTGACCATTGGCGCGCTGCCCGGTGTCCTGGTCAACGGGAAGCTGCGGGAAATCTCCCTGCGCGCACAGAGCCGCAACAACGCGGTGGTGTTCGAGGTCGAGATCGACGTCGAGCCGCCGCCTGAACTGGTGCTGCGGTCGGGCTTCTCGGCGGTGGCGCGGGTGCGCATCGACGAGGCGATCGACGTCCTCACGCTGCCCGAGCGAGTGGTGGATTTCCGCGCCGAGGGAGCTTTCGTCCGGATCCTCGACGAGGACGGCAAGCGCGTTGAAATCGAGATAGAAACCGGCCTCAGCGACGGTCTGGTGGTGGAGATCCGCTCCGGCCTCAGCGATGGGCAGGAAGTCTTTGAGGGCCGGCCCTGATCCAGCACCGTGCTTGTCACCCCGCTGTCGGAATGGTTGCTCAGCCTGCGTGCCCAGCGCAGCCGCACGATTTCCACCTTGATGGGAATCGGTTGGGGAACTTTTGCCGTGGTCGGCCTGCTCGCATTCGGTACCGGTCTGCAGAAACAGATGCGCGAGCGCGCCGAGGGCATGGGCAGCGGCATCGTCATCGCCTGGCCGTCGCGCACTACCCAGGCCTTCCGCGGGTTTCCGCAGGGACGTCAGCTGCTGATGGTCGACGAAGATGTGCTCGCCCTCGGCGAGCAGGTGCCCGAGATCGAAAGGCTCAGCCCGGAGTACTCCCGCATGGCTCAGGTGCAGCGCGGTCATTCGATCTTCCGCACTTGGATCAATGGTGTCTATCCCGATTATGAATCCCTCCGCCAGATGACCCCGCTGCCGGGGGGGCGCTTTCTCAATCGCCAGGACCAAGATGAAGCCCGTCGTGTCTTATTTCTCGGCGATCGTATCGCGACACAACTATTTCCCGATCAGGATCCGGTCGGCCGCCAGGTGATCCTCGCCGAGGTCCCCTTCACCGTCGTCGGGGTGATGCAGCCGAAGCCCCAGGACAGTGACTACGGCGGCCTGGATGAGTCGCGAGTGTGCATTCCCGCCTCGACCTTCCGGCGCGTGTTCGGCGATCGTTTTGTTGACAATTTTGTATTCTCTGCGCGCCATACCGAACGTACAGCGTCGGTCATCAACCAGGTCTATCAAGTGCTCGGCCGTCGACTTGATTTCAACCCGAAGGATCGCGACGCACTTGGCCTGTGGGACACCACCGAGGATTCGCGCGTGCGCGCGATGATTTTTCTGGCGATGAAGACTCTGATGGGTCTGGCTGGCAGTCTGACTCTGCTGGTCGGCGGAGTCGGCGTTGCCAACCTGATGTTCGTGCTGGTCAAACAACGCACCTCTGAAATCGGGCTACAGCTCGCGGTGGGCGCGCGCCCGCGCTGGATCCTTTACGACGTCATGGTGCAGACTGTGGTGCTGGTCGGTACCGGGGGGGTGCTCGGTTTCGCCGCTGCGTGGGTGGTCGCCACCCTGGTCGGCATGAGTCCGCTGAGCGACTCCTTGGGGTATCCGCACATCTCCCTGGCGATCGGTGGCGGTACAGTCCTCCTGCTCACCCTGGTCGGTTTGGTCGCCGGCTACTTTCCGGCGCGGCGCGCGGCCCGTCTCGACCCAGTGCAGGCTCTACTGGACTGAACCATGGACACCCTGCTGCACCTGGCGCGGGAACTGTGGGGTGAACGCCGGCGCGGTTCCCTGGTTGCGATCGGCGTGGTGTGGGGGACCTTGTCGCTGGTCCTGCTTCTCTCGATCGGCGGGGAAATGGTGCGCGCGACCTCGTTCACCGCCGACCAATTCGGCCGCCACCTGTTGCGTTTCAGCTCCGGTGCAACCACGCGGCCCTTTGCAGGCATGGCTGCTGGCCGCCAGATTCTCTTGCGTCCCGAAGACGGCCCCGCCGTGCTCGCCGCGGTGCCGGAAATACGTGATCTCAGTATCGAGTACTCGACTGGTGGCAATCCACTTGAGTTCGAACAGCAGCGGCTCAACGTAAACCTGGTTGGAGTGGAGGCCTCCTTCGGCGATTTGCGTGGGCAGACCGCACTCCATGGTGGCCGCTTTCTCAACCGCCGCGACGTCGACGAGCACCGCCGCGTTGTGTTCCTGGGCGGCCGGGTGAAGAGGCGCCTGTTTGGGGAACGGCCCGCGGTGGGAGCAGAAGTCAGGCTGCACGGGCAACCCTTTACCGTGATCGGAGTGTTGACCGACCGCACCACATTCTCGGCCTACAACGGGCACGATTCCGACAAGGTTTCGATTCCGGCGAGCACCTTCCGCGACCTGCTCGGCTGGACCTCGATCAGTTTCCTGATGGTCGGCCTGCACGATCCGGCGCACAAGGATGTCGTGGCCGACGCGGTCTACCGGGTACTCGGCCGACGCCACGGGTTCGACCCGAGCGATCGAGATGCGGTAGAGATGCAGGACTACATCGGGATCCGGGATTACGTCGACTCGATCCTCGACGGCAATCGCGTGTTCACTTTGATTGTCGGCATCCTCGGTTTCCTGGTGGCGGTGGTGGGAGTGGCCAATCTGATGTTCGTCATGGTCGAAGAGCGCAAGC
Organism: Planctomycetota bacterium; assembly: GCA_021776925.1. GTDB lineage: Bacteria > Planctomycetota > UBA1135 > UBA1135 > UBA1135 > JAJFFB01. The sequence goes on along the minus strand of JAJFFB010000200.1, from coordinate 336 downwards.
GCGAGATCGGTGTGCAGATGGCACTGGGGGCCAAGCCGCGTCGCTTGATCCTCGAGCGGCTGAGCGAAGGGGTGGTCGTGACTCTGCTGGGCGGCGCGGTCGGTATCGCGGTTTGCGCGCTCCTGCTGTGGGGATTTGACCAGGTGCCCCTGGACCCGGAGGCGCGCGGCTATCTGGGCCGCCCGCAGGTGTCTTTGCCCTTGGGCGCGGCGGTGACCTTGCTCTTGGCGGTGGCAGGTGCCGCGGCGGGCTGGTTCCCGGCGCGGCGCGCTGCTGCGCTCGACCCGGTTGAGGCTTTGCGCGAGGAATGAAAATGATTTCAATGCAATCCGTATG
>JAJFFB010000199.1 GCA_021776925.1 Planctomycetota bacterium | reverse complement strand
AACCACGGTCACGCTGACCAACCCCGGCGGCTTCGGCACGCACATGTCGGTGCCGCGGCTGATGCCGGGTCAGGGCATGATCTTCGCCACCGGCAGCATCGGCGTGCCGGCCGAGAACCGCTTCATGGCGCCGCAGCAACTTGCGCAGCTCGGGGTGGGTCCGGTGATGACCGCGACCAGCACCTACGACCACCGCACCATCCAGGGCGCCGAGTCCGGACTGCTGCTGAAAAAGGTCGAACAACTTCTCGATGGCGAGGACGATTTCTGGGAAGACCTGTTCGCGTGCATGCGCGTGCCGTGGACGCCCTTCCAACCGGCGCGCGATCTGCACCGAGGACCGCGCGATGGCGCCGCCACCTTGCAGGCGCGGGTGTGGCAGATGATCAACGCCTATCGCGTGCGCGGCTGCCAGATCGCCGACCTCGATCCGCTCGAGTACCGCCCCGATCCGCTTCCATCTCTTGATCCGGGTTTCTACGGCTTCACCCTGTGGGACCTCGACCGCCTCTTCGACACCGATGGCATGTGCGGGCAGGCGGAAATGCCCCTGCGCGAAATCCTCGACGTGCTGCGCGAAAGCTACTGCCGGCGCTGGACTCTCGAGTACATGCACATCGTTGACCGCACGCGCAAGCACTGGGTGCGCGAGCGCGTCGAGGCGCGGCGCAACGAAGAGGTTTTCGATCTGGACCACCGCCAGCGCATCCTGCGCCGCTTGATCCGCGCCGAGAACTTCGAACGATTCCTGCAAGCGCGCTACCCGGGCAACAAGCGCTTCTCGCTCGAAGGCGCCGACATGCTGGTGCCGGCGCTGGCCGAGATCCTTGACCGCGCCGCCGCCGGCGGAGTACGTCGCGTGGTTCTCGGCATGGCGCACCGCGGGCGACTCAACGTGCTTGCGCATATCCTCGGCAAGTCCCTCGAGCAGATCTTCCGCGAGTTCGAAGGAGTGCTGCTGCCATTGAAGACCGAGGGCAGCGGCGACGTCAAGTACCACCTTGGTCAGCGCGGCACCTATCACGCCGTCGATGGCAGCGACATCGAAGTCATCTTGTCGGCCAACCCGAGCCATCTCGAAGCGGTCAATCCGGTGGTGTGCGGCATGGTACGCGCCTATCAGGATGCCGACGATGACGACGCGCGCCAGCACACCCTCGGCATCCTGGTGCACGGCGACGCCGCCTTCACCGGCCAGGGCGTGGTCGCCGAGACCCTGCAGATGTCGGGCCTGCCCGGTTTCACCAGCGGCGGCACGCTGCACCTGGTGGTCAACAACCAGATCGGTTTCACCGCCGGCCCGCGCGACCTCTATTCGACCTATTACTGCACCGACCTGGCCAAGATGGTGCAGGCGCCGATCCTGCACGCCAACGGCGATTTCCCCGAGAGCGTGCTGCGCGCCTGCCACGTGGCGGTCGATTACCAGCGCGAGTTCGGTCAGGACGCTGTGGTCGACGTGGTCTGCTACCGCCGCCGCGGGCACAACGAAGGCGACGAGCCGATGTACACGCAGCCGCGGCTCTACCAGCGCATCGCCGGTCATCCGACCGTGCGCGACAACTACATCAGCCTGCTGGACCGGCGCGGCAACATGACCGCCGAAGAATGTGAAGCGATCTCGCTGACCTTCGACCAGGAACTGCGCGAGGCGATGAACGCGACCAAGGAGGTGGTACCGCCGGCACTTGCCGCCGAGGAAATGATCGACCTGGACGACGACGATCCAGGCGACTGGTGCATGCAGCCCTCGCCCGAGACCGGGGTTGCCGGTGAGCGTTTGCGCGACGCCATCGAAGCGCTCAACGTCGCCCCCGACGAGCTGGTTGTGCACCCCAATTTGTTGCGCCAGCTGCGCCGCCGTGAGCAGATGACCGCCGGCGAGCGCGACCTCGACTGGGGTTGCGCCGAAGCCGCGGCCTTGGCCACCTTGCTGGAAGACGGCGTGTCGCTGCGCCTGGCCGGGCAGGACAGCGGCCGCGGCACGTTTTCCCATCGCCACGCGGTGATCCGCGACCAGGCCAGCGCTCGCGAGCACATTCCGTTGGCGCAGTGGGCGCAGCAGCACGGCAGCCGTTTCGAGGTGCGCGACAGCTTCCTCAGCGAAGAAGCCGCGCTGGCCTTTGAATACGGCTACGGGCTGGCGCGGCCGCAGGCGATGGTGATCTGGGAGGCCCAGTTCGGCGACTTCGCCAACGGTGCGCAGATCCCTATCGACCAGTTCCTGGCCAGCGGCGAATCGAAGTGGCGCCAGCGCGTCGGCCTGACGCTGCTGCTGCCGCACGGTTACGACGGCCAGGGACCGGAACATTCGAGCGCGCGCATCGAACGCTTCCTGCAACTCGCCGCCGAGGGCAATTTCATAATCGCCAACTGCACCAGCGCGGCGCAGTTCTTCCACCTGCTGCGGCGCCAGGGGCTGCACCCACCGCAGGGCGGGCGCAAACCGCTGGTGGTGTTCACGCCCAAGAGCCTGCTGCGCGATCCGCGCGCGGCCTCGCCGGTCAGCGACCTGGCCACGGGTCGTTTCATGGAAGTGCTCGCCGATCCGCGTTCAGTGCCGGCCGGTGGCTCGTCCCCATCCGCAGACGGCGACTCCCAACATGGCCCGGAAGTTGCCGCGGTGCAGCGCGTGGTGCTGTGTTCGGGCAAGGTCTACTACGCCCTTGAGCAATACCGCCAGGAGCAGCAGCGCGACGACGTCGCCTTGTTGCGTTTGGAGCAGCTCTATCCCTTCCCCAGGGAAGCCTTGCAGGGTGCGCTCGCGCCCTTCGGTGCGGCGCCCCGGTTCTGGTGTCAGGAAGAACCCGCCAACATGGGCGCCTGGAACTGGATCGAACCGCGACTGCGCGCCCTCGGCGGCGAGGTCGCCTACGCCGGCCGTCCGGCCGCGGCGAGTCCGGCGACCGGTTCCTACCTGCGCCATCAGGCCGAAGAAAGCCGGCTGATCCAACGAGCCTTCGGCGCCGATGGCTGACCGCTGCCTCGAGATCGTGGTTCCCCTCAAGGGCGAGGCGCGACTGGTGGAACTGCTTGAGGGAGCACGCGTCTTCCGCAATCACCGGGACAACGACAGCGGCATCTGTTTCTATCGTGTGCTGGTCCCGATGCACGAAGTCGAAGAACGGCTTGACGCCATCCAAGGAATTTTCAGCTCCGTCGAGGGCTTCGGCGTCTTGGTGCTGCCGGTCGAAGCGGTGCTGCCGCGTACGCTGGACCCGCCGTCGCCCAAACGCATCGCCCGCGAAGAACTGATCGAGGACCTGATCGACGCGGTCGGGCCGAGCACCACCTATTACACCACCGTGGTGCTTTCTACCGTGGTTGCAGCGCTCGGCCTGGCGCGGGGCAACAGCGCGATCGTCATCGGGGCGATGGTGATCGCTCCTATGCTCGGTCCCAACATGGCGCTGGCGCTGGCCACCACCCTCGGGGATCGCGCGCTGATGCTGCGTTCGATCCGCGCCAACCTGGGCGGGGTTGCGGTGGCCTTCGCCGCGGCAATGGGGCTCGGACTCCTGCTGCACGTAGACCCGACCCAGCCCGAGATCGCCGCGCGTGCACACCTCGCGCCGACCGATCTGCTGCTCGGACTCGCCTCGGGAGCAGCCGGCGCCCTGGCCTGCACCTCCGGAGTCTCCGCCGCCCTGGTCGGAGTAATGGTCGCAGTGGCGCTGCTGCCGCCGACGGTGGTCTGCGGCATGCTGCTGGTCAACGGCTACTCCGCTGCCGCCGGCCAGGCCGCGCTGTTGTTGTGGGCCAACGTCGTCTGCATCAACCTTTCGGCGGTCACCGTCTTTCTGTTGCAGCACCTGCGCCCGCGCACCTGGTGGGAAAAACGCCGCTCGGTGTGGTTGTCGAATGCCGCGCTGTTGTTCTGGGGTACCTCGCTGGCCCTGGCACTGGCGGCTGCCTGGTGGTTCTAGGTGCCGCGTGATGGAGCGGTTTTTGCTTGACGGTGCCAGGTGCCGCTGCAAAACGGTTGCCGCCGAATGGCTCACAGCGGGAAGCACTCGCCGAAGCGGATCAGGAGTTTGAGCGGGCCGCGCAGGCGGACTTTGCGGCGCAGCAGCGCCCAGACGATGTTGCGTTCCTTGGCCAGGAAGCCGAGCCAGGTGCGACTGTCGGCGTGGACTTCGAGGTCGGCCTTG
>JAJFFB010000198.1 GCA_021776925.1 Planctomycetota bacterium | reverse complement strand
GGGATCTTCAGATTGTTGGCGACCGCCAGGGTGCCGGCTTTCACCCGCCGGGCGCCTTGATTCCACAGGAAGAAGGCCAGTCCGGAACTGATCAGCCCCAGATAAAGCAGCGCCAGCCACTGGCCCTGGTCCGGCCAGGTGGCGAAATGGGTCGCCGGATCCGACAGGCACGCCACCAGGGCGACGAGGACCGAACCGACATAGAGCCACGCGTAAAGGCCGGCCTCGCGCGGCAGACGCAAATGGCGATAGGCGACCTGCCCCGCAGCAAAACAAAGATTGGCACCCTGGACCAGCACGAACCCCAATCCCAGACCGGGCCTGCCGACCCCCGGCGACGCCACGATCGCCGCCCCCGCCACCGCCGCGGCCACGCTCCACCACTGCCGCCGCCGAAGCTGCCCGCGCTGACGCCCGAAGAACCCCTCGAGCAGCCGCACCCAGACCGGGGTGAACACCGTAAACAGGATGATCTCAAGCACCTGCAGATGGCGATAGGCGGCCAGATAAAGCAGGTACATCAGCCCGTACTGGACCGCGCCGATGGCCATCAAGCGGCCCGCCAGCGCACCCGGCCGCAGCCGCAACAGCGGTAGGAACAGCAACGCCGCCAGCAGCAGGCGCAGCAACGCAACCTGCGCCGGCGGCAGCGTGGCCAGCTCCTGCTGGATGATGCCGAAGGAGAAGGACCAGATCAGCGAGGCGGCGAGAAGTTGCGGCACAGCGACGGCGGCTCGCGCATAGCATGACAGGCCATGGAGGTTCCCGGGCTCCTGATTCGTAATCCCATCGGCGCGCACCAGATCGGTCGCGCGCTCGCCCACCTGGAGCTGGGCGCCGACGACGAGGTCCTCGACATCGGCTGCGGCAGCGGCGAGATCCTGGCGCAGGTGCTCGAGGGCTGCGCGTGCCACGGCGTCGGCCTCGACCCCGACCGCGGCGCCATCGCACGCGCGCGCCGCCGCCTGCAGACCGTGGCCGGCCGCTGGGAGCTGTACGGCTTCCCGCTCGAGGACATGCAGCCCTCGCCCGGGCGTTTCACCGCGGTGATGTGCATCGGTGCAACCCACGCCTTCGCCCTCGGCGAAGAGGCGTGGCCGAGCGCGTTGCGCGGCATGAGCGAGCGCGCCCGCCCCGGCGGCTGGCTGCTGGTCGGCGACGGCTACTGGCGCCAGACCCCGGCTGAGGAGTACCTCCAGGCAACCGGTCTGCAACGCACCGAGATGCGCGGCCACGGTGAGAACATCGCCGTGGCCGAGGCTCTCGGGCTGAAACTGGTCGTGGCCGAAACCACTACGCAGGATGACTTCGACGTATACGAGCGGTGTTTCTGGCAGGCCGCAGAGGATCATCTGGAGGCGCGGCCCAAAGACCCGGAAATGCAGGTGCAGGCGCAGCACTGGCGCGACTGGTCCGACGCCTACCAGCGCTGGGGCCGCGACACCCTCGGTTTCGGTCTTTACCTTTTCCGCATGCCCTAGCCGGGCAGGTCGACCCCCCCGCGTAGCGGTGAGTCTTCAGCGCTGCAGGCGGCCGACGGCGCGTTCGGCGGCCTTGAGTACGCTGCGGTCGGCGACCAGTTCGTGCATGCGGTCGAGTTCGGGGCCGAGGTAGCGGTCCTGTTTCAGCGGCGGCAGGTGCTGGCGCACCAGGCGGTAGGCGGCGTGCGCGCCCTTGCCGGCGCGCAGTTCAGGATGAAACTCGCGCGCCTGCGCGGCGGTGTACAACTCGATGGCGAGCACACGTTCGGTGTTCCAGGCCGCCTTGCGCAGCTTGCGCGCGGCGAGGTTGGCCATCGACACGTGGTCTTCCTGATCGGCACTGGTGGTGATCGAATCGGCGCTCGCCGGCTGCGCCAGGATCTTGTTCTCGCTGACCAACGCGGCCGCCACCACCTGCGGAATCATCAGCCCGGAGTTGAGTCCGGGTTCCGGTGTCAGAAAAGCCGGCAGCCCCGACATCGCCGGATGAATCAGCTCGCTGATGCGGCGCTCGGCGATGTTGCCCCACGCACAGCACGCGTTGGCGGCGTAGTCGAGCGGCATCGCGATCGGCTGGCCGTGGAAGTTGCCGGCCGAGATCGCCTCGAGAGTTTCGGCGAACACCAGCGGGTTGTCGGTGGCCGACTGCGCCTCGAGCAGCAGCGCTTCGCCGAGGTGACGCAGCGCGTCCTTGGCCGCGCCGTGCACCTGCGGAATGCAGCGGAAGCTGTACGGATCCTGCACCCGCGCGCAATGCGCGTGCGCGGTGCGCACCGTCGATGCGGCGAGCAATTTGCGCATGTTGGCCGAGGTCGCCACCGCCCCCGGGTGCGGCCGCACGCCGACCACCCGTTTATCGAAAGGCCGGTGACTGCCGAGCAGACCTTCGACCGACAAGGCGCCAGCGACGTCGGCGGTGCCCGAAATCACGCGCAGCCGCGCCAACGCGGCAAGCCCGACCGCGTTGGAGACCTGCACGCCGTTGATCAGTGCGAGCCCCTCCTTGGCGGCGAGTTCGATCGGCTGCAGGCCGATCTTCTTCAGCGCGCGCGCGGTCGGCATCTGCTTGCCCTCGGGCGAGATCATCTCGCCAGCGCCGATCAATGGCAGCGCCAGATGCGCCAGCGGGGCGAGGTCGCCGCACGCCCCCACCGAACCTTTTTCCGGCACCCGCGGCAGCCAGCCCGATTCCAACAAGCGCATCAGCCAGCGCACCACTTCCACCCGTACACCGCTGACCCCCTGGCACATCGAATGAATGCGCAGCAGCAGGGCCAGGCGCTTTTCATCCGCACGCATGTCCTCGCCGCAGCCGACCGCGTGCGACAGCAGCAGGTTGCGCTGCAGAACGCCGACGTCGGCGGCGTCGATGCTCTGCGAGGCCAACGCACCGAAGCCGGTGTTGATGCCGTAAACGGGTTTGCCACCGGCGACCATTTGCTCGACCGCCTGCCGCGCCGCGCGCACGCGGGCCTGGGCGGCACGTCCGAAGCGCAGCTTGCAGGTTGCGCCGCGTGCCGCCGCCAGCAGCAGTTCTTCGGACAGTTCCTCACCCAGGGAAAGCACCACCATGGGCCAGATTCTAGCCGTCGCGCCGTCCAGGCCTACTTCGGCGACAACTGTTGCACGCCGCGCAGGGCGAAAGCCTCGTCGTGGCGCAGCACCTCGTCGCCGCTGCGGATCACCAGGTCGTACAGACCGACGCGCAGGCCGCTGGCCTCAGCCAGGGGTTCGCCGTCGAGGAACCAGCGCACTTCCGCTTCGACCTCGCCGGACTGGGTGAGCACCAGCGCGCCGCTGCGGTCTTCCGGATCGAGTTCCACGCGCAGGTCCTCGTAGCTGCGCAGGATCGGTTTGCGCACCGGGGTGTAGCCCTCTTTGCTCACCGTCAGCACCATGCCGCCGGTGCCTTTGGGATGGTCGCCCACGGCAAAATCAAACTTGCCGCTGCGCCCGGTGATCAACTCGCGGCGCAATGCCGCCGGCACCGGCAGGCGCACCGTCGACGGAGACTCGGCCAGCCCCGGATAAAGGGCGGCGAGCAGCGCGCTCGGGTCTTCGGCTTCGAGCACCACGCGCGAACCGGCCACGCCCTCGCCGGCGGCGTCGAGCACACGGCCGGCAACGCGGCCCTCGCCGCGCTTGACCACGAAATGGACCGTGGTGGCGGTATCGGGCCCGGGACGCACCGCGCGCACGCGCGGCTCGGCGACCCCGCCAGGGTGGAAGATACGCACGTCGATCATGTGCGTGGTCGGCAGGTTTTCCAGGCGGAAGCGGCCGTCGTAATCCACCGGCACCTGCTGCCACTTCTCCCACAGAACCTGATGCGTGCCGATGCGGTTGCTACGCGGCAGCACGGTGACCATCGGCAGCGGTCCGCCGGGCCACGAGCGCACCGTCCCTTGCAGCACCGCGCCCTTCATCAGCGCCGGCACCTGGATCGGCGGCCCGGCATCGATCTGACGCAGCAAATTGAGTTCCTGACGAATCGGCACGTGGCCCTCGGCCTCGACGGTGATCGCCACGCGATCGCCACCGAGGATGCCGGTCACCAGCGCCAGCCCGCGGTCATCGGTCATCGTTTCAAACAGACTGCCCTCGGCGCGCACCAGCGCGCCAGCGAGCGGTTTGTTCTGGTGGTCGTGTACCTCGAGTTCGAAAGCGACCGGCTTGGACACGCGGAAGTCGCGGCGCGTGCGGCCGCGGTCTTGGACACGCTGGCTGCGCACCGTCTCGCCGTAGCCCGGCACCACCAAACGGAACCAGTGCGTGCCCGGCAACAGCTCGGGGAAGGTGTAGCTGCCGCCCTCGCGCGAGATCGTGGTCCAGCCGTCCTGAGGGCCGCCGACGATGGTCAGGCGCACGCCGGCGAGGCCCTCCTTGGCGGCGTCGAGCACCTGGCCTTCGAGCAGTCCGGATCGCTTGGGGCGGATGCGCTCCTGGTCGAGGCCGCCGAGGTAGCGCAGGTCGACCACCAGCGGACCCGATTCGGTCGGCAACGGCGGCGCGTTGGCGCTGGCCAGGGCCTCGTTTTCGTCGGAGTCGGTGGCGCCATCGGGAAGCGGATCGCTGGCCAGTTCATCGGCGCCGGGCCCCTCGGGGAGCTGCGGTTCGCCTTCCGGATCCGACAGCAGGATGACCGCAAAAACCGCCATCAAGGCGGTGCTCAACGCCAGCCACGCCCAGCGCGGAAAGCGCGCGGCAGACGACGAAGGAGGGGTTGGTGCCCGGTGCACTGCGTCCTAAGGTATCCTGTCGCGCGCGGCCGGTTTCCGCCGCCACGCGCCGTGTCGGACCGTTTTTTCGGCCTCAGCCCCCCGATGAGCACCTCCCGGACACTGCAGACGCAGACCGCGCTGACCACGGTCAAGGTCGCCGGCGGCCTGTTGCTGATCAAGTTCGCCGCCTTTGCCTTCACCGGCTCTTCCGGCGTACTCGGTTCGGGGCTCGATTCCGGCCTCGACCTGGTGGCCTCGCTGCTGGTGCTGTGGGCGGTCACCGCTTCCGCGCGCCCCGCCGACGCTGACCACCCCTATGGCCACGGCAAGGTCGAATCCCTCGCCAGCCTGTTCCAGTCGGTGCTGATCCTGGTGTCGGGCCTCGGGCTCGCCTACCACACCATCCGTCGCGCCTTCGCCGACGCGCCGCGCCTCGACCAGCCGCTGCTCGGCATCGTGGTGATGCTAGCCAGTTCCGCGGTCACCCTGTGGCTGGTGCGGCGGCTGCGCCGGGTGGCGCGCGAGACCGGTTCGCCGGCGCTCGAAGCCGACAGCGCCCACTACGCCTCGGACCTGTTGCTCAACCTGTCGGTGGTGGTGGGTTTGGTGCTGCACAGCTGGAGCGACTCGATCTGGCCCGACATCGCGGTCGGCATCGGCATCTCGCTGCTGATCCTGAACACCGCGCGCGGGGTCTTCCTGGCCGCCACCGATACCTTGATGGACAAGACCCTGGATCCTGCCGACCAGGCCACGGTGTTGCGCGTGGTGGCCGGATTCGCCCCTCAGGTCGCCGGTTTCCACGATCTGCGCTCGCGCCGCTCGGGCTCTTCGACCTTCGTCGACATTCATCTCGACCTGCGCCGCGACCTCAGTTTCGTCGCCGCCCACGACCTCGCCGAAGAAGTCGGTGCGTCGATCGAAGCGGCCCTGCCGCGCTGCCAGGTCACCGTCCACGCCGATCCCTTGTAGGCGCCGCCGGGATCCGGTTTCGGTCGACCCCCTGGAGGCACTGCCCGCGGATAGAATCCCCCGCCATGACTGCCACCGACTCCCTCGCGTTGGCTGAGTTCCTCGGCGACGGCATTTCGGCAGAACTGTCCGCAGCAGTGCACACGGTCGCCGCGCGGCTGCCGCTGCCGATCACCTTTCATCCGGTCGACCTCTCGCTTGAGCGTCGGCGCAACCACTCCGAGGCCGCCTTCCAGGAAGCCGAGCAGGCGATCCGCGCTCATGGCGTGGCGCTCAAGTATCCGACCATCACCGAGAGCGAAAGCCCCAACAAGGTGCTGCGCGAGCGCTTTGATTTTTCCGTGATCCACCGACCGGTGGCGACCATTCCCGGCGTAGCCACGCGCTTCAACGGCAAGGTCGATCTGCACATCGTGCGCATCGCCGTCGGCGGCACCTACGAAGACGCCGGTCGCCGCATCGGCACCGAAGCCGCGGTGTCGATTCGAGTGATCGAACGGCGGCCGAGTATGCAGGCGTGCCGTTTTGCCTTTGAGTTCGCGCAGAAGCGTGGCCTGTCGGTGATCAGTGCCTCCAAGTACACCATCCAACGCGCCACCGACGGCCTGTTCGAGGAGATCGCCGAGGAAGTCGCGCGCGACTATCCCGGGGTGGCACACCACGCCGAGTTGTTTGACGCGCTGCTGGCCAAACTGGTGATGTCGCCCGAGAGCTATCAGGTGGTGGTCACGCCGAACGAATACGGCGACTTCCTGTCCGACACCGCCTGCGGTCTGGTCGGTTCGATCGGCCTCGGCGCCAGCGCCAGTTTCGCTTTCGACGACCGTGGCGACGTGACCCTGGCGATGTTCGATCCGGCCGGCGGTACCGCGCCTGACATCGCCGGGCAGGGGCTGTGCAATCCGACCGCGGCGCTGTGGGCCTTTGCCATGGCGCTCGACCACTGCGGTTTCCGCGGTTTCGGCAGCGCCCTCGACCTGGCAGTGCGTGACACCATCGCCGCCGGGCACACCACCCGCGACCTGGGTGGCAGCCTGGGTACCGAGGAGTTCACCGAGCAGGTGGTGGTGGCGATGCACCAGCGTCTTACCGGGGCCGCGGCGAGCGAGTCCTAAGATGAGCAACGAACTCCGTGTCGGCTTCGACATCCGCCCGGCCCTGTTCGACTACGCCGGCATCGGCCGCTACGTGCGCGAAGTCGGCGTCGCCCTGACCCAATTGGACCAGGGCCCCCACCTGCACATGTTCGCGCCCTCATGGCGCGGCGGACGCCGGGTGCCCGCAGGACTGGTTCCCGAACGCCACACCATGCACCGTGGTCTGTTGCCGGGGCGCGCGATGAAGGTGCTCAACCGGCTGCCCGGACTCGACGCGTCGCGCTTCCCGGCCAAGGTCGACGTATTCCATTGGACCGACTTCATCTTTCCGGCGGTGCGGCGCGCGGCCACGGTGATGACCCTGCACGACGCCGCCTTTGCCATGGATCCCACCTTCCATGGCTGGGAGACCTCGCGCCTGCTCGACCGCGTGCGCCGCCATCTGCATCAGGCACACCGCATCATCGTGCCCAGCCAGCCGACGCTGCAAGACGCCGAATTCCTCGGCGCCGACCCGGACAAGGTGATGGTGGTGCCGCACGGGGTCAGTCCTTTTTTCTGCCCGGCCAGCGAACCGCTCCAATCGCCCCCCTACCTGCTATCGGTCGGCACCCTCGAGCCGCGCAAAAACTACCCGCGTACGCTGCGCGCGCTGGAACAGTGCTGGGACCACGACCTGGCGCCGGACTGGATCCTGCTCGGCCAGCCGGGCTGGGACCACGATGGTTTCCTCGGCCAGTTGCAGGCCTCGCGCCACCGCAAGCGGGTGCAGTGGATCTCGGCGCCGGAGTCTGAAGAGAGTCTGCGCCGGCTCTACCAAGGGGCAACTGCGCTGATCCATGCTTCGCTGCACGAGGGCTTCGGCCTGCCGGTGCTGGAGGCCATGGCGTGCCGCACCGCGGTGGTGGTCGGCAACCACACCTCGGCGGCGTGGGTCGCCGGCGATGCCGGCCGCAAGGTCGATCCGCGTCGCGTCGATTCCATCGCCGAGGGCATTGAACGCATCGTCGCCGAAGACTGGTGGCGGCGACAGGCCGAGGCGGTGCTGCACCGCCGTGCGGCCGAGTTCACCTGGGCCGCCGCTGCGCGCAAGACCGTCCGGGTGTATCAAGCCGCGCACTCCGCCTACGCCGCCGTCTGAGACGGACGGGTACGGCTGCGTACGGCTACACCCCTGCCTGAGACGGACGGGTACGGCTGCTAAGCACTCCTTGGCCGCCTGCCGCGGCTCAGAACTGGGTGCCGAGCCAGCGCACCGCCAATGCCACGCCAACCACGGTGGCGGCGGCGATGGCCATGGCAGCCAGGCGTACCCACAGCGGCTGCTGGCTGAGGTCGCCCCAGCCCCGGGACGGCCGCCGCTCGGCGATCTCATGGCGCAGGCGCGCTCTTTCGCGCACCACCCGGCGCTCATCCTCGTCGGCCTCCGGCGCCGCGGGGGCGGCAGGGATCGGTGCCGGCGCTGAGGGCGCAGCGGCCGGCCCGGTGCCCGCTTGAGGCGCAGCGGCCGCAGCCGCCGGGAAGTCAGCAGCGGCAGCCGGGCTGGTCGCAGCTGCCACGCCGACCACGTCGAAGGCCACCGCGCCGAAACTGATCAGATCGCCGGGGCGCAGTTCGAATTGCCCTTCCTTGCGCCCATTCCGCGCGGTGCCGTTGCTGGAACCGAGATCCTCGATCCAGAAGCCGTCGGCGCGCAGCATCACGCGGGCGTGCTGGCGGGAAACGCTGACGTCCTGGATCACCAGTCCGCATTGGGAGTTGCGCCCAACGACCAAGCCGTCTTCCAGCGTGTATTCCTCCCCGGTCTGCCGCATTCTCAGTTTCACGGGCGACATCCTAGCAGCAAGGACTACGCTATCCTGACACCGGACCACGGTTCCCATCGGCGACCAAGCTGGTCCATAGCAACGCCAGGCCCTTGTTGGAATCGGTCCTCGAGATTCTCAGCCGCTATCCGGCCATGGCCACCTTTGGCCTGCTGCTGTTCTGCGGCCTGGGCATGCCGCCATGGTCGGAAGAGATCGTCATTCTTGCCAGCGGCTACTTCGTCGCTCAGGGCGATCTGCTCTACTCCCAGGCGCTGTTCTGGTGCGTTGCCGGCATCCTCGCCGGAGACTCGGTCATCTATCTGCTCGGCGCGTGGGCCGGCGAACGCGTCTACAACTGGCCGATTCTGCGCCGTCATTTGCGCGCCGGGACCAGACACAAGTTTAATAGATTGTTTTTCCGCCACGGGACCGCCGCGGTCTTCATGGCGCGGTTCATCCCCGGCTTCCGCATGATGGCCTATTTCGTCGCCGGCAACCTCGGCATGCGCTTTCTTAAGTTCCTGCTCCTGGACCTGATCGGGGTGGCCCTGACGGTGCCGATCTCGGTGTACGCGGGTTGGAAGCTGGCCGACAACTTCGACCGCGCAAAGGAGCTGATCCACGAATTCCAGATTCCGCTGATCGCCTTTGCGCTGATCTTCCTGGTGGTTTTCGTGCGCCGCCGCGGCCAGCAGCGTCGGCGCCGGCTGCAGGACCTGAAGGAGCAACGCCGCCAACGCGACCAGCCCGCGGACACGGGGGCTTCCGGAGGGGACCGCGAGCCGCCAAGAGCGGGTTGATTGCGCTGCCAGAAGCGGGTGAAACCGCTACAATCTGCCCTCATTTTCCGTGCTGGTTGCGGATTGTGAATTGTTCCAGCCCGGAAAGGGCGATCTCCCCCCTGTCTACAGGACCGATGGACTTCTTGATCGAGAACATTTACTGGATTGGCGGCGCACTCGCCGTGATTTTCGCCATTTTTCTGCAGCGCAAGGTGATGGCCGCTCCGGCCGGCAACGAGCGCATGCAGGACCTGGCCCAGGCCATTCAGGAGGGCGCCAAAGCTTTCCTGGTCACCGAGTACAAGCTGCTCCTGGTCTTCGTCGTGGCGGTGGCCGCGGCGCTGTTCGCCTTAGGTGAGGACCGTGGCGGCGGGCTGCCCACGGTGGTTGCCTTCCTGGCGGGCGCGATCGCTTCGGGCGCGGCAGGCTGGATCGGCATGCACACCGCCACCCGCGCGGCGGTGCGCACCACCGAAGCCGCGCGCACCGGACTGGCTCCGGCGCTGACCGTGGCCTTCAATAGCGGTGCGGTGATGGGCATGACCGTGGTCGGCCTCGGCCTGCTCGGTGTGGCGACCTTCACCGAGATGTTCGGCTCTTCACCCCGCGGCCTCAGCCAGGTGCTTGGTTTCAGTTTCGGTGCCTCTTCGATCGCGCTATTCGCCCGCGTCGGCGGCGGCATCTTCACCAAGGCGGCCGACGTCGGCGCGGACCTGGTCGGCAAGGTTGAAGCGGGCATCCCCGAAGACGACCCGCGCAACCCGGCCACCATCGCCGACAACGTCGGCGACAACGTCGGCGACGTCGCCGGCATGGGCGCCGACCTGTTCGAGTCCTACGTCGGCTCGATCATCGCCACCATGACCCTGGGTGCGGTGATCGTGAGCGGCGGTGGCGGCACCGAGCACCTGGTCAAGCTGCCTCTCTATCTCGCTGGGATCGGCATTCTGGCCTCGATCATCGGCACCTTCTTCGTCAAGACCAAAGACGAGAGCAAGATCCACAGCGCGTTGTTCCGCGGCCTGCTGGTCGCCTCCGGCCTGCTGATCGTCGGTGCCTGGTTCCTGACCAACGGCGCCGGCCTGGATTTCGGTGCCGAATTCGAGCCGATGGAGCTGTTCTGGGCGATCATCGCCGGCCTGCTTGCGGGCGTCGTCATCGGCAAGATCACCGAGTACTACACCGCCTTCGAGTACAAACCGGTGCAGAACCTGGCCGCACAATCCGAAACCGGCGAGGCCACCAACATCATCGCCGGCCTCGGCCTGGGCATGAAGTCGACCGCCCTGCCGGTCCTGGTCATCACCTTCACCATCGGTCTGGCCTACGACCAGGCGGGAATCTACGGCATCGCGCTGGCCGCGGTGGGCATGCTTTCGACCCTTGGCATTTCGCTGGGCGTCGACGCCTACGGCCCGGTCGCCGACAACGCCGGCGGTATGGCCGAAATGGCCGAACTGCCCCCGGAAGTGCGCGAGCGCACCGACGCCCTCGACGCGGTCGGCAACACCACCGCGGCGATCGGCAAGGGCTTCGCCATCGGTTCGGCAGCGCTCACCGCGCTGGCCTTCTTCAGCGCCTTCGGTCAACAGGCCGGGGTCGAGTTGTCGATCACCGATCCCAGCGTGGTCATCGGCATCCTGATCGGCGCCATGCTGCCCTTCCTCTTCGCTGCCATGACCATGGAAGCGGTGGGCCGCGCGGCGTTCTCGATGATCGAAGAGGTGCGCCGTCAGTTCAGGGAGATCCCCGGCATCCTCGAAGGAACCGGCAAGCCGGACTACGCCGCGTGCGTGGCGATCTCGACCAAGGGTTCACTGCGCGAAATGGTCTTGCCCGGATTGCTGGCGATCGCCGCGCCGGTGGTGGTCGGCACCATCAGCGTGCACATGCTCGGCGGCCTGCTGGCCGGCGCGCTCGGCAGCGGCGTGATGTTGGCGATCTTCATGGCCAACGCCGGTGGTGCCTGGGACAACGCCAAGAAGTACATCGAGAAGGGCAACCACGGCGGCAAGGGTTCCGATCCGCACAAGGCTGCGGTGGTCGGTGACACCGTCGGCGACCCCTTCAAGGACACTTCGGGCCCGTCGCTGAACATCCTGCTCAAGCTGATGTCGGTGGTCAGCCTGCTGCTGCTGCCCTTCTTCAACGGTTGATCGGAGCACGCTGATGCCCGTACCGCGTCACGCTTCGCTTTCGCCTCAGGGGCTGGCCGCAAGGCTGGCCCTTGAGGCGATCGATTTGAAGGCCGAAGACGTGTGCGTGCTCGACGTATCGGAGCTGCTCTACGTCACCGACTTCTTCGTCATCGCCACCACCCAGACCGCGCGTCAGACGCGTTCGCTGGCCGAGTCTCTGAACCTGGTGGCCAAGGAACTGACTGGCCACAAGGCCAGCATCGAGGGCACCCTTCGTTCCTCCTGGCTGCTGATGGACCTTGGCGCGGTGGTGGTGCACATCCTCACCGCCGACGCGCGCGAGTTCTACTCCCTCGACGCCCTGTGGGCCGACGCTCCGGCGCTGGCGCTGGAAGATCAAGCCGAGTCCGCCTGATCGGGCGGCAGGCCTGCGGCCGAACGAAGCCCAGCCAGCTTCAGGCCTGATCCGCAGGCAGGACCGCCGCACGTACCGGCAGCGGCTCACCGCGGTCGAGGAGCACCTCGCGCTCGGGCAGGCGCAGGGCGGCCAGCGCGGTATGCAGCCCATAGGCCATGCCCTGGGCGCGCTCGACGTTGCGGTGGCCGACCGAGTAGTCGATGCAAAAAGCGTTGGCCAGCGGCCCCAGCGCCGGCTCGGCACCCTCCTGATGGAATAGGTAGGGACCGGACTTGGCCTGGCGGGCGCTGGGATCCAGCGAGCGCCAGTAGTGGCCGAAGACCACCGTGGTCTGCTCCTGGTAGCGCCGCCACCACGGCAGCCGCTGCACGCGCCGCTGGCGCCCACCCGCCCAGAAGCTCTCCTCAGCAGGCTTCTCCAGGCCGCTGGTGGCGACGGTGACCGGATTCAGGTTCTGGCGGCGCAGATCGGCCTCGAGAGAGTGCCGGTCGACGGCGTCGCGGCACAGGTCGTCGTCGATGCGCAACCGCCAGGCCTCGAAGACCTGATCGGCGGGCCCTTCAGCCGCGCGCAGCTTGTCGAGCGAAGCCGCGTCCCAGCAGGCGTGGACCGCACACAGGCCGGGCCGCTCCAGCACCAGGGGCAACTGCCTGAGAAAGGCGAGGATCGACTCGCGCTCTGCGTCGCCGGCCAGGACCTGCGGCAGCACCCCCCCCTCGCGCAGCTGCTGCGCCTCGCCGCGGAACCACTCGTTGCCCTCGCGGCGCTTGCCGAGCAGCAGGTTGAGTTCGTGATTGCCGAGCAGGCACTGCGCGCGCCCGGCCTCGACCAGCTGCTGCACCAGACGCACCACACCCGGTGAATCCGGCCCGCGGTCGACCAGGTCACCGAGGAAGACCAGGCGACGCTCCTGGGCGTGGCCACAGTGCGGCTCGTAGCCGAGCAAGGCCAGCAGCCGTTGCAAGGCATCGAGTTCCCCGTGGACGTCGCCGATGAAGTCGACGGCGCCGGCGTGCATCGCCTGGACGAGGTGGGCCACGTGAACTGGGGGCAGAAAAAAAGCGGGGACGCCCATCAGGGCGCCCCCGCGTATCGGCCGAGGCTGACTTAGAAGTCGAGGCCGACGGTGACCCAGATGATGTCATCATCGAAGGGCGCGTTGTCGGTGGAGGTGTGAGCCCAACCGAGCCACAGATCGACAGCACCAGCGAGGGTGGTTCCGACTTGGAAGTCCCACTCGTTCAGGTCGGTAAGAGCCATGGTCGGGTTGTCGATGTCCCAGTAGGAGATGCGACCGTTCCAGGTCTCGCTCGGCGAGAAGTCGAGGTGCGCCGACAGGGTGTCGGTGTCCCAGGTCCAAACGCCGTTGACCAGGATGTCAGCAAGACCGGCGACCGCGTGACGGACAGCCATGTCACCGCCGACGTTGAAGTCGTCGTCTGCGCTGGTCAGAGCCAGGGTCAGACCGCCGTCTTCGACGCCCGGAATGGACTCAAGAGCGTCCAGACCGATGGTGGTGCTGAGGGCAAGAGCGCTACCGCCGTTGTCCTGGGTAGCCCATTCCGCATCCCAGCCGAGGCCGCCGACTTCACCATCGATGGTGGTGCCGAGGAACCAGCCGTCTTCCAGGGTCAGGCCGTTGTCCCGCTCGCTGATCAGGTAGGGCGAGAAGTTGAAGTTGCCCGCACCCTCGGTCTCGAGGGTCCAGTCAAAGGTGACGCCCATGTAGTCGTTGCGGGCCGGGATGACAAAGCCACCGCCGATGGGGATATCCGCTTCGATCTGACTGTTCAGGAAGAAGGCTTCGACGTTGAGGCCGCCTGCTTCGTGCTCGTACCAGATGCCGGTGTTGACCATCGGCGCCTGATCCCAGTCGTCGGAGCCGATGATGCGGCCCGAACCAACGGTGAAGTACTTACGGCCGATGGTGATCGTGCCACCATCGCCAAAGACGTCGCTGCTCCAGAAGTAGGCCTGGTCGATGCGGGTGTCGATGCGGGTGTCGCCATCCGCAGCGAAGAACTTGTCGTTCGCCTGGGTACCCCAGTCTTCGAAGCCAAGGACGCTGACGTTGGCACCGACTTGCTCGTTCACGTTGAACAGGAAGTTCAAGCGCGCACGGGCGTCGATGTCCTTGGAAGCGCCACTGCTCGTCCACAGGTTGCGTGTACGGGCGTCGCCGGAGATGTCAAAAGACGAGCTTCCGGCAGGGACAGTAAGGCCGTCGTTGAGATCGGCCAGGGCGCGCTGCAGGTTGTCGCCTTCTTGGGCGACACCCTGAGCACTCAGGGATGCGGCAGCGAGAGCTGCCAGCGTAATCATGTGAACCTTCATCACTTCCTCCTAGTTGCCTCGGAACGAGGCTGATTGGGTTCCCCTTGAGGGGAGAGAGAATCCTCCGTTCCAGGCCACGCGACCGGGAGATGCCCGGTCGGGCGGCGAGCAACGGTGAATTTTCAAGGCCACTTTCAAGGGTCTTGGGAAGACTCGCAAAAGTTGGCGGAACATTTTGCCGAAGAGGCGAACGGAAGCAAGCGCTTTTTGTAGAAACACCCGCTCAGGAACAGAGTCCTTCCCATGAACATCGGCAGGGCTGCATCTGGTTTTCCCTAAACCTACGCATCCGGCCTGAATTCAAAGAAACGACCTAAGTTGTTTCAGAGAAAGATCTTAGCCAGTCAAGACTGGCCCAGGGCTGGCTCATGGACCAAGGTCAAGGCCGGGGCGAAGGGCGTAAGTTCATTTCAACAAAAGGTTTGCGAGATATTGCCCTTTTTGTGGCCGAGCCTGGGAGCAAAAAGGCTTCAGATGGGGTGGATCGCTAGGATAACTTCCCTGGCTGCCGAAGCGGAGGCAGGGAATCCCCTGACTATCCTTTAAAGAACCCCCCTCTGGAGCAAAAAAGGCCTTGGAAATCCTGCTTGATGGGCGTCGATTCACCCACCGGCGCAACCGCGGGGGAGTGACCGCATTCTGGCGCGCGCTGGTTCCATCCCTCCTGGCCACGCGCTCGGCGGCGGTGCAGCCCCACTTCCGCGTCCTCTCGGCCCACCCGCTGCCGTGGCGGGCGCGACCGCTGGCGCCACTGGCCCGTGCCGGCGCCAGCCTGCACCACCACTGGGCCCCTCCCAGCCTGCTCGCCGGCCTCGGCCGGATCGGCCTGCGCACCGAATGGCTCGGTCCGGGCCGCGTCGACATCCTCCATCTGAGCCACCCGGGCTGGTTCCTGCCCACCCGGGCGCGTCTGGTGGTCTCGGTCCAGGGGCTGCTCCACCACCACCATCCGCAGCTCTTCCATCCCAAACAGGTCAAGCGGCTGGAAGACGGCTTCCGTGGCATGGCCGAGGCGGCGAGCTACTGGCTGTGCACCAGCGAGGGCACCCGCGAAGACCTGATCAGCAGCTACCGGGTACCGCGTGGGCGCACCGAGGTGATCTATCCGGGAACTTCGCCGGCCTTCGCTGCCGCGCGCGTGGATGCCGCGCGGATCGAGGCAGTGGCAGGCTCCTACGGCCTGACCAGCCGGCCCTACCACCTCTTCCTTGGCCGGGTCGAACCGCGCAAGAACCTGAAGAACCTCGTCGACGCCTTCGAATTGGCCCTGAGCCAGGATTTTGGCGCCGATCTGGCCATCGCCGGGCCCTATGGCTGGAAAGCCGAGGGCATCCTGCGCGCCTGCCACGCGCGCCCACGGCTGCGCGGACGCCTGCACTTCCTCGGTTTCGTGCCCGACGAGGATCTGCCCTACCTGATGGCCGGCGCCGAGGCCTTTGTGCATCCCGCGCGTCACGAGGGCAGCGGCATGACCGCGCTCGAGGCGCTGGCCGCCGGCACTCCCGCGCTGTGCTCCAATCGCGGAGCCCTGCCCGAGGTCACCGGCGGCGCCGCGCTGCTGTTCGAGCCCAACGACCCGGCCTCGATCTGCGGCGCGATGGTGCAGGCCCACAGCGATCAGGCACTGCGCCAGGACCTGCGTCAGCGCGGCCTGCGGCGTTCCGCCGGTTTCCGCTGGGAGCGCTGTGCCGAACTCACCATCGCCGCCTACCAGCGCGCGATGGAACTGCCGCGCTGAGCACCAGGCCTTGGCCCTGGTCGGGTGCACACGCGGGCCTCAGGCGCCCGGCTCAGCCTGCAGGAGCGTCGAGCTCCAGCGCGTCAGCCTGGATCGTGCCATCGCCGGAAAAGGCGGCGGCGCGGGTCAGCTCGTTCTGCAACTGGCGGATGTTGCCCGGCCAGGCGAAGGTGGTCAGACGCGCCACCGCGTCGTCGCTGAGCTTCGCCGTCGGCAGCCCTTCTTCGCCATTGCGCCACAGGATGAAACGCGCCAGCGGCTCGATGTCCTCGATGCGGTCGCGCAGCGGCGGCAGTTCGACCGACAGCACCGCGAGGCGGAAATACAGGTCTTCGCGGAAGGCGCCTTTGCGGATCTGGTCCTGCAGGCTGCGGTTGGTGGCCGCCACCAGACGCACGTCAACGTTGCGCACCTCGTTGCCGCCAACCTGGCGGATCTCGCCGTCCTGCAGGAAGCGCAGCAGCTTGGCCTGCATCTCGAGCGGCATCTCGCCGATCTCGTCGAGAAACAGGGTGCCACCGTCGGCCGACTCGGCGTAGCCCTTGCGGTCTTTGTGGGCGCCGGTGAAGGCGCCTTTGACGTGGCCGAAGAGTTCGGCCTCGAGCAGCGTGGCGGGAATGGCGGCGCAGTTGACCGCCACCAGCGGGCCCTTGCGGCGCGATCCGTTCTGGTGCAGCGCAGCGGCGATCAGCTCCTTGCCGGTCCCGGTTTCGCCGAGCACCAGCACCGGCGCCTCGGTGCGCACGATCTTGGCCAGCAGTTCGAACACCCGCTGCATCGACGGCGCGGCACCGATCATGCCGAAGCGGCCCGCAAAGCCGCCTTCAATCTCGGTTTCGCCCTCGGCCTGGGCGCTGACCCAACCACGCAGCAGCGCGGCCAGTTCGCGCCGCTCCGGCGCCGGCAGACGGTCGGCGTGATCGAGGATGTCAAGCATCTCCTCGCGGATCCGGCTCATTTCGGCGGGTCCTGTTGCAGCAGGCGTGCGCCGCGCACGATGTAGTTCAACCCCGAGACCAAGGTCAGGCCAACCATCAGGACGAACATCGCCGCGTATAGGTGCGGCTCACGGGTGAAGTCCAGGAAGGGCATCCAGATGAAGGCCGGAATGCCGCCGGTGACGCCGAGTGGCACGGCGATGTAGACCGCCTGCAGAATCAGCTTGAGCTTGCCGTAGCCGTCGGCAGGGAAGGACTGGCCGTGGCTTTCGACCATGCCACGCAGCGCGGTCACCAGGAACTCGCGCGCCAGCATCAGCACCACCGCCCACACCGGCATCACGTGGAAGAGGTCGCCGGCGCGCCCCAGGTTGGGCGAAGCCGACAGGTAGGTCAGCGCGCCGAGGGTCAGGACCTTGTCGACCACCGGGTCGGCAACGCGGCCGAAGGCGCTGACCCAGTCGTATTTGCGCGCCAGCCAGCCGTCGACGAAGTCCGAGCACGAGGCGGCAAGGAAGAACCAAAACGCCCAGAAAGAATTGTGCTGGATCGCCTCGGAGTCGCCAGGATCGACCTGGATCAGCACGCCCATAAACCAGAACGCCGCCACCGCCAGGACCAGGCGGCTCATGGTGACGATGTTTGGAATCTGGCGGGCGTTCATACGGGAGGGGCAACGGCTTCGGCGATCAGATCGTACCCGTCCGCTGCCGTGACCCGGACCGTCAACATCGAGCCGGTGCTCCAGGTGTGACCCGGGTCGGCGATGCGCACCAGGGCATCGACTTCCGGAGCATCGGCCTGGCTGCGCG
Source organism: Planctomycetota bacterium (assembly GCA_021776925.1). GTDB lineage: Bacteria > Planctomycetota > UBA1135 > UBA1135 > UBA1135 > JAJFFB01. The sequence goes on along the minus strand of JAJFFB010000198.1, from coordinate 26,536 downwards.
CCAACGCCCAATCGCCTTCGCTCTCATCGACCAGCACGGTCAACTCCTGGCCGACGCGCGCACGCTGTTGCTGCGCGTGGATGCCGGCCTGCAGTTCCATCACCGCGCCCTGGCGCTCCAAGGCCTGTTCCTGACTGCAGTGGTCCTGGTCGACGCCTGAAGGAGTTTCGGCCTCGGGCGAGAAGGCGAAGGCACCGAGCCGTTCGAAGCGGAATTCGGCCAGGAAGTCGAGCAGCTGCTGGAATTCGTCTTCGCCCTCGCCGGGGTGGCCGACGAGCACCGTGGTGCGCAAGGCGATGCCGGGCACTTCTTCGCGCAGGCGCGTGAGGATGCGCCGCACCGAATCCTCGTTGCCGCCGCGGCGCATGCGCTTGAGCACCGGCGTGGAGATGTGCTGGATCGGAATGTCGAGGTAGGGCACCACCTCGGGCTGGGCGCGCATGACTTCGGTCAGGCGCCACGGGAAGGCATTCGGGTAGGCGTACATCACCCGCAGCCAACGCAGGCCGTCGACCGCCGCCATCGCCTCGACCAGCTCGGGCAGGCGCGCCTCGCCAGCGGCGCCGTCGGTGCCGTAGCCGGTGGTGTCCTCGGCGACCAGCACGACCTCGCGCACACCTTGGCGCACCAGACCCTCGGTCTCTGCAACCACGGTGGCCAACGGCTTGCTCGACTGACGACCGCGAATCGCCGGAATGATGCAGAAGGCGCACTTGTGGTCGCAGCCGTGCGAGGGCCGCAGATAGGCGTAGCTGCGCGGCGTCTGCAGCAGTCGCAGCATTTCTCCCTGGCCCTGTGGGGCGCGCCCACCGGCGCCGCCGCGCACCTTGCGCCCGCGCAAGACGTCTTCGACCACGCGCGCGATGTTGGAGTAGTCCGACAGGCCGAGGAAGGCGTCGACTTCCGGATACTGCGCTTCGATCTGCGGGCGGAACTTTTCCGGCAGGCATCCGGTCACCACCACCGCGCGCAGCTGGTCGGCGCGTTTGCGCTCGAGCAGGTCTTCGATCGCCTGTTCCGATTCCTCACGCGCCGGCCCGATGAAAGAGCAGGTGTTGAGCACCGCGACGTCGGCGGCGCCGGGATCGCCGCTGAGAATGAAGCCCTCTTGCCCCAAACGCCCGAGGATGTTCTCGGAATCGATCAGGTTGCGGGCGCACCCCAGATGCACCAGGGCGACGTGGATGTCGCGGCTAGGCATCCAGTTGGGCTTCCCATTCCTCGACCGTCAGCAGCACCTCGCGCGCCTTGGAACCAACGAAGGGCCCGAGCACACCATGTTCGGTCATGATGTCGATCAGGCGGCTGGCGCGGGTGTAGCCGACCGACAGCGCGCGCTGGATTAGCGAGGCCGAACCGCGCCCGGACTGCAGGATGACGCGCACCGCGTCTTCGTAGAGCGGGTCGTCGACCTCGGCGCCGCCGGCACCGGGTCCCTTCATCTGCACCAGCTCCTCGAGGAACTCGGGCTGGCCGTGGGCGCGCAGGTGGTCGCACACCTCGCGCACTTCCTTTTCCGAAACGAAGGCGCCCTGGCCGCGCACCAGTGCCGAAGAGCCGGGCGGCCGGTAAAGGAAGTCGCCGTTGCCAAGCAGGTCTTCGGCGCCGCCTTCGTCGAGGATGACGCGGCTGTCGACCAGGCTGGTCACGCGGAAGGCCATGCGCACCGGCAGGTTCATCTTGATCAGACCGGTGACCACGTCGGTAGACGGCCGCTGCGTGGCGACCAGCAGGTGGATGCCGGCGGCGCGTGCCTTGGCCGCCAGCCGCGAGATCGCGATCTCGACCTCTTTTTTCGACACCAGCATCAGGTCGGCGAGTTCGTCGATGACCAGCACGATGAAGGGGATCGTGTCGGGAAATTCCTCGGAGTCGTATTCCTCGCCGATGCGCGCCTCGATCTCTTTGGGCCCGAGGCCGTTGTAGTCGGTGATGTTGCGCACCCCGGCGTGCTTGAACAGGTGCAGCCGTTCTTCCATCGCCCGCACCGCCCAATCGAGGGTGAAGGGCGCGCGCTTCATGTCGGTGACCACCGGGCACAACAGGTGCGGGATGTCCTGGTAGAGCTGCAGCTCGACCTGCTTCGGGTCGATCAGGACCATGCGCACCTGCTCCGGAGTCCGGCGCAGCAGCATGGTCACCAGAATTGCGTTCAGGCACACCGATTTGCCGGAGCCGGTGGTGCCCGCCACCAGCATGTGCGGCATTTTCGACAGGTCCTCGACCGCCGGTTTGCCCAGGGTGTCGCGGCCAATTGCCATCGGCAGACGGTTCTTGTCCCACGACAGGTCGGCGTCGTTGTAGACCTCTTTCAGACGCACCGGATCGCGCTTCAGGTTGGGCACCTCGATGCCGACGGTGGTGCGCCCGGCCAGTGGATAGACGATGCGCACTCCGTGGCTGCCGAGGGCCACGCCGAGGTCGTCGCGCTGCGAATTCAGTTTCTTGACCGATACGCCGGTGGCCAGCTTGACCTCGAACAAGGTCAGCGTCGGGCCGCGCTCGGCGCCGATGACTTCGGCGTCGAGGCCGAAGGCGTCGAAGGCGTCTTGCAAGCGGTGACCGAGCGAATCGATCTCGGCCTGCTGGCTGGAGCGGTCGACCTTTTCGCCGGCTTCCAGGATGGTGGCCGGGGGCAGCGAGTCGAGGCGCGGTTTACGCCGGCGGCGTTTTGGCTTCGGATCCTCGTCTTCGAATTCGAGCGCGTGGCTGCGTTGTTCAGGGGCCTGCGAAATGCCGGGCAGGGAGGCGCCGCCATCGGCGGCCTTGGCGTGACCGGCGGAAACCGTGGCCGCGGCGCGTTCGGCCGCCGGTACCGGGGTGGTGGCGGCAGAAGTGCCGGCGGAGGCTGCTGCGGCGGCGCGGTCGCTGCGGCCCTCGGCACCCACCGCTGCACCACCGGCGGTGGCCGCAGCACCCTCGCCGGACTGCACATCACCCGCTGCACTCGTCGCCCCTGCGGCCGCAGCACTGGCCTGGGCGACGACACCGGGGGCCGTCATCGCCGGGAAGCTCGCCGGGCGCAACCCCTCAGTCCCGACCTGCCCGACACCGTCCGCGCCAACCCCAACGCTGTCCGCGCCAACCCCGGCGCCGACTTCACCGCTTGCTCCGGCTGGCGGCTGGGCCGCACCCCCTGGATGGTAGGGGGCGAACAATCGCCGCAGCGCCCCCCAAGCGCCGCGGAAGCCGCGCGCGGCGCGCTCTTGATTGCGCTGTGCCTCTTCGCGCAGACTGGGGCGTTCGGGCTGCAGCGGCAGTTCTTGCTGGCGCAGGCTTTCGCGGCTCTTGCGCAGCAGTTCGCGCACCAGCGGCACGAAGGCCCACTCGGTGGCGAACAGCGACGACAGCCCGAGCAGCAGCACCAGCAGCACCACCACGCCGAAGGAGCCGAGCGCGGCAGCCATGGTTGGGTAGGCGGCGTTGCCGAACCAGCCGCCGAGGCCGTTGGGGAAGGCCGGGGTGGGCTGCGGATCGCCTTGCAGGCCGCGCGCGCACAACGCCACCGAAATCGCCAGCACCAGCACGCCGGTCAGCTTGAGCGCGGCGTTGCCGCCGCCCTCGCGGCGGAACAAACGCGCCAGACCCCAGAAGGCGCCGAAGGCCGGCACCAGGAAGCAACCGACGCCGACCACGCGCACGAAGGCGTCGGCGATGTGGTGGCCGATGCGGCCACACATATTGGCGCCCGGGTTCCCTGCTTCATAGTCCAGCATGGCGACCAGGGCGAACAGCGACACCGCGGCGAGCATCATGCCCAGCGGCTGGCGGCCGCGCTGTCCGTGGAAGCCTTCCCAGATGCGTCGGCCGAACCAGCTGAACAAGGAGGCGATGCTGATCACCAGCGCCGACAACCACGAGGCCACGGTGCGCAGCCCTTCACCGAAAAAACTGGCGTGATCCCCCGCACGCGCGCCCTTCTTGCGCGAGGAGCTGCGTTTTTTTTTCGCCGCCGGTTTTTTCGGCGGCGCTTTCTTTTTCTTCCGTTTGGCCAAGGAATCCCCTACTTGCAGTGGATTGTCTTCATCCTAGTGCCTGCCGCACCGAGGGTCCACAAGCTCACGCCGGGCCCAAGGTCAAACGCACGCCGGGTCCAAGGTCAGACGCACGCTGGGCCCAGGGTCAGACGCACGATGTGGCGCGCGAGGCTGGCCTTGGCGGCGGGACCGAGCGCGTGCTCGCTGCCGTCGCGGCCGAGCAGGAGCTGACTGGCGCGGTCCGCAGCTTGTGCTTCGGGTCCGTTCAGGACCACAAAATCCAGTTTCTTGGCGGCCATCTTGCGCAGCGCCGCGGCGCGTCCGTGGCGCGATTCGAGGGCGAAGCCGACCACCAGGCGTGCGCCCTTGCTGCGCGCCAGACTGCGCACGATGTCCGGGTTGGGCAGCAGTTCCAGCTGCATGCCCTGGCGTGGATCGCGCTTGAGTTTGTGCCGCGCGCGCGCGCGTGGCCGGTAGTCGGCGACCGCGGCCACCGCGTAGAGCGCATCGCAGGCGGCCCAATGGGAACGACAAGCCGCCAGCATCTCGCGCGCGGATTCGACCGCCACCAGCGTCACCTGCGACGGCGGCCGCAGGCGCGTCGGCCCGCTGACCAGGACCACCTCGTGCCCGACCGCGCGCAACGCCCGCGCCAGCGCATAGCCCATGCGGCCGCTGGAACGATTGCTCAGGTACCGGACCGGGTCAAGGGCTTCCCGGGTCGGCCCCGCGGTCACCAGAACGCGGCCCATCCTCTCAGGCTAGAGCGGCGCCGATGTCAGGTAAACTGAACGCATGCTCCTGTCACTCTTCCCCTCCGTGATCCTGGCCCTGGCCCCGCACGCCCCCGCCGCGCCCACCGCCGACCAGGCAATTGCCCCGCAGCCGCCCGCCGCCAGCGCCGCCGCCGGCGAGATCTGGTTCTCCTTCCCGGGAGAGGGCACGGTGCTCACCCCGGTGCTGCTGGTCGGCATGGATTTCGCGAACCAGGGCCTGCTGCCCTACTTCGGCCTGATCCCGAGCATCCCCCTCTTCCAATTCGGGGTCGACATCCCCTTCCTCGGTCAGGTCGCGATCATGGTGACCACGGTGCCCATCCTGGTCCTGCCCGGTGACACCGAGCTGTTCCTCAAGCGCGGATTCTTCGGCCAGGAAAGCAATCACCTGCCCTTCACAGTGCTCAGCTGAACGCGGTGGCTGCGGCTGGTCCTGGCACCGGCCCACGCAGCCAGAGTCCAGGATTTGTGATCAACGTCCAGGTGAACCACCTGCGACGGCTTTTGTTCCAAAAAGGGCGTTCACCCCCAAAGATCGCCAATATTAGATCCGGAATGGCGTCATTTCCTGTATCTTTTTTGCGTCATTTCCTGCATTAAAGTGGCGTCATTACCTGTATTCCTTGGCCACCGTCGTCTACAGTAGAGGCATGGTTGACCAGCTTTTCCCGCGGGCTATTGACCGGCTTGTTGCCGAGGAATTGCTTCCGGTATTTCCAGGGATCATGCTCGTCGGGCCCCGCGGATGCGGCAAATCGACCTCAATGAATATGCATGCCGACACGGTCCTCGACCTATCGGAGCCTGGTGTGCGAATGGCCGCAAGGGAGGACCCTGACGCCATTCTGGCGTCATCCAAAGGGACCGTCCTGATCGATGAGTGGCAAGAAGCACCTGAAATCCTCGGTGCGGTCAAGCGCGTGATAGACGGCGATCATTCGCATGCTCCAGGTCGCTTCATGATCACCGGATCGGTCCGCGCGGCTCATCAAGCTGCAACGTGGCCCGGGACAGGAAGACTGGTTCGGGTGCGCATGTACGGACTGACTCAGGCCGAACTCGAATACGACCGTGACTACAACCCGATCGAGGCTTTTTTTTCTTCGCAGCCGCCCTCGTTTGCCCAATCGGAATTCTCAAGAGGAGACTACCTCGACAAAATTGTCGCCGGTCGCTTTCCAAGGGTGCTGAACCTCAGCGGAAGAAACCGGACACGGTGGTTCAGAGCCTACATTGACCAGCTCGTCGACCGGGATGCTGCTCAACTCTCCGAGCGCGCGACTCAGCCGGTGATCATCCGCTCCGTACTCAATTCATGCGCCGCAAGAACAGGCCAGGAACTCAATAAGAGTGCAACCGCTGAACATGCGCGCGTAGATTTTCGTTCCGCCGATAAAACCATTGGCCTGCTCGAAGGTCTATCCATGGTTCTTCGTGTACCAGCCTGGCACAGCAAACGACTGAATCGTCTCAGGCTGTCGCCGAAAGTTCATCTCACCGACCCAGGAATGGCATCCTTCCTACTCAATGTCGATGCATTCACGCTCGGTCGATCCCCGGCACTGATTGGTCCGATGTTCGAGACCTTCGTCGTGGCCGAAATCGCCACCCATCTCGAGACAGCGTCCCAAGAAACCGGTCTATTCCATCTCCGCGATCGCGACGGCAAAGAAGTCGATGTGGTCTTGGAAAGGCACGGACGCATCGTCGGCTTAGAAGTCAAATCTTCATCCAAAGTTGATCGCTCTGACGCCAGAGGATTGAGGTGGCTGCGAGACCGCCTTGGCGACAGCTTCCAATTTGGAGCCGTGCTCTACTCAGGCGCCTTGCCCTTCCAACTCGACGAGCGGATTTGGGCTTTGCCGATCAGCACACTATGGAGAGCGCCTTGAAACAGAACTTGATGACTTTGCACCTTGCTGAGGTCGGCTGACCACTGGAATCAGCCGGCGAGCAGGGCGCGGAGTTGTTCGACTACGGCGTCGGGTTCGACCATGCGGCCGAGGCCTTGTTCTTCGCAGGCGGTGCGTCCGGCGACCGGGCCCAGGCGCTGCCAGCCGTCGGCTTCGAGCTGGGCGACGTTGCGCTGCACCGCGGGGTGGCTCCACATTTCTGGATTCATCGCCGGCGCGAACAGCTTGGGCACCTCGCCGTCGAGGGCCAGCGCGGTGGAGGCGAGCAGATCGGGTGCCAGGCCGTGGGCGAACACGCCGATGCGGTCGGCGCTGGCCGGGGCGACCAGGAACAGGTCGGCGTTGCGGGCCAGGGCGATGTGGTCCATGCCGGCCGGATCGTGCGGCTGCCACTCGGTGCACAGCGCGCGGCGTCCGGTCAGGCAGGAGAACTGCAGCGGGGTGACCAGCTTGGCGGCAGACGGGGACAGCACGGCGGTCACGCTGAAGCCGTCCTGAACCAGATGCGAGGCGAGGGCGGCGGCCTTGAAGCACGCCGCGGACGCGCTGACTCCGAGCAGGATCTCTTTCATTCCTCTTCCTCCACCGCAGTTTGCAGACCGAGCAGTTGCACCACCTCGGCGACCATGCGCTCGAGGTCGTCATTGATCACCACGTGATGGTAGTGGCGGGCGTGTTCCATTTCCTTGGCCACCACCGACAAGCGGCGCTCCATCTCGACCGGGTCTTCGGTGCCGCGGCGGCCGAGGCGCTCGCGCAGCACGTCGATCGAGGGCGGAGCGACGAAGACCGACACCATCGGCAGGCTGCAGTCCTGCAACTGGGTGGCCCCCTGCACGTCGATCTCAAGCACCACGTCGAAACCAGCGGCAAGGTTTTCCTCGACCGCGCGCCGCGGGGTGCCGTAGTGGCGTCCGTGGACCAGCGCGTGCTCGAGCAGTTCGCCGCCGTCGATCATCGTGGCGAAGCGCTCGGCGCTGACGAAGTGGTAGTCGCGGCCGTCGACCTCGCCGGCACGCGGCGGTCGGGTGGTGGCCGAAACCGAAAAGCGCACCCCGGGAAAAGTGACCAGGCGGCGCCACAGCGTGGACTTGCCGGCGGCGGTCGGCCCCGACACCACGATCAGACGACCGGAACTATTCGACATTGGCCAATTGCTCTTTCATCTGCCCGGCGAGCAGCTTCATCGCCACGACCTCTTTTGACAAGGCCGGGTCAGATGACTTGTTGCCCAGCGTGGTGATCTCGCGGTGGCATTCCTGCAGGATGAACTCCAGTTCGCGCCCGACCGCCCCGCCCTGAATCATGCCCTGTTCAACACGGTCCAGATGGATCTCGAGGCGCGCGATCTCTTCCTGCACGTCGGCGCGGTCGGCGAGCACCGCCAGTTCACGCGCCAGATCGATGGGCGCGCCTGCGCCGTGCCCGCTGAGCAGCACCGCGACCCTTTCGCGCAACCGTTTCTGCGCGGCGCGCACCGCCGTCGGCGCCCGTCGCGCGGCGCGGCCGAGATGGCTGCGCAGCTTGCGGCACAGGCGCATCAGTTCGCGCGCCAGACGCGCGCCTTCGTGCAGGCGCGCCTGATCCAGGGCCTGCAGCGCGGCGTCCATCGCGGCGAGCGAGGCCTTTTCGACCTTGCGCGTCAGCGCGGCGCTTTCCTTGGCGGTGGCAAAGCTGCCCGGCAGCGCCAACAGCTGTGCCAACTGCACCGGTCCGGAGTCCAGCTTCAGCTCGCGCTCGGCCTTGCGCCATTCGCGCAGGTGGAAACGCAGCGCGTCCATGTCCAGGGCCGGCGCGGGCGTGCCGCTCAATTGCACGCGCAGCTGCCCCTGCAGCGTGCCGCGCTCGATCACCCGCCGCACCCGGCTCTCCAGCCGCGCCTCGAGTTCGAGGCGCTCAGGCGGCACCCGCACCTTCATGTTCAGGCCCTTGCCGTTGACGCTGCGCAGCTCGACCTCGGCCTGCACCGCGCCGAGATCGCTGCGCCCGCGGCCGAAGCCGGTCATGCTGCGCAGCGGGCCGGGAGAGGCGGTGGCAGCAGGAGAGTCGGCGGGCATGCGCGGAGGATCTGGCTCAGGAGGCCGGACGACTGCCAGGCTTGACCGCCTGCGCCAGCCCGGAGTGATCGGCGGGAAGTTCGGACGGATCCCACGACGGAATGTCGAGGTCGAGCAGGCGGTAGTAGGGCACCGCGCCGAAAGGATTGTCGCCGCCGCTGCGGTTGACCAAAGAGGCCACCGCCATGTCCTGCACCCCGAGTCCGCGCAGCATGTCCAGCACTTCGCCGACGCTCTTGCCGGTGGTGACGACGTCTTCGGCGACCAACACGCGCTCGCCCGCTTCGATGCGGAAACCGCGGCGCAGATCGAAGCCGCCGGCGTCGCTGCGTTCGGCGAACAGACCGCGCGTGCCCAGCGCCCGCGCCATTTCATAGGCCAGGGTCACCGCGCCCATCGCCGGCCCGATGACCACGTCGTAGGGAACTTGGTGGTCACGCTGCGCACGGATCTGGCCGGCCAGCAGCTGGCACACCTCGGCCGCCATCTGCGGATGCTGCAGCAGCTGCGCGCACTGCACGTAGCGTTCGGCGTAACGGCCGGATGAGAGCAGGAAATGGCCCTCGAGCAGGGCCTCGCTCTGTTTCAGCAGCGCCAGGGTGCGCTCGGCTGCGGGCACGACCATGGTCATGATTGCAGGCTTACTGACCGGAGTTCGGGTCGTTGCCGGGGTCCCCGGCACCGGGGTCGCCGGCACCTGGGTCGCCAACACCTGGGTCAGGCGCGCCGAGGCTGTTCTGCTGACCGGCGGCGGTGTTCTTCATCACCGAACCGGAATCAGCGCCACCGGCGGTCCAGTGCAGCAGCATCGCGGACAGCACGAACACGGCGAAAACGCCGAAGGTGAAGCGGTTGATGCCGCCGGAGCGCACGCCGAAGGTCTCCGCGCCGGCGCCACCGAAGGCGTCGGAGAGGCCGCCGCCCTTGCCTTCCTGAAGCAGGATGATCAGGATCAGCAGCAGCGCGGAGACGAAAAAGATGGTGTAAAGCAGGAATGCCATGGTGACTAGGCCGTCGGTGCGGCCGCGAGGATCGGTTCGAAGTCTTCGATCTTGAGCGAAGCGCCCCCGACCAGGGCGCCATCGACGTCGGGCTGGGACAGCAGTTCGGCGGCGTTGCCGGGATTGACACTGCCGCCGTAAAGAATTGGAATCAGGGCGGCGGTTTCTTCGCCCAGGAGTTGAGCGACCAGCCGCCGTGTTTCGGCGTGCGCTTGCTGAGCCATTTGCGGCGTGGCCGTGAGTCCGGTGCCGATCGCCCACACCGGTTCGTAGGCTACCGAGACACGATCGGTCTGCGCGGGTTTGACCACCTTGAGGGCTTTGAGCTGGCGCGCCAGCACTTCAAAGGTCAGAGAGGCTTCGCGTTCTTCACGCGTTTCGCCGATGCACAGCATGACTTCGAGCTTGGCCTTCAGCGCGACTTTGACTTTGTCGCTGATCAGCGCGTCGCTCTCGCCAAGGACGTGGCGCCGTTCGGAGTGTCCGATCAGGACCATCTGCACACCCATGTCGCGCAGCATATAGGGGCTGACTTCTCCGGTGAAGGCCCCCTCTTTCTTGCACCAGCAGTTCTGCGCGCCGAGCACGACGTTGCTGTTGCGCAGATTGCGGCGCACGTGGTCGAGGTGCACGAATGATGGGAACACCACACTGCGCCGGCTCTCGACGCTGCCCTGGGCAGCAGCGACCGCGCGCGCCAGCGACGACGCCTTGCGCTTGGTCAGGTGCATCTTCCAGTTGCCGGCGATGACGGGTTTGCGACTCATGGACTCAGTTGGGAACGGGAATGGGAAATTCGGCTGCGGGGAGGACCAGTTTCCTGCCGGTGGCCTGCAACACGGCTTGCACTTGCTGCACGTGTACTGCGAAGGCGGCAGGGTCGATCGCCTGCGCGGCGTCGGACACGGATTGCGCTGGATCCTGGTGGACCTCCACCAGCACACCATCGGCTCCGGCCGCCGCTGCGGCCACCATCATAGGGCCGACCAGATCGGCGCGGCCGGTGCCGTGGCTGGGGTCGACCACCACCGGCAGGTGGCAGCGGGACTTGAGCAAGGCCACCCCGGCGAGGTCGAGCAGGTTGCGGAATTCGGGGTCGAAATGGCGCAGGCCCCGCTCGCACAGCACGATCTGATCGGCACCGGCGTCGGCCAGACACTCAGCGGCGAGCAGGAATTCAGACAGCGTCGCGCTCATGCCGCGCTTGAGCAGGATCGGCTTGGCGCTGGCTCCGGCCTCGCGCAGCAGGACCGAGTTGGCCATGTTGCGCGAGCCGATCTGGAGCAGGTCGGCGTGCTCGCTGACCAGCTCGATGTGGCGCGGGTCGAGGACCTCGGTGACCACCGCAAGACCGGTCTGGCGGGAGACTTCAGCCAAGCTTTCCAGGCCGGCGCGGTGGCGGCCGGTGAAGGCATAGGGAGACGTGCGCGGCTTGAAGGCCCCCCCGCGCAGGACGGTGACGCCGGCCTGGCGCAGGCGCTGGGCCAGGGCCAGCAGGGAGTCGTGGTCTTCGACCGAACAGGGGCCGGCCAGCAAAGAGAAGTCACCTTGGCCAAGGCGCGCGTCTTTCATAGTGAGGCGGGCCTGAGCCTGTTGCACTCCAAACAAGGGCTCGGTGGCAGTGGTCGCGCGCGCCACGCCGTCGATGGCCAAAACCTGATCGAGCAGGGCCTGCATCTGGTCACGCTTGACTTGCGCCTGGTCGGGCACGCTTTGCTCGCCTGGGGCTTGCAAAAACGGGGACAGTTGCACTTCCATGCAACGATCCCACTGTTCCTCCACCCCACGCGGTGGCTTGACCTGCGCACCGTGGCGCGCGGCCCAGGCACGCACCTGCGCAACTACCTTTTCACGGGCGGCGTTGTCCAGTCCATCTTGCAGCAGAAGAATCATCCGATTGCTCCCTTCCCCGTCGGGCGGGTGCCGAGAAAAGGGCGAGAAATCATAGGTTTCCGACCCTTTCCGGTCAATCACCCAGGCAGGATTCTCCCCCCGGGGCAGCTATCCTCTAAGCCATGAACCGGCTCCACAAAGAGCAATGGGAGCAACAACAGCTTCATCCCGCCGGCAGCCGGTCGACGGCCACCCTGGGGCGTCAGCACGCCGAGCGTCCGGACGAGTGGCGCACCTGCTTCGAACGCGACCGGGACCGCGTGATCCACTGCTCGGCCTTCCGCCGCCTGATGTACAAGACCCAGGTCTTCATCAACCACGTTGGCGACAACCAGCGTACGCGCATGACCCACTCCCTCGAGGTGGTGCAGGTGTCACGCTCGCTGGCCAGCGCCCTGCGCCTCAACGAAGCCCTGTGCGAAACGCTGGCCTTGGCCCACGACCTCGGCCACCCCCCCTATGGCCATTCCGGCGAGGCGGCGCTCGATCAGTGCATGCAGGATTTTGGCGGTTTCGACCACAACGCCCAGTCGCTGCGCGTGGTCGACGTGCTCGAGCGGCGCAGCCCCGACTATCGCGGCCTCAACCTGAGCGCCGAGGTGCGCGCCGGGCTGCGCAAACACCAGCCGCAGGAAAACGCTGCGGGCGACGCGCTGTATCCAATGCTCGAGGCGCAGTTGGTCGATCTGGCCGACTCCACCGCCTACCATTACCACGACATCGACGACGGCATCCGCGAGGTGATTCTCGACCCGGTGCAAATGGAGCGGGACCTGCCGTTATGGGCGATGGCGGTCGAAACCACGCGCCAGCGTCATCCTGAGCTGGATTCCAAGCGCCTGCTGTGGCAGCGCGCCGCCAACGAGCTGCTCGGCATGACCATTGCCGACATCCGCGAAGAATCGCAGCGCCGCCTGGATCAGAGCGGAGCAGAGAGCAGCGCCGCAGCGCAGGCGTATGATCAGCGCCTGATCGGGCACTCCGCCGATTTCCGGCGCATGGTGGCCGAACTGCACGAGTACCTCTACCAGCACATGTACTACCGCGAAGAGGTGAACTGGCACGTGCGTCGTTCCACCGACCTCCTCGTCCACCTGTGCCACTATCTATTCGACCACCCGGTGGCGGTGCCGGCCTCGTTCACCGAAACCGCCGACAGCAAGGAGCGCGCGGTGTGCGATTTCCTCGCCGGCATGACCGATCGTTACGTGGAAAAGGTCTCGCGCGAACTTGGCATCCTGCCCAGCTACTGAGCCTCGCTCAGCGCTTCCAGCCGGTCATCATCCAATCGAGGACCAGTGCGCGCGCCGCGCTCACCGCGTCGGCCATCGACTGGCCGCGCGCCAGGTGGCAGGCGATCGCGCTCGACAGTGCGCATCCGGTGCCGTGGTTTTGATCGGCGTCGGCCACCCGCGGGTGGCGGAATTCCTGCGGCGGCTGACCCGGAATCCACAGGCGGTCGACCACCGTTTCTGCGTCGCCACGATCGTGGCCACCGGTTTGCAGGATCGCGGTGCACGCGGCGTACTCCTTGCCGTCGCCGAATTCGTCCATATTGGGCGTGACCAGGTCGGCGCGCGGCAGCAAAAAGGTCAGACACGCCTGCCAGCCGGCTGCATCCAGCAGAAAAATCCCCGCCTCGGCGTTGCTGGTCGCCTGGCGTACCGGGTCCAGCACCACCGGCAGGTCCGGAAAAGCCACCAGCTGCCGCGCCACCTCGCGCACGATGGCGGCGTTGCCCAAAGCACCCAGCTTGAGCGCGGCCGGGCCGCGCAACTCGGCCAGGGCGGCGGCAAGTTCGGCACCCACCGCGGTGGCGGCCCGTGGTCGCACTGCGCTCAGTCCGTCCTTGCCCTGGTCGGTTTCCAGCGCAATTACCGGCACGAAACCGCAGCCGAGAGCGGCGGCAACGCGGCCGTCCATTTGCAGGCCGGCGCCGGCGCCCGGATCGTCGCCCGCCACCGCGACCAGGGTGGCGGCGCCTGCGGTGGGAACTGCGCTCACTCGCCGACGCTGGCGGAAACGTGGTAGCCCGAATCCACGTACAGGGTGTGGCCGGTGATTCCCGACGCCAGGTCGGAAAGCAGGAAGGCCGCGGCCTTGCCGACGTCGTCGCCGGTGATCGTGCGCCGCAGCGGGCTGACCGCGGCCTGCTTGTCGAGCTTGCCCTTGAGCCCGCGCACTGCCGAGCTCGACAAGGTCTTGATCGGTCCGGCGCTGAGCGCATTGACGCGGATGCCCTGCCCGCCGAGGTCTTCGGCGAGGTAGCGCACCGAGGATTCCAGCGCCGCCTTGGCCACCCCCATCACGTTGTAGTTGGACACCGCGCGCTCGGCACCGATGTAGGACAGAGTGATGATCGAACCTCCGTCAGACATCAGCTTCTCGGCTTCCCTGGCGATGGCGGCGAGCGAATAGGCCGAGATGTCCTGGGCGGTGTGAAAACCGACACGAGTGGTATCGATGAAGCGGCCCTGCAGGTCTTCGCGATAGGCGAAGGCGATCGCGTGCACCACGAAATCGACCTTCGGCATCCGATGAGAAATCATCTGGAAGGTCGTCTGGATCGATTCGTCGCTGGCCACGTCGCAGATCAGCGGAGTGCCCGCACCGACCTCGGCGGCCAGCGGCGCGACCTTTTCGCGGAAGCGTTCGTTGGCGACGCCGAAAACCAGCTCGGCGCCGTGTTCACGCGCGGCTTGGGCGATGAACCAGGCCAGGCTCATGCGGTTGGCAACGCCGAAGATGATGCCTTTCTTCCCTTGGAGGATCATGGTGGTAGGGGGAGTCAGAAGGAGAAGACGCCCATTGTGGGACGGCGGCTATGATCCGGCAAAACCCATGGATGGCGAGAGTCCAACTCCGCGCGGCAGCCTACCCGGCCTGTTGCTGATCACCCTGGCAAGCTTGTCCCTGGAAGTGGTCCTGACACGCATCCTCAGCGTGACCACCTGGTACCACTTCGCCTTCCTGGCGGTTTCATTGGCGATGTCGGGACTGGCGCTGGGCGCCTTGCGTGTGCACCTGCAGCCGGGGCGCTTTCCCGCCGCCGCGGTGCCGGCCGCCTGCGCGCGCCACAGCCTCGCCTTTGCCGCCACCGCGGTGGCCGCCCTCGGGCTGCATCAGGTGCTGCCCATGCAAGCCGATTGGGGCGCGGCCGCCTGGAGCACTGCCGCGATCACCGTGCTGGCCTTGACGCTGCCCTTCTACTGCGCCGGGGTCGTCGCCTGCCTGGTCATGACGCGCTTTCCGCGCCAATCCGGGCAGCTCTACTCCGCCGACCTGGTCGGCGCTGCCGCCGGTGCGGTGCTGCCACTGGTGCTCCTGCCGCTTTCAGATCCCTTCAGCGTGGTCCTGGTGACCTCGGCCACCGCAGCGGCGGCGGCCTGTTGTTTCCAGCGGCGGCGGCGCTACTCCGCCAGCGCCGCAGTCCTGCTGCTGCTGGCGGTGGTGCAGGGAAGTTCGGCGGTCATCCAGAAGCCTTTGTTGCGTCTGCGCCACGCGCACGGCGAGGCCGAGCAGGAACCGCTGTGGGAACGCTGGAACTCGTATTCGCGGGTCACCGTCTACGGCGACCCCGAGCGCCCCACCCCCCCCTTCGGCTGGGGTTTCAGCCCGCACACGCCGGCCTATCCCATCCGCCAGCTGGCGCTGACCATTGATTCCGGCGCCGCCACCTGGCTGACCCACTGGACCGGTGAGAGCGAAGAACTTGAGTTCCTGCGCTACGACGTCACCCAGATCGGCCACAGTCTGCGCGCCAACGCCCGCGTGGCGGTGGTCGGCGCCGGCGGCGGCCGCGATCTGCTCGCCGCCAAGATCTTCGGCCAGCGCCACGTCACCGGGATCGAGATCAACCCTCTGGTGCTCGAGGCGGCGCACAATGTCTATGGCGATTTCACCGGCCATCTCAACCGCGATCCAGCGATCACTCTGATCCAGGAGGACGGGCGCAAGTGGATGCAGCGACGCGCCAATCGCGGCGCGCTCGAAGCCGAGGATCGCTTCGATCTGGTCCAGCTGTCCCTGATCGATACTTTCGCCGCCACCGCCGCGGGCGCGTTTTCGCTGACCGAGAACCCGCTCTACACCGTGGAAGCGTGGCAGGCTTTCCTCGACAATCTGGATACCGGTGGCATCCTCTCGGTCTCGCACTGGTACTTCGCCCAGCGGCCCGCCGAGATGTACCGACTGACCGCGCTGGCGGCAGCCACGCTGCTGGAGCGCGGCATCGACAATCCGCGCCTGCATCTGCTGCTGGCGCGCATGCAGCCGGATGACCCCGCCTTCACCGACGGCGTCGGCACGCTGTTGCTCAGCGCCACGCCCTTCACCGACGCCGACCTCGCGCGTTTCGAAGGCCGCTGCCAGGAGCTCGGTTTCGACGTAGTTTTGAGTCCGCGCCAGGCCAGTGACGTGCAATTCGCCGAGCTGCTGTCGCCGCAGGCGCCGGCCTTCCGCGCCGCCTATCCGCTGGATCTGTCGCCGCCACGCGATCGCCGCCCGTTCTTTTTTCATCTGCTCAAGCTGCGTGATTTCTGGCGCGGCGAGTTCCGCCAGCAAGGCAACATGACCCTGAACCAAGACGCGGTCATGCTGCTCAGTCTGCTGTTGGTGGTGTCGTGCAGCCTGGCACTGGGCTATCTGCTGCTGCCCTTGTGCTGGCGCAGCTTCCGTCGTCGCTTCGCCGCCGCCGCGGGCGCCCGGCGTTTGTCGCTGCACTTCGCCGCCCTCGGCGCCGGCTTCATGCTGGCCGAGATCGGCATGCTGCAAGAAATCGGCTTCCGCCTCGGCAACCCCACCCAGGCCATGGCGGTGACGCTGGTCGGCATGTTGCTCGGTGCGGCATGGGCGAGCCGCAACAGCCACCGCCCCAGCCGCCAACGCCTGCTGGCGCCGCCGCTGCTGCTACTGCTGGCGTGGATCCTGGACCTGCGCCGCAGCGCCGATCTGGGGCGCCCCTCGAGCTGGCTGGCGTCGCTCGACCACTACCTGATGGTGTTCGTCTGCGGCTGGGTTCTCGGCTCCTTCCTGCCGCGAGCCCTGCGCGCCGCGCACCGTCAGGCGCCGCAACTGCTGCCGTGGTTCTGGGGATTGAACGGCGCCTTTTCGGTCCTCGCCGGGGCCGTCGCCCTGCCCCTGTCGCTGAGCCTCGGCCTGCCCGCCCTGCTGCCGGCCGCGGCCGCCTGTTATGTGCTCGCGCTGTGGAGCACGCCGGCCGGCGATGGCGTTGGCGCCGATAGAGTCATGGGCGAGGGCGTCATGGGTGGCCGCGGCGATGGCGGCGGCAGTCGCGGCGGCGGATAGAATCGCGCGCCATGCCCGGCGACGGAACCGACCTCCGCCGCCTCGAAGACCGGATCGGCTACCGCTTTCGCCGCCGCGAACTGCTCGATGTAGCGCGCACGCACGCCTCCGCGGAGCCGGTCCATAACGAGCGCCTCGAATTCCTCGGCGACGCGGTCCTCAACCTCGTCGCGGCGGAGGTGCTATTCATGCGCCATCCGCACGAGCGCGAAGGCCGCCTGACCGAATGGAAGGCGCTGCTGGTCGCGCGCCTGACCCTGGAGCAGGCCGGCCACCGCCTCGGACTGGAGTCCTTCCTGCGCATCGGCGGCAGTCTCGAACAGCGCGGGTCGCTGCCGCGATCGCTGGCCGGCAACGCTTTCGAAGCCCTCCTCGGGGCGGTGTACCTCGACGCCGGCGAGGCCGGACTGGCGACCTGCAAGGACCTGGTCGAACGCCTGCTGGAACCGGAACTCGCCAGTCTCGAGCAGGACTTCTTGCGCCGCAGCGCCAAAAAAGACCTGCAGAACCGGGTGCAGGCCGAGTTCGGAACTCTGCCGGTCTATACGGTAGTCGAGGTGTACGAACACCCCGAGGCCAGCGCCTTCTGTGTGCGCGCGGCCATCGGTCAGCGCACTTTCGCCGCCGCGTGGGGAAGCAGCAAGAAGAGTGCCGAGCGGCGCGCAGCGTGGGAATGCCTGCTGGTGCTGAACTGTGAGGGGACCAGAGGACCGGAGGAAGCCGGTGCCGGTTGAACGCCTGCGCCAGATTCCCTCGTACCAGGATCTGTTGCGGACCTGGACGCGAGCCGGCACACGGCCGCTGCATTGGGGCGGTTTGTGGGGTTCGTCCAAAGCCTGCCTGACCGCGGCGCTGGCCGGCGACCGCGCCTGCAGCATGCTGGTGGTGGTCGCGGATCCCCCCGCGGCCGATCTCGCCCTCGACGATCTGGCCTCCTTCGGCTGCGGCGCGGTTTCCTTCCCAGCGCGCGAGGGTCGCATGGGCGCCGAACCGGAGGTGCTACGCGAGCGCCATCACGCACTCGATCTGGTGGCCCGCGAAGGCTTCCGCGGAATTCTGGTGGCCCCGCTGGCGGCCTTGATCCAGCCGGTCGCTGCCGCCGGCGACCCCGCCGCCGAAGTGCTGCTCGAGCAGGGCATGAAGCTGGATCCGGAAGACCTGATGCGCCACCTGGTCGGCGCCGGATTCGAACGCATTCCGGCGATCCGCGAGAGCGGTGAGTTCGCCCGCCGCGGCGACATCCTCGATCTGTTCGCGCCGGCGATGGGCGAACCGCTGCGGCTGGAGTTCTTCGACGATGAGTTGGAGAGCATTCGCGTGTTCGACCTCACCACCCAGCGCACCCGGCACGTGCTGCACAAGGTGCGGGTGCCATTGGCGCACGATCTGGCCGAAGCCGCCACCGCTGCAGACTTGCTGCCCTTGCAACGCCTGCCGGCGGGCATGCCGGTGCTGAGCTGGGAACCGGCGGCGCTCGACGACACGCGCGACAAGCTGCGTTTTCTCGGCGCCGCCGCCGCCGCCGCGCTGCAGCGCCATCAGGACCAGCTCGGCATGCGCCCGCACCTGGGCCTGGCCACGCTGCCGGGTGAGGACGGCAGCCTGACCACCCTGTCCGTCGAGGAGTACTGCCGAGGAGTCGCGGAGGGCGCCGCCACGCTGGTCGAACGCGCGCGCGACGGCGAACACGCCACTGTCTATTGCGCCACCGACGCCGAAGCCGATCGTCTCGGCCAGATCCTGCGCGACGGCGGCCACAGCCCCGATGCGCTGCAGATCCAGCGCGGCGGACTGGACCGCGGCTTCCGCATTCCCGAGGCGCGCGTCACCGTCCTCCACCACCGCGAGTTCGTTCCCGGTCATGGCGCCCACCGTCCGCGCCGCCGCCGCCGCGGCGCCGATGAGCACCCGAGTGAAGCGCTGACCAGTGTGTTGTCGCTGCGCCCCGGAGATCTGGTGGTGCACGCGGTTCACGGGCTGGCGGAGTTTCGCGGCCTTGAGCCGGCGGCCGAAGAAGGAGGCCAGGACGCGCTGCTGCTCGAGTTCGCCGAACAGGCGCAATTACGCGTGCCGGCCTCGCGCGTCGACCTGGTCGAACGTTTCATCGGCGCCGGCGGCGGCGGTCCGCAGCTCGACCGCCTCGGCACCGGAGCCTTCGAGCGCCGTCGCCTCAAGGTCGCCGGGGCGGTGGAAGACCTCGCCGCCGAGATGCTCGAGATCCAGGCCAAGCGCGCCGCGATTCCGGGCCAGGCGTGGCCCGAGCCCGGCGAAGGCCAGCGCGAATTCGAGGCCTCCTTTCCGTGGGAAGACACTCCTGATCAGGCCCAGGGCAGTCGCGAGATCCACGCCGACATGTCACTGCCACGGGCGATGGACCGGCTGTTGTGTGGCGACGTCGGCTACGGCAAGACCGAATTGGCGGCGCGCGCGGCATTCCGCGTGCTTGAGAACGGCGGCCAGGTGGCGCTGCTGGTGCCGACCACGGTGTTGTGTGAACAGCACGGTCGCAGCCTGCGCCAGCGCTTCGCCGACTGGCCGTTACAGGTCGGTCAATTGTCGCGCCTGACGCGGCCCGCCGACCGCCGTCAACTGCTCGCCGATCTCGCCTGCGGCAAGGTCGACCTGGTCGTCGGCACCCACCGCCTGTTGTCGCGCGACGTCAGCTTCCGTCGCCTCGGCCTGGTGATCATCGACGAAGAGCAGCGCTTCGGCGTGCGCCACAAAGAAACGCTGAAGAAGAAGCGTGCGCAGGTCGACGTGCTGACGCTGTCGGCGACGCCGATTCCGCGCACCCTGCACCTGGCGATGGCGGGTCTGCGCGACATCACCACCTTGTCGACCGCGCCCGCCGGCCGCCAGGAGGTGCACACCGAGATCCGCTACGCCGATGAAGACGCGCTGATCAGCGAGGCGCTGCAGCGCGAGATCGCGCGCGGCGGCCAGGCCTTCTTCGTGCACAACCGGGTCAAGAGCCTGGAAGCGGTGGCGGCGCGCCTACGCAGCCGCCTGCCGGGGGCGCGGGTGGTCACTGGCCACGGGCAGATGGAGCCGCGTGCACTGGAGAAGGCAATGCTGGCCTTCGTGCGCCACGATGCCGACGTGTTGGTCTCTACCACGATCATCGAGAGCGGCCTCGACATTCCCAACGCCAACACCATCCTGATCGACGCGGCGCACAACTACGGGCTGGCCGACCTGCACCAGTTGCGCGGACGCGTCGGCCGTGGCGACCGACGCGGGTACTGCTACCTGCTGATCCCACGCGGCCAGCCACTGCCGCAGGACGCGCGCCGCCGCCTCAAAGCGGTCGAAGAACTGCGCTATCTCGGCGCCGGTTTCCAGATCGCGATGCGCGACCTGGAGATCCGCGGCGCCGGTAACCTGCTCGGATCCGAGCAATCGGGGCACATCAACGCGGTCGGCTATGAGAGCTACCGCCGCTTGCTGCTGCAGGCGGTCAACCGCCTCAAGCGCGAAGGCGAAACCGCGGCCTCGGCCCAGCCGCCGGTCGCCGACGTCGCCCTCGGGGTGGCGGCGGCGGTTTCGCCGGAGTACGTGGCCGACGAAGAGGCGCGCCTGTCGATCCTGCGCGAGTTCGACCGGGTGCGCACGCTGGAGGAAATGGAGGCCGCGCTGGTGGCGGTGCGTGATCGTTTCGGTCCGCCGCCGCGCTCGGTCGAACAGCTGGCGCAGTTGTTCTTTCTCAAGCACCGCCTCGGCGCGCTCGGCCTGGCCGCTGCTCAACACGTCGACAACTACCTGTTGTGCCGGCTGCGCGACGTGCGCACGCTGGAAAAAGCGCTGCGGCCGCTCGACGTCGACCTGCGCGTGATCACCCCGCGGCGCGCTCACTGGATGCTGCCCGACGGCGTGGCCGAGCCCTCTCAGATCCTTTCCTACCTGGTGTCGGCAGTCGGCCCTTGCCGCCAGGGCGCCCAGGCAGGACAATCCAGGCCGAGCCGCGCCGGGTCCCGCCCTTCGCGCCGCCAGTCCACCCCGAAAAAACGATGAAACTGCGCCTTTTGCTTGTTTTTTGCGCCCTTTGGGGTCTACCGGCCCCGGCCCAGGAGGGTGCCAGGTTGGCCTCGCAGGAGCCGATCATCCTCGATCAGACGATGGCCATCGTCAACGATCAGGTGCTGACCATTTCCGACGTGCAGCGCGAGGCGGCGCGCGCCGCCGAGTCGATGGGCGAGGCTCCTGATGACATGGACGTGTTCTACCGCACCGCGCAGAGCATGATCCTGGAAATGTTGTTCCGCGAGGGCTTTCGTCTGACCGGGATCGACGAGGGGGTGCTCGACCGCATCACCCAGGACGAGATCCAGCGGCGCATCGACACGGTGGGCTCACCGGCGGCCTTCGCCGCCGAGCTGGAGCAGCAGGGAACCACCCCTGAACTCGAGTTCCAGCAGACCAAACAGGCCCTGATCGGCCTGTATTTCCGCCAGGCCGAGTTCGGCCAGGCGCCCAAACTCGGCAGCAAGAGCTACAGCAACTACCTGTATGCCGCGCCGAGCGAGATCCGCGCCTATTTCGACGCAAATCCGGCCGAATTCCTCCAGCCGCGCATGGTCAACGCCCGGATCCTGCTGGCCCTCAATTCGCGGCACGAGGATCCTCGCTTGTTTATGCAGAAATTGCGCGGGCAGGTCGAGAACGGCCTCGATTTCTCTGAAGCTGCCGCCCAGCACTCGGCCTTCGCCCCCAACAGCCGCAATCTGACCGGTTTGAGCGATCCGAACACCCTCGGTTTCAAGGGCGAAGTGCAGGATTTTCTCCTCAGCGCGGCCGACGACGAAATCAGCATTCCGCTGGAAACCCCTTCTGGGTGGGCACTTGTGCACGCATTTCAGGTTCAGGAAGAAAGAGTGTTGAGCCTGGGCGAGGTGCAGAGTCAGATCGAACAAAAAATCCTGATGAGGAAGCGCCAAGATGTCCTGACCGAGAGCGTCAACCGCATCCGCAGGCGCTGCTACCTGTGGCTGACCTCGCCCGCTGAGCAGCTTCTCAACCAGGCCTTCGGACCCCTGCCCGAGGACGAGGAAGAGTTGTAGAATCCCCCTCTCTTTTGCTGAACCGCCGCGTTCAGGGGCCCGTTTCCCTGGTTAGCCATGTCTGATTACCCCCATACTGAATTCGATCCCCACCGCCATCACTGGGATCACGAGGCCTCCTTCAACGACGTCCTTGCCGAACAGCTGCGCAAGGCCCCGTACCTGATCGCCTCGATCTTTCTCCACGCGGTGGTCTTTTTCGCCATCGCCGGCATCATGCTGCTCGTCAAGGAGGAGAACTCTCAGCCGGTGATCGAGATGGAAGCGCAGGCGCCGCCGCCTCCGGTCGAGGAGGAAGAGGAGCCGCCGCCGCCTGAAGAGGAAGAGGTGGTCATCGAGGAACCGGTCCTGACCGAAGCGATCCTCGACGAAACGGTTGAAGAAGAGACCCTGGAAGAAACCGGCGACCCCGATTTCAACGCCGATGCGGCCTTCGACTCCGACTCCTGGAACAACGCGGTCGGCCTTGGGGGTGGCGCCGGCGGCAAATACGGCAAGCGCGGCGGTCGTGGCGGTGGCCGGCGTGGCGCCAGCACCGAGGCGGCGGTCCTCGACGGCCTGAAATGGCTGCGTGACCACCAGACCCCGGACGGCTTCTGGGACGCCAAGAACTTCATGTACCAGGACAAGTATCCGGACAGCCCGCCCTCGGACGGCGCCGGACACGAAGCCAACAGCGTCGGCGTCACCGGACTGGCCCTGCTCGCCTTCCTTGGCAACGGCCACCACATGAATTCCGAAACCGCGTTCACCCAGCAGGTGCGCGACGGAATCAGCTGGCTCAAGGAGAGCCAGGACATGACCAATGGTCTGTTCGGTGAAGAGGTCGGCAATCCGACCCTTTACAACCACTCGATCGCCACCATGGCGATGGGCGAGGCTTACTACTTCGGCAAGTCGTTGCTGCTCAAGAAACACTTGAGGAAGGCGGCGGCGCTGATCATGAACGCGCAAAATCCATACCAGGCGTGGCGTTACAGCCTCGAGCCCGACGGCGACAACGACTCGTCGCTGACCGGCTGGATGGTGTTCGCGCTGAAGACCGCCCAAGACGGCGGGATCCTGGTTTCCAAGGACAGCTACGACGGCGCGCGCGAGTGGTTCGAGACCATGACCGACAAGTCCTCCGGGCGTACCGGCTACGCCTACGGCGATGGCGGCGGCCCCGGTGGTCGTCCGTCGCGGATCAAGGCCTACATCGAGAAGTTCCCGCCGGACAAATCCGAAGCCCTGACCGCAGTGGCGTTGCTGTCGCGCATCTTCATGACCGACACCGACAAGGTCAAGACCTGGAAGGACCATCCCGACTACGAGATCCTCAACAAGCAGGCCGACCTGATCATCAAGACCCCGCCGGTGTGGGACGAGCAAGGCGGCACCTGCGACATGTACTACTGGTACTACGGCACCTTCGCCATGAACCAGTGGGGCGGCAAGCACTGGACCGCCTGGAAGAAGGCGATCGAGAAAGCTGTGGTTTCGAACCAGCGCAAGGAAGCCGGCAACTTCAAGGGCTCGTGGGATCCGGTCGGACCCTGGGGTGATGACGGCGGCCGCGTCTACTCGACCGCGACCTGCGTGCTGATCCTCGAGGTGTACTACCGCTACGCCCGCGTGCTCGGCGCGCGCTGATCGGAACAGGCAGCAGCACATGGCTGCGGGCCGGCTCCCAGGAGCCGGCCCGCTTTTTTTTGTTGTCTTTTTTTACTCATTTGTAAACGCATCGATATTTGGGCGAACCGGAGCCCGGGGCTGCGCCGTTATTCCCAATATGAAGCACCCCCGAACAGACTTCCCCCACCTCCAGCGCCATGGATACGAAGACGCTGGCTTCAACGACGTCCTCGCCGAGCAACTGCGCCGCGCGCCTTATCTGCTCGCCTCGATGTTCCTGCACGCGGCGCTGGCCTTCTTCATCGCCGGTATCCTGCTGATCTCTCGCGAAGAGGAAGAAATGCCGGTCATCCAGGTGGAAGCGGCCCCGCCGCCGCCGATTGTGGAAGATCCGCCGCCGCCACCGCCGCCGATCGAGCCTCCAACCGTGGAGCCGGCCGAACCTACCCTGGATCCGGTCGATCTGGAATCAGAGCCAACGGCGGATGATCCGCTCCCGGACGAAGCCACCTCACTCAAGAACAGCCCTTTTGATAACCCGGACGGTGAAAACGTCCTCGGCCTCGGCGGACCTCCAGGAGGACCGTCCGGCGGCGGCGGCCGTGGGCGCGGAGCAACGCCGGCTACCGAGGAGGCGGTGCTGCTCGGATTGAAATGGTTGCGCGATCACCAGACCGACGACGGTTATTGGGACAGTCACGACTTCATGCACATGGACCGCTATCTCGATCAGCCGCCCAGCGACGGCAGCGGCAACGAGGTCAACGACGTTGGCGTCACCGGCCTGGCCATGCTCGCTTTTCTCGGCCGCGGCAACGACATCACCGAGGGCATGTTCTCGCAGCAGATACGCGCTGGCGTCGGCTGGCTCAACCGCATGCAGAATACCGAGAGCGGTCTCTACGGCGAGGGCGTCGGCACGCCGACCCTGTACAACCACTCGATCGCCACCCTGGCGATGGGCGAAGCAGGTTTCCGCACCCGTTCACCCCTGTTCCAGCGCAGCCTGGTGCGCGCGGTTTCGTGCATCGCCGATGCGCGCAATCCCTATCAGGCATGGCGTTACAGCATGCGCCCCGAGGGCGACAACGATACGTCGATCACCGGTTGGATG
The DNA here is from genome assembly GCA_021776925.1 of Planctomycetota bacterium. GTDB lineage: Bacteria > Planctomycetota > UBA1135 > UBA1135 > UBA1135 > JAJFFB01. Next base: position 1,827 of record JAJFFB010000198.1, on the reverse strand, counting down.
GTGTTCGCACTCAAGTCGGCACAGAACGCCGGCACACTGGTGTCGAAGGACAACTTCGACGGCGCGCTGGATTGGTTCAACCAGATGACCGATCCGTCCAGCGGGCGCACCGGCTACGCCATCGGCGAGGGCGGCGGGCGCGGCGGCCTGCCCTCGCGCCAGCGCATCTACCTGGAGAAATTCCCGCCGCACAAGAGCGAGGCACTGACCGCGGTATCGCTGCTGTGCCGGATCTTCATGACCGACACCGAAAAGGTGAGCGATTGGAAGGACCACCCCGACTACGAGTTGCTGCGCAAGCAGGCCGACCTGATCCTCAAGACCCCGCCGGTGTGGGACGAGGAAGGCGGCAGCTGCGACATGTACTACTGGTACTACGCGACTTTCGCCATGAACCAGTGGGGCGGCAAGCACTGGAAGGTGTGGAAGAAGGCGATCGAACGCGCCCTGGTTCCGAACCAGCGCCGCGGAGCAGACAACTTCACCGGTTCATGGGACCCGGTGGGCCCGTGGGGCGCCGACGGCGGCCGCGTCTACTCCACAGCGATCTGCACTTTGATCCTCGAGGTCTACTACCGCTACGCCCGCGTCCTCGGCGCGCGCTGATTTAAAGACAACAGTGCTGCAGCGGGAAAATGGGATGTTCCCGCTGCAGCTAGGCTGGAGCGGTGTGGTGCGTACTCACTCTCCTGCTCCAGCTTGGCATTCAATCTCCCGGAACGCTGTCGCCTGCAGCAGCACCTTCCCGCTGCTGCGTCGCCCGACGTGGCAATTGAAGGTACGCGGCTCCGGCCTCGATCCTCAAGCCGGTGCCGTGACCCTGGTCTTCAACAGCTGGGGCGGCTGGAGAGAAGTGGACTCGCTCTACATCGACGTCCAGGCCTGCCAGCCCGCGGTCGACGCCGATCTGTTTCCTGGCAACGCCCTCGTCCTGCAGGCAGCCGAGAACTGGGATGGTTCCTTTGAAGTCGATTTCGCCATCCATCCATTGCGGGCAGGATCTTCTGCCCAAGAGCGTTGGGGCATGCTGCCGACCTGGTCCAAAGACTATTCCTTCGGTCAGAGCCGCAACGTGTTTCCGCAGGTCTATCAGGACTCGGGGCCGGTGGCCGCCAGTCGCAAGCTCAGTCTGCACGCCCCGCGTGGCTGTTCGATCGCTTCCGGCTGGGCCGGCTTGAGTCATACCACCCAGAAGCTGGATTTGGATCCGACGGTGGGCAATGCCTTTGTCGCTTTCGGCACTCCTCTGGCTCACCAGGTCCGCCCGTTACCGGAAGGCCGGCTCGAAGTGGTGCAATACGGCCGGGTACAAGTCGTCGCCGCCGCGGTGGCGGAATTGTCCAGCAACTTGGCGCGCAGCATGGGTGCGCTCCTCGGTGCCCCGCACGACCCGGCGGTGGTCTTCATCACCGACGTGGGCGGAGGCGGCATGGGCGCCGATTTCGGCCTGGTGCTGGGCTACACCGCCGAGACTCCGGACTGGCAGATCGAAAGCCCCTACTACTTCCATTTTGTCGCCCACGAGTTCTTCCACCAGTGGCTCGGTTCGCGGCTGAAGGGCGGCGAATCATTCACCTGGTTCCACGAGGGCTTCACTGAGTATTTCTCCTTGTGGCATCTGGCTGCGACCGGCGCGGTCAGCCGTGACTGGTTCGCCGAACGCCTGCTCGAACTCGGCACCGAGGCGCAGCAGAATTCATCCTGGGGAAGCGTGGCCTTCGCCGACGACGACGTGAACTGGCGCGACGGCGACGGCCGCAACGAGACCATGGCCTACAAAGGTGGGGCGATGCTGGCCTTTCTTCTCGACGTGGCCCTGCGCGAGGC
>JAJFFB010000197.1 GCA_021776925.1 Planctomycetota bacterium | reverse complement strand
AGCTGCCAAGGCTTGCGGCTTCCTTCGACCGCGGCATCCAGCGCGTCGAGCACCGCACCGAGGTCGGCGCATTCGCGCGTCGGGCAGGAATCCTCGAAGCGGCCCTCGGATTCGCCATTGCCGGAAAAGGAAAAGCGCAGCGCCGACCACCCCGCGGCCACCACTCTCTCGGCCAGGGCGAGCGCCCATTCACGGTCCTTGTTGGCGGTCACACCGTGACCGATGAGCAACAGCTTGCCACTGGGAGACACCGCTTCGTGGCAAGCGAAGTCGAGCCGTTGGCCCCAGGGATTGAGGATCTTCTGCGGGAACATGGCTTCACTCGAACAGGATCACCGAACGGATTCCGTCCTGCGCTTCCATCAACTCGAAGCCGCGGTTGACCTCGTCGAGTTGTAGATGGTGCGAAACGAAACCGTCGAGGTCGAGATCCCCGGCCAGATATCGCTCGACCAGTTCGGGCACCTGGGTGCGCCCGCGCGCACCGCCGAAGGAGCCGCCCTGCACGCGGCGCCCGGTGATCAGCCAGCGCGGAATGATGTCGAGGGTCTCGCCCTTGCCGGCCACGCCAAGAATGGTGCACAGCCCCCAACCCATGCGCGCGGCCTCGACCGCCTGCGCCATCACCGCGGTGAGGCCGGTGGCCTCGAAGGTGTAGTCGGCACCGAAGCCCTCGGTCAGGTCGAGCACCTGCTGCACCGCATCGGCGCCCGCCGGGAGACAGTCGGTGGCGCCAAAGCGGCGCGCGAGTTGCAGCCGCTCCGAGGAAGGATCGATCACCAGGATGCGTTCGGCTCCTTGCAGCTTGGCTCCCGCCACCGCGCCGAGGCCGACCATGCCGGCGCCGAACACCGCGACCGTTGAGCCGGCTGTGACCTCGGCCTTCCACAGGGCTGCAGCAATCCCGGTGGTGGCGCCGCAGGCGAGCAGACAGATCGCGTCGAAGCTGGCCGCGGGGTTGACCTTGGCCAGCGCGATCTCGGGCATGACGGTGAACTCGGAAAAGGTGCTGGTGCCCATGAAGTGGCGGATCTCGGCGCCATCGCGAGAGAAGCGCGCGCTGCCATCGGGCAGATAGCCCTGCCCTTGCTGCTCGCGAATCGCCAGGCAGATGTTGGTGCGGCCGCTGCGGCAGTGCACACATTCACCGCACTCGGGTGAGAACAGCGTGACCACGTGATCCCCGACCTGCAGACCTTCGACACCGGCGCCGACCTCGGCCACCTCACCGGCCCCTTCATGGCCGAGTACGCACGGGCAGTAGCCGCTCGGATCGGCGCCGCTGGCGGTGTAGAGATCGGTATGGCACACCCCGCAGGCGCGCAGCTTGACCAGCACTTCGCCGTCCTTGGGCGGAGCGAGGTCAAGTTCCTGAACCACCAGCGGTTGTCCGAATTGTTCGAGTACGGCGGCGCGTGTTTTCATGAAGTCGTCTCGTCGAGGGGGATCTGTTCTAGCAGAGCGCGGCAGCGGGCTTGCAGGTCCGCGGGGTGGGGACCGCCGTATCCGCGCGCGGTGGCGCTTTCGATCAATTGCGCGGCCTCGCCGGCCATGGGTGCGGGCCAGCCGCAGCTCTGCAAGCGTTGCGCCAGGCGCGGATCGACCAGGCTCGGCCGCGTGCATTGCAAGTGGGCGCACAGGACCTGGTGAAGCTGTTCGCAGGCCTCGTCGGCTGCTTGTGCGGCAGACAGGTCATCGGCAGCGGCAGGCGCTGCAGCGAAAGGCGGCTGGGCAGCCGCGTACGGCATGGTCACCGGGTGCGAGTCGGCCGCGGCGTACGCGGCAACTCGCTGACGCATACCCTGAAATAGCACGCCGCCCAGGAACAGCAGGACCGCGCCGATGAGGATCCCGATCCAGTCGCGCCGCTGCGTAGCGGATGGATGTTCCGATTCCTGCGCCGCTTGACCGGCCGACTCCGAGGTTGGATCGGTCGACTCCGGCGTGGCCACCGAAACAACGCCGGATCCGGGCAGTACCTCTATGGAAATGGGCGCGCTGGCGGCGATGCGGTATTCCGCGGCGGTGGGATCCCAGAATGGCAGCTCGATCGCGGGCAGCACGCGCACCCCTTCCTCGCGCGCAGCGAGGTCGTAGAGGAAAACCCGCTCGGCAGCGTCGGCAAGGGATTCGACTTGGCCGAGAAGATGGAACTCGGCCAGCGCGGAAAGGTCCGGAGCGGTCAAGCCCTCCAGCCAACCCGTGCCGCCGATGCGCAGTTCCACTCGCAGTGGCGAACCTGCAGCGACGCGCAGTTGCTTCACATTCGTGCTCAGTTCCAAGGGGCCGATCGCGCCGTGGAAGTCGGCCGGTTGACCGGCGAGCGGGAAGGGATCGACCCGCACCTCGAGTGGATCCGCGCTCAAGCGGTGGCGCTGGGGATCGCGCGCGATCGGATTGCCCAGGTAATCGGTGGCGACGTCTTGGCTGTACTGGAACAACAAGGCTGCCGGCGGCAGATCGATGCGCCCGGCTTTGGCGAAGCGAAATTGGAAGGTCAGTTCACCCATGGCGTAGCGCCGCCCGTCACGATCTTGGTGGCGCAAACGACAGTGGACCTGCTGACCGTTCCAGGCCAGACTGAGCAGTTCGTCTTCCCCTGCTGATGAATCCTCCAGCCATTGCCACTGACAATCGGTCAGTTCCTCCCAGCCCGGGGTGCGCACCTGTACTGGAAAGTCCAGCGGCCGCGGGAAGAAGGACACCAGATGATCCTGACGGAAGGCGTCCTCCATGCCGAAGGTGAGGGTCACGCGCACCGCCTGGTTGGGGCGTGGATCCCGCACGTCCAGGTGCATCTCGATCAGTGCGCCACCGGGAGCCGCTGCCCCCGGTTCCTGGTCCACATCGAGCACTTGGCCGGTGCTCTTCCCGCCCGCAGTCAAGGGCAGCAGGGCGAATAACAAGGTGAGGACAGTATGCATCACCAGTCGCGCTCCACCTCGACGCGGTCCAGTGCCGGACGTGTACGACGTTCGCCATGCTTGCTGGCCTCTTCCTGCTGCAGCCTATTCATCCAATCCTCGATCTGCTCTTCGGTCGGCGGCGGCAGAGTGCGCGGGTCCTCGATCTGGCCTTCCCGAGGTGAATCGGCGGCGTTGCTGTCGCCGGCGTTGCGATCACGCTGCTGGCGGTAATCCTGCAGGCGCCGCTCGGCGCGTTCGGCGTTGCGCAACGCCGCCGGCCAATCGTGGTGGATCAGCCCGGCTTCACGCCAGGCGCGCGCCGCCTGCGCCGCCAACGAGATCGCGCGCGGCCAGTCCTGGGCCCGGGCGCGCGGCCCCTGGGCGTTGAGCGCCAGCGCTTCACTCGCCCGATAGGCCAGGCTGCCGCGCAGGAACAGGATCCGGGCTTGCATTCTGGGCCGCACCCGCTGGGGCAACTCTTCCAATGCGGCCAGGCACGCCGCGTCATCCTGCTGTTGGTAGGCGGCGAGCGCTCGATTGTAGGCCTGCAATTGCGCACGCCGCCCGCTGCCCGCTTGGGGCAGGAGCAGCAGCAAGGAGAGCAGCAGGCTTTTCATCATCCGCGCGCGGCGTGGCGCCCGTAGCTGGGCAGGAACAGCAGGAAGGCGACCAGCAGGAAAAGAACATAGCGGTTCCGCGGCGGTGTGCTGTCCTCGGCGGAGGATTGCGGCGCGCGCGACAGAATGTCCGCGAGGACCGGCACGCGCAGGAATCCCGCAACGCCCACTTCGAGATAACGACCGCCGGTGGCCGCGGCGATCGCCTGCAAAGAAGTTGGATCGAGACGCGACAGCACGTCCTGGCCTTCCTGGTCTTGCAAGAAAGTTTCGCCGTCTTCGCCAGGCACCACGATCTTGCTGCCGCCGGACGAAGCCATGCCGACGGTGTGAACCACCACGCCATCCTGGGCCAATTCCACCGCAACGCGCAGACCACTCCCGGCAAGGTCTTCGCCGTCGCTGATCAGCAGCACCGCCTGCGGCCGGTCTCCGGGCTCGGGAAGAGCGGCGGCCGCGGTCTGCAACGCAGCCCCAAGGTCAGTTCCTCCACGGCGCAAGGCTGCGGGTTGCGCCAGGCCCACAAGGTCGGCGACCGAAACCAAGTCATCGCTCAGTGGCACCCATAGGCGCGCCTCGCCAGCGAAGATCACCACGCCGATACGGCAGCCGGCGGCCGCCGAGGCGAGTTGCCGGATTTCCTCGCGCGCCCGTTCCAGGCGGTCCGGTTGCAGGTCGCGCGCCAGCATCGAACGCGAGACGTCGAGAGCAATGATGAGATCGGCACCCTGCGGATGCAGTGCGGACCGCCCTTTGCCCCACGCCGGCTGCATCGCCGCCAGCGCAGCGAAGGCCAGGCCGGCGCACGCGCTCCAGCCTCGCCAGCGCCCCCCCCCATGGATCACCCTGCGGTGGTAGGCCAGTTCGGCGGAGCGTTCCTGGTGCTCGGTGCCGTGGCCCCGGGCAAGTTGCTGCAGCTTGCGGCGGCGGCGCACCCGGCCAGCCCAGGTGGCCAGCACCAGAGCAGGCGCGAGCAGCAGCAGCCACGCCGCCTGCGGCAACAGGAACCAGGCGGCTGAATTCACGGCAGCCTCTGCATCGGACCCAGGCGCAGCAGGTGCACCAGGAAAAGGAGAGCCATGCCGCCGAGCAGGAAGGGCAGGAAGGCTTCCTGCACCTCGAAGCGTGGATCGTCCAAGGGACTCTGTTCCAAACGGTCGATGGCGGTGAAGACCTGCGGCAGGGCGGCGGCGTCCTGCGCCGCGAAGGACGCGCCGCCGGTGCTCGCCGCGAGTTGACGCAGCGAAGTGAGTCCGGCGCTCTCCACTCCGACGGCGATCGGGTAGACGCGAATGCCGAGCGACCGGCACAAGGCTGCAGCCTCCACCGGTTTGAGCGAGGTCGGGGAGGCGGGCGTAGCCACGTTCTCCTCGCCGTCGGTGAGCAGCACGATCAGGCGCGACCTGGCCTCGCGCGTACTCAAGACCTGGGCGGCGCGTGCCACCGCGGTGCCGATACCGGTGAGGTCTTCGGCGCCGTTGGCTTCGACCAAGGCGACCTCTTCGATCAGGGTACCGATCGCCGCCTGGTCCAGCGTGGTCGGACTGAGCAGGTCCGGGTAGCGCGCGAAGGCGATCAGGCCGATGCGATCGTGATCGCGTTGCTGCACGAAGGCCTGCGCGGCGCTCTGCGCCAGCTGCATCCGCGTGCGCAGTGGATCCAGGTCGTGCGCCTGCATCGAAGAACTGCGGTCAAGGCACAACAGGATCTCGGCGCCGGCCACGCTGGACGGAAGCGCGACCTCGCGCACCGGGCGGGCCAGTGCCACAACCAGCCCAAGCAGGGCAATTGCTTCGGCCACGACCAAGAGGTGTTGCCAGCGGGTGCGCCCTCCACCGGGCAAGGATTCCAGCAGGAACGCCGGACCCAGGCTCAGGGCGGGTACCGCGCGAGAACGGAGGAACCACGGAGCCAACAACAGCAATCCGGCGAGCAGCAGCCCGGGGTGCTGGAAGCTCATGCTCCCTCTCCTGGTTGCTGCGAGGGACTAACAGAAGGTCCCGGACCGGACGCAATGGAGGACAGCGCCAGCAGAGCCTGGTTCAGGGTTTCGAGCAGCTCTCCGACGGATTGCGTGGAAGCGGTGGCGAAGATCACCTCTTCGCTCCGCTGCAACAAAGTGTCGAGGGCCTGGACACCGACTGGATCCAATCTGTCTTCGTGCATCAGCCGGGCGGTGATTTCCTCACGACAACGACAGCGGACTTCGACCTGACCGACTCGGTAAATCCCTTCGTGGACCAGCGAACGCGCCCGAACAGCAAACAACTTCCAATCGACTTCGGGCCGTTGCATTTCGGTGCGTAATGCTTCGAAACGCAGCCATGGGTTCCAGCTCGCATCGATGGGCACAGACTCCGCTTGCTGCTGGGAGGAAGGGCTGCGCAGACGATGCGCGCCATAGAGCACCAGGCTGGCGATCAAGGCCGCCAGAATTCCTTGGCGGTGCTGTTGCCAGAATGGGAGCGGCACCGGCAAGGGCCCGGGGGGGGCCTCGGCGATCCTGGGATCGCCCGGAGGCAGGATCGAGCGGACTTCGACGCGCAAGGGTTCCCCGACCGGGCTGCTCTGGTCCTCAGCACCTTCCCCAATCCCGCGCACCAGGCGCGGCCAAAGTTCGATTGTGCCCAGCTGGAAAACGCGGGCTTCCAGGCGTCGGCTTTCATACACCTGACCGTCGCGGACCTCGCGGTGATGATCCAATTCGCGCAGGTGCAAAGGCGCGAGCCAGGCTGGATCCCATTCCTGTTGCGCGGCGCCTTGCGGCCAAACCCGTTCCACGGTCAGCGGGAAGGGGGCGCCGAAATCAACCTCGGCGGGCGATCCACTGATGCGCTGCTGCTGCCCAGGCGGCCAATCCAGCTCCTCTGTGCAGCCCCCCCCCAGGAGGATGAGTGCCATGGCGGCAAACTGGTAGCCAATGGGAAGAGCAGCGGCCAAGTGCGATCCAAGGGTGAAGCCGCATAGATGCGCAGCGGAAAGACGCCATCCACTCAGCGGAGGGAATGGACAGCTCATTGGCGGGCCAGGCGCGCTTCGCGCATGCGGAAGAAAGCCTGCAGGGGGCGGGCGATCGCGTCGAGGTCGGCGGTGGCGGGGAAGGGAATGTCGATGCGATCCACGCGCGCACCCTTGAGCACGCTGTTGGTCTGAATTTCCCATTCTTCAAATCGCGCGCACCAGGCCCGCGCCACCCCGGGGTCGCGGCCGTCCACCAGGCGCGTGCGGCTGCTCTCCGGGTCGCGCCAGCGCACCCACTCCGCCGGCGCCTGGCGCCATTCCGGAGCGATCAAGGGCACGGCGATGACGTCGTGGCGGCGCCGGCACAAACGCAACGGCTGCGGCCAGTCCTCGGCGAAGAAATCGCTGAGCAGAAACAGCGTGGCCCGCCGGCGCAGCCAGCTGGAAGCCAGCGCGAGGGCGGCTCCCGGGGTGCTCACCGCCGCCTGGCTGCGCCACGCCAGCGCGTCGCGCAGGATCGCCAGCGCGTGGCGCAGACCCTTGCGCGGCGGCACGAAGTGCTCAACGCCGTCGCCGAAGGCGATCAGGCCGACGCGGTCGTCGTTGCGCACCGCGGCGAGCGCCAGGATCGCGATCAGGCGCGCGGCGATCTGGCGCGGCGACCACACCCCGAGACCGGACTCCATCGACGGACTCAGGTCGAGCAGGAACACCATGCTGCGCTCGCGCTCGTCGACGTACTTCTTGACGAAGGGACGGCCGACGCGGGCGGTCACGTTCCAGTCGACCGAACGCGGATCGTCGCCGGGTACGTATTCGCGCACCTCGTCGAACTCGATGCCGGCGCCGCGGAAGGCCGAACGGTAGCCGCCAGCGAGCTGGTCCGAGACCAGCCGGTCGCACTGCAGCTGGATGCGGCGGACCTCGCCCAGCAGTTCGGCCAGGGCCGGCGGCGGGGAACCCTCCGCAGCCACCGCTCAGGGCACCGGCACGGTGTCGAAGACGCGTTGCAACAACTCTTCCGAACCGAGCCCTTCGGCCTCGGCCTCGTAGGTGGTGATCACACGGTGACGCAGGACATCGAAGCCGATCGCCTTGACGTCGTAGGGAGTCACGTAGTTGCGCCCCGCGAGGAAAGCGCGCGCGCGCGAGGCCTGGGTCAGCGCGATCGAAGCGCGCGGGGAGGCGCCGTAGAGGATCAGCGGGGCCAGGCCGACCAGGCCGGCGGCTTCAGGTTCGCGGGTGGCGAAGACCAGGTCGACGACGTAGTCGCGGATCTTTTCGTCGACATGGATCTCGTCCATCGCTGCGCGGGCTTGCAGAATCTGCTCTGGTGTGGCCACCTGTCGCACTTGGGGCTTGTGCGTGGTGGTCGCCATGCGCTCGATGATGCGTTTCTCATCGGCGCGGTTAGGGTAATCGACCACCACCTTGAGCATGAAGCGGTCGACCTGTGCCTCGGGCAATGGGTAGGTGCCTTCCTGCTCGATCGGGTTCTGGGTTGCCAGCACCAGGAAGGGCTGCGGTAGCGGACGGGTTACCCCCGCCAGGGTCACCTGCCGCTCCTGCATCGCTTCGAGCAGCGCCGACTGCACCTTGGCCGGCGCGCGGTTGATCTCGTCGGCGAGCACGAAGTTGCCGAACACCGGTCCGGGGTGCACCGTCCATTCGCCGCTCTGCGGCTGAAATACCTGGGTGCCGATCAGGTCCGACGGCAGCAGGTCGGGAGTGAACTGGATGCGGTGGCAAACGCCGCCGAAGGCCGTCGCCAGCGATTCGACGGCCATCGATTTGGCCAGGCCGGGCAGGCCCTCGAGCAGCACGTGGCCGTCGGCGAGCAGGCCGATGAGCAGGCCTTCGAGCAGATTGCGCTGGCCGACGATGACCTGCTCGACCTCGTGCAGGACTTCTTTCAGGAAAGCGCCTTGTTCGAGCAGGGCGTCGGGGCTGGACGAGGGCTGGGTCACCGGAAGGGGCCGTCGGCACGAAGATCTGGATGCCGCGCACGGAGTCTTGGCCGAAGTGTACCCAAGCGCGGAGTGCGATACCCTGGAAGGCTGCCCCATCGCGTTCATGCACCCGTTCCGTCCCTTCGCCGTCCTGCCTCTTCTTGCCCTGGCCTTCGTTCCGCTGCTTGCCTCTCCGGTGGCAAGTCAACAGGATGGCCTGCCCGCCGGCGTGACCCGCGAACAGATGTGGTACGCGCCGTCGGCCCAGGACTGGGCCAAACCGTGCCGGATCACCTGGCAGCGCACCTGGGAAGACGCGCTGGCGGTGTCGCTGGAGAGCGGCAAGGCGATCCTGGTGTGCGTCAACATGGACGGCGAGATCGCCAGCGAGCACTACGCCGGCATCCGCTATCGCGACGCCGAGATCGCTCAGCTTTATGAGCCCTACGTGTGCGTGGTCGCCTCGGTCTACCGCCACACGCCGAGCGACTACGACGAGGCCGGCGAGCGGGTCGAGTGCCCGCGCTTTCACGGCGTGACCTGTGGCGAACACATCACCATGGAGCCGATCCTTTACGAGAAATTTCTCGACGGACGACGCGTGGCCCCCCGCCACATCATGGTCGAGCTCGACGGCAATGAGACCTACGACGTGTTCTACGCCTGGGACACCGATTCGGTGTTTCGGGCGATCCGCGAGGGTATTGAGCAGCGCGAACGGCAGCCCAATCCGCCCAAGGGCGACCGCAGCCTGCTGGAACGCGTGGCCAGCCGCGAGGCCAGCGACCGCGCCGCGGTGGAAGCCGCGTATAGCGACGGTGACGTCGACCTGAAGCAGGCCCTGCTGCAGGCGGCGATCCAGAATCCGCAGGCCGAGGGCACGGGCTTACTGCGCCTCGCTCTTTATGACCTCGACGAGAATCTGAACAAGATGGCGCGCCAGGGTCTGGCGCAGAGCAGCACACCGGGCGCGATCGACCTGATCACCGAGGCGCTGCGCGGACTCATGCCCGAGGACCAGCGGCAAGGGCTGGTTGCGGCCCTGAAGCGCATCGGCAAGGACTCGGTGCGCGCGCGCACGCTGGCGACGGTGCAGGAAGGCCTCGGCAGTGCCTCCTCTGCGGTCGATGCTGCCGGTTGGGCCCGCGCCATGGAAGGGCAGGAGTACCCCCCCCCACCGGGTAGCGACGAGATCGAGCGGCGTCTGCGCAACAGTGAAAACGCCACCCACGCAGCGCCGACCGATCCGGCTGCGTTGCTGGATCTTGCCGTCGCAGCCCTGGCCTTCGCCGTCGACCCGGCGACCGTGGCGCAGCTGGCGCGCGATCCCAGAACCTCGTCGAGGTATCTGCGCCTTTACTACCAGGACGCGCTCGAGACCGCCCTCGAAGCCGAGGCCGCGGGTGCCGCCGACTGGCAGCTCGACGCGGTGGTCGCGGTGGCTGCCTATTCCCTCGGCGACGTTCCCACCGCACACCAACGCGCCGAAGTCGCGGTGGGCAAACTGCCGCCCGGCGACCCGAGCTGGAACGCGATGGCGGTGATGGACATTTTTGCCGACGCCCGCCGCCGCGGCATCGCCCAGGCGGTGCGCGACAAGGCCGAGTGGCCGGCGGAGTGGATGAGCGAATTGCACGCGACCTATTCGGTACTGGCGCAGCATCCGCTCGGCAACGTCATCCAGGTCATGACCCATCATGATTTCCTCGTCGCGCTCGGTGCCTATCGCCAGGCTGCGCGTTCGCTTCAAGCAGGTTTCCAGCGTTACCCCGAATCCTGGGACCTGCACGCACGCTACCGACAGCAACTGCTGCGCGACCGTGGCGTTGCCGCTCTTGAACGTAGCTACCAACGCTGGCTCGAACGCCAGGACGCACCCGCGAACCTCGCCTGGTACGCTGGTTTTGCCTCGATCGTCGCCGCCGAAACCCAACGCCAGGCCAATCAAGGAGACGCAGCGCGGGCCGCCTACGAGCGTGCCCTAGGCCTCTATCAGCGGGCGATCGAACGCAATCCTTCGGTCGAACAGTCCTCAAATACCTACATGGCGCTGGCCTTGGCCGGTCGTGCACGCATTGCCATGGACGCGCAGCACTGGCAGGCTTCCTACGACGACCTGCTCGCCTCTTTCGCGCTTGACCCAGGGTCGGCCAACGTGCTCGACGGCTTGAACTTCAGCGCCTTCGTCACCGCCACCACGCTGCACGCACGCCTGCTCGAAGCCGGTCAAGGTGCTCTGGCCCAGAGCCTCCAGGAAGCGATCGATGCCCTGCCACCGAAGGCCCGCCAGCGCCCGGCCTATGACACGCCCGGCGCCCCCAGCCAGGATGCGCAACGGTTCGGCAGCGGTGGCGGTGGAGGCTGAAGCGGAGGTTGATCGTTAATTGGTTCACCCTTTGGCGAACCCTGAACAGATCACCAATATTTGACCTTTCATCGAGTTGCCAGCCGTGCAGCAACCTCTAGGCAATGCCAAGGAGGTCTTTGCCGGTGAAAACACGCGCGGTCCACAAGTACCCCACCCCGGGATATCCCACTCGCCCCCAGGCGCTCGCCGATCCCGAGTTGCTGGCAGAAAATCTGCCCCGCACCTGGCGCGGCCGCCCGGAAATGGCCGGCGCGGTGGTGGCCTTCCTGGCGCTCAACGCCTGCCAGCACGGATCGTCCAAGGAATCCCTTGCCGAATCTGAGGTCAGGTTATCCGGAGCCGCTGCTCCAGTTTTTGTCCATGGGGAAGGCAGGGGTGCAATGGGCTGTGTGGTGGTTTCTCCACCTGCCTTTCTCTCCGAAGAAGAGGCATTGCAGGTCATTGGCGAGGAACTGGAAGGCCATCATCTTGTTCTCACTCAGTTCGACATACCCATTGAGGGTCTGACCTTCGGACAGAAGGAGGAGTCCTGGACGAGCGAGAACGGAGAATTCCTCTCGGAAGTCTTCGATGACCCGGATCGCCCCGCAGTGACTTTCACCTTGGACCGAGCAACCGCCGACGGCAATGTGGGCGTCGAGTTCGTTTCCAGGAAGGACTACCACGACCTGGGCGGGCCTCGGAACTATTCCACCGTCCAAGGCTTTGATTTGCTTGAAATCTCGGGCCGCCTATCGGTTGATCTTGGTCAACGTGAAGACGGGTGTTATTACGGCGTTTTCTATGACCCGATGGAAAACTACGGGCGCTCCAATTGGATGGAACCAACGCATCAAATGCACGCAACCAGGGCCGATGCAAAGGAGCGATCCGAGGAGCTGTTGCGACTGCAGGTGCGCAATTTCCTCACCTGGCTGGAAGGGCAAGGGGTTCTCTAGGAACCTGCCTTGCACCTCACGCTCCACCTGACCACGCAGTGCAACATGCGCTGCCGCTATTGCTACGCCCCCCCCCACGGGGGCGCGCAAATGAGCCTGGAGACCGGAAGGCGGGCGATGGAACTTGCTTGTGCCGATAGCGAGGCCTCGTGCGGGGTGGTGTTCTTCGGCGGCGAGCCCTTGTTGCGCAAGGGCCTGATCCGCGACCTGGTGGCCTATGGCCAGGAATTGCAGCGGGCCGGGCGCGGACGCTTCCATTACAAACTCACCACCAACGGCCTGGCGCTGGACGAGGACTTCCTTGCCTTCGCGGTCGACAATGACATTCTGATCGCGCTCAGCCACGACGGGGTGCAGGAAGCCCACGACCGTCATCGCCGCCTGCGCAACGACCGGGCCAGTTGGAGCGTGCTCGAGAGCCGCCTGCGCGCGCTGCTCGCGGTGCGGCCCTACGCCAGCATCATGACGGTGGTCAATCCCGACACCGCCGAGCACCTGCACGATTCGGTCGAATACCTGATGCAGGAAGGCGCGCGTTATCTCATCGTCATGCTCAACTACGACGCCCAGTGGAACAACGCCAGCTTCCGTGTGCTGCGCCGCCAGTTGCGCCGCCTCGGCGATTCCTACCTGCGCTGGACGCGTGCCGACCGGCGTTTCTATCTCAGTCCCTTCGAGGTCAAGATCGCTTCCCACGTCGACGGTCATTGCTGGCAGGAGAAGCGCTGTGAACTCGGCCGCCGTCAGCTCTCGATCGATCCGTCCGGGAACATCTATCCGTGTGTGCAGTTCCCCTCGGCCGGTGCGGAAAGTGAATGGTGCATCGGCGACGTGCGCGGCGGTGTCGACGAGGAGCGGCGCAGTGCGATTCACGCGCTTGGACAGCATAAACATGATTCATGCGCCAATTGCGCGCTGCAGAAGCGCTGTGCCCACACCTGCGGCTGCCTCAACTGGCAGGCCACCGGCCGCGTCGACACGGTCTCGCCGGTGCTGTGCCGCTACGAGCGCAGCATGATTCCGATCGCCGACCGCGTGGCCAAGGTCCTGTACCGCGAACGCAATCCAGTTTTCCTGCACAAGCAGTACAACGCTGCCTATCCAATTCTGTCCTTGCTCGACGACGGCCAGACTTCCACGCCCTGAGGGCCGGGACCGCCTAGAATCCGCGGACGATGGGGCGCGCACGGCGCCCCGCGCCCGATTGCCCCAGCAATGTCCCCCCGGCTTCTCCTTCTTTCCTCCGCTCTGACGGCCGCCCTCCTGGCCTCATGCACTCCTTCTGATCCGCAATCCGCCGCTGGCGTCGAGGTGGAGTCCTCTCCGGGTTCCAGCGTGGCGCCCTCGACAGCGGGGCCGGTCGAGGGCGCTGGGCAAGCACAATCACCTTTCCGCCAGGGCGATCACGTGGTCCTGATCGGCAACGGCCTGGCCGACCGCATGCAGCACCACGGCTGGCTCGAGGCCTATCTGCAGAGTGCCTATCCCGAGCTCAAGCTGGTGATTCGCAACCTCGGCTACACCGGCGACCGCATCGACCACCGGCCGCGCAACAAGGGCTTTCCCAGCGCCGAGGACTATCTGCGCCTGACCGAGGCCGACGTGGTCGTGGCGATGTTCGGCTACAACGAGTCCTTCGACAGCAAGCCCGATCAATTCAGGGACGAACTGATCCTGTGGATCCACAAGACGCGGCAAAAGAATTACTCCGGCGGCGACAATGCGCGGGTCATCTTGTGCTCCCCGATCGCGCACGAAAACCTGGACGACCCCAACCTGCCGGACGGGCGCGAGAACAACGTTCGCCTGGGTGTCTACACCGAAGCGATGCAACAGATCGCCGAAGAGATGGACGTGCCCTTCATCAATCTGTTCGGCCCCTCGCAGCGACATTATCAAGAGTCCGAGGATGCGCTGACGATCAATGGCATCCACCTCAATGAGCTCGGTAACCGGCGCATCGCCGAAACCGTGCTGACGGAGTTGAATGGAACTCTGCCTTCGATTCCTGAGGCGCGCTTGGAGGCGGTGCGCAGCGCAGTGCTGGACAAGAACTGGCACTGGTTCAACCGTTACCGCGCCACCGACGGCAACGACGTCTGGGGCAGCCGCTCGACGCTCAAGTTCACCGACGGGCAGACCAACGCCGAGGTGCTGCAGCACGAACTGGTGCAGCTCGACATCATGAGCGCCAACCGCGACCAGGTCATCTGGGCTGCTGCCAACGGGCGCGCGATCGAAGCCGATGACAGCAAGGTGCCGGCGCCGGT
This sequence comes from Planctomycetota bacterium, assembly GCA_021776925.1. Taxonomy (GTDB): domain Bacteria; phylum Planctomycetota; class UBA1135; order UBA1135; family UBA1135; genus JAJFFB01. The sequence continues at coordinate 23,007 of JAJFFB010000197.1, read as the reverse complement.
CGAGGTCATTTCCAACCTCGACGTGCCGCAATTACAGGGCGGGGTCAGCAAGACCGGCACCAACGACTACATGACCGGCGCCGAAAGCCTGGCCAAAATGCAGCTGCAGGAAGGCCTCGAAGCCAATCTTTTTGCTTCCGAGGAGATGTTCCCGGAACTGGTCAACCCGGTGCAACTCGGCGTCGACACGCGCGGCCGCCTGTGGGTGGCGGCGTGGAAGACCTATCCCAAATGGGAGCCAACCGGAGAAATGGGAGACCGCCTCCTGATCCTTCCCGACGAGGACCGAGACGGCGTCGCCGACCGCGCGATCACCTTCGCCCACGTGCACAACCCGACCGGTTTCGAATTCTGGAACGGTGGCGTGCTGGTGGCGTCGGCACCGAATCTGTTGTTCCTGAAGGACACCGATGGCGACGACGTCGCCGACGTGCGCATCCGTGTCTTGGGCGGCCTGGACTCGGCCGACACCCATCACACCGCCAACAACTTCGTTTTCGGGCCCGATGGATTCGTCTATTACCAGCGCGGGGTGTTCCACGTTTCCAACGTCGAGTCGCCATGGAGCAGCAACCAGCAGTCGGGTGCCTCGGGCATGTACCGCTTCAACCCGCGCACTTATGAGTTCAGCTTCCATGCCACCAACAACCCCAACCCGCACGGCATCAGTTTCGACTACTGGGGTTATCACTACGCCACCGACGGCACCGGCGGCCGTGCCTTTCAGGTCAAGCCCGATGGCAAGGGCGGCTTCACGATGCGCAAGCTGCTCAACCACACCGTGCGACCGGTTTGTTCGAGCGGCATTCTCTCCAGTGAACACTTTCCCGAGTCCTATCAAGGGAACTTCCTGATCTGCAACTCGATCGCCTTCCTCGGCATCAAGCAGTACCGCCTCGATTTCAACCTCGAGAACGGCGATGCCAGCGGCAACGAGGTTGACGACCTGCTGGTCGCCGGCGACCCCAACTTCCGTCCCACCGATTTCGAGATCGGCGACGACGGTGCGCTCTACGTGTCGGACTGGGCCAACGCCATCGTCGGTCACATGCAGCACAACGTGCGTGACCCCAGTCGCGACCACGCCCACGGGCGCATCTTCCGTCTGACCGCCACCGGGCGGCCGCTGTCCGAGCACGTCGCCATCGACGGCCAACCGATCGAAGCCCTGCTCGAGGCGCTCAAGCACCCGATCAACGTCATCCGTCAGCGCGCCCGGGTCGAATTGTCGGAGCGGGACAGCGCGGCGGTGATCGCCGCCACCCAGGAGTGGATGGCGCAATTCGACCCGACCGATGCGGCCGACGCGCATCACCTGCTCGAGGCCTTGTGGCTGCACCAGCAGCACAACGTGGTAAATAAAGACCTGCTCGCACTGGTGCTCGCTTCGCCCGAAGCCAAAGCACGCATCGCCGCGGGCACGGTGGACCAGTTCTGGAGCCACAACGCCGCGCAACCGGTCGAGGCAGCCGCCCTCGAGGAGCACGCCAGCGAGCCCGTCGTACAACCCGACGCCGACGCCATCGTGCTGCGCACCGTGGTCGAAGGCATGAAGTACGACCGCACCGAATTCAGCGTCAAGGCCGGGCAGCCGGTCAAGCTGTGGTTCGAGAACCCGGACTACATGCCGCACAACCTGCTGATCGGCAAGCCGGGTTCGGCCGAAAGCATCGGCATGGCCGCCGAAGCCCTGGGCGGTGACGGTTTCAAGGTGGGTTTCGTGCCCAAGAACGATCAGATCCTGGTGGCTTCGCGCCTGCTCAATAACAGGGAGCACCAGGTGCTCGAGTTCACCGCCCCCACCGAACCAGGCGATTACGACTTCCTGTGCACCTTTCCCGGTCACTGGCGCATGATGCGTGGGATCATGAAGGTGGTTCCTTAGCAGGCCGCGCATGCACCTGCTCCTGATCCTCGCCGCTTTGGTCTGTGGGCAGAGCGCGGAGCCCGACGCGCCCGGAGCCAGCCTGCGCTCGGGGACCCAGTTGCTCAAGGTGGTGGATCGCGAGGGTGCCCTGGAACTCGAGGTCTACGACCACGGAGTCCTTTGCTTGCGCAGTGAAACCGCCGGGGTGTTTCGCGTGGGCGCTCAGATCGAGAACGGCTGGCCGCGGCATTGGGACCACGGAACGATCGAGAGTGTGCAGCGCAAGGGTCCGTGGCTGGTGTTGGAAGGCGAGGTCAAGACCGAACACGGTGTCTGGCAGATCCAGGATTCCCTGCGTCCGTCGCCGAACGGTTTCTACTCGGTGCGCCGCTGGATCTGGCAGGGCGCCCAACGATCTCCGCCCTCGGTTCTCGCAATCCACTGGCTGGCACCCGGCCATGGCAAGGGAGTGCTGCTCCCTGGCATCCTCTATTACGGCAATCCGGCCGGCGCCGCATCGCGAGCCCAGGGCTGGCAGGGATTGGTGCCGGTATGGAAGGGTGAGGATGGCGAACGCCTGTACTTCCAGGAACATCGTTTTCCAGCACCCTTTGCCAGTTTTGAGTGGCCGAGCGGAACTCCCCCGGAGCACCGACAAGGAACCACTCTGCGCCCGCAAGAGTTCGGGCTTGGAGCCGCCTTGCACCTGAAGCCGTCGCGTCTGCCCCATTCCCCCACTGCAGACGCGTGGTGGTCGCTGGGCGTGGAACACCACGCCGCGGGCACGCTGCTCGCGGGTCTGTCGGGGCCGGTGGTCCTCAACGGCCAGAGCGGTGTGGTCAAGAGTGGGCAGCAGCAGACCTCGCGTTGGGATCGTGGCTGGATCCAAGCCCCGCCGGGCGCGGTGATCGAAAAAGAGTCCTTCCTCCAGGCCTATGAAGTGCCTGTCCAGGGCTTCGGTTTCCGGACCGCGCTCGCCGCGGCGTTGAAGATTCACGCACCCTTTTCCTCGGCCGGACTGCCACGCGTCGCCGACATCGTCGGCGACAAGGTGCGCTTCGCCCGCAGCCGTTGGCGGCCGCAATACGCGCCCCGGTCCGGTTTCGCCATGTACCCCAGCAACCCGAGTCTCTATGTGATGGGCTGGGCCGGCCAATCCGACGCTCCGGGATATGCCCTATTGCAGTTGGCCGAGCGCCTGCAGGACGACCAAGCCCGCGCCATGGCCAGGGCGTGTCTGGACCTGCTGTGCCAGGCGCCTTTCAACGAAAAGGGATTCCTCCTCGCGGTTGACGGCGAGAGCGGCGAGTGGTCGCGGCAGGATCCGATCTCGCAAGGGCAGGCGATGGATACCTTCGCCGCGGCGATCGCGGTGGCGCGCAAGCAGGGCTTGCAGGTTCCGCAATGGGAAGCCTTCTTGCAACGCGCCTGCGACGTCCATGCCGAGCGACTGCTCGATCCGCAGTGGCACCCGCGCTCCACCAACGAAGCCTTTCTGATCCGGCCGTTGTTCCGCGCCAGCCAACTCTTCGACCAAGCGCTTTGGGCCCGCGCCGCACTGCGCGCCACCGACCATTACGGTGCTCGCCACCTGAGCATGCAGGAACCCTATTGGGGCGGAACCCTGGATGCGCGCTGCGAGGACAAGGAGGGAGCGTGGGCCGGATTTCAGGCCTTTCTTGCCGCCTACGATGCGACCGGAGAAGACCGTTATCTGGATTGGGCCGGCCATGCCTGCGACGTCGCCCTGAGCTACACCGTGTTGTGGGACATCGATCTGCCGCCCGGGCGCCTGCGCGACCACGCGCTCAAGACCCGCGGCTGGACTTCGGTGTCGGTGCAGAACATGCACCTCGACGTTTATGGAGTGGTCTATGCGCCCGAGGTCTACCGCCTCGGCCAACTCACCCAGCGGCAGGATTTGCAAGACCTCGCCCTGGTCCTCTTTCGCAGCGCCGGGCAGATGATCGACGCCGACGGGAGCCAGGGGGAGCAGTTGCAGCAGACGCGCTTCGCCCAGGCCGGCGATCTCAGCGATCCCGATCGTTTTCGCGGCGGTTACGTCGAGGGCTGGACGGTTTTCTGGATCACCGCCCATTTCCTGACCGCGGCCGCAAAGTTTGATGAACTCGGGGTTTTGGAGCAGATCTGGTCCCAGGATTGAAAAATTGTGACGTCGGATTGCTTGACAGGTAACGCTTAGTTGTCTAAGTGTAGAGTCTTAAGCGATCCATGAGCCACACCGACTCACCCAGCCCCACCGAACGCGAACTCGAGATCCTCAAGGTCCTGTGGGACCAGGGCGAAGCCACCGTACGGCAGGTGCACCAGCGTCTCGCCGCGCGTCTGCCGATCGTGCAGAACACGGTGCAGGCCTTCCTGCGCACGATGGAACAAAAGGGCCTGGTCGAGCATCGCAGCCAGGGGCGCAGCTTCATCTACCGCGCCACGCAGCAGCGCGAACCCACCAGCCATCGCCTGCTCTCCGGCTTGATGGAGCGCGTCTTCGACGGTTCGGTCGACCAATTGGTACAGAGCGCGCTGTCGATCCAGCGACCGACACCGCGTGAATTGCAGCAACTCAAGGCTCTGCTCGCCAAGGTCGAAGCCGCTCAGGGCGAGGGTGCAGAGGGCTCCCACGGCGACCGCGATGAGGAGGAAGGGAAGTGAATTTGATCACCCGTCTAATCGACCACGGTCCCCTTTTGTTCGGCGGCAGCACGCTGCTTCTCGGAGTGGGATGCCTGCTGGTGACGATGCATCGCTCGCCCTTGCATCGCCAGCGCCTGGCCGAATTGTGTGTCGCTGGCGCGAGCCTGTGGCTGATCCTGGCGTTGATCCCCTTGCCGCGCTGGATCGCATGGTCCGACGGCGGATCGGTCACCTCCGCACTCAGCCTCAAGGGCGATGAACTCACCGTGCGCCCCACGGTTGTCGCCCTGCCAGATGCGTCTTGGGGGGGGGCTGGTGAAGTCGGAAGTACCCGGCCTGATCTCTCGACGAAGCCCTCCGCAATGCTGCCCGTTGCCAGCTCTTCTTCACCGCCGAGGACTTTCGATGGGGCTCCAGCCGGGCCTGAGTCCGATCCACTGGCATTTCAGTTCCTGCCACCCGTCCTGCCCACCTCGGTAGCCACATTTGTAACCACCAGCGGGCCAGACCCCGCCCCCCTGCATGGGGTGGCCTCAGGCAGGTCGGCATCGGTGTCTGGATCCGAACCCCAGACCACCCGCGGCCAGAGAATTGCGATTCTTTTCGTGGCGGGTTCGTGCCTTTCCTTGTTGTGGGCGGCCTTCGGCGCCTGGCGCTTGCAGCGCCTGCTGCTCTCGACTCGAGCGGCCCCGCAAACGCTGCGAGACCTCTTACCGGCACACCACCTCAAAACCCCGCTTCGTCTGCGCATCACCGACCGCGACTGCCGTCCCTTCTGCTTCGGTCTGTTTCGCACGGTCATCGTAATTCCTGCGCGCCTGACCCTGCAGCGCCATCAACAAGCGTTGCACCACGTGTTGCGCCACGAAGCCGCGCACGCGCAACAGCGCGATGCCCGCGGGGTGTGGCTGTTCACCCTCGCGCGCACCCTGTTCTGGATCCATCCACTGTATTGGTGGCTGCACCACCAGCACCGGCTGGCCACCGAACTGGTCGCCGACGACATCGCCGCCCGCAGCAGTTCGCGACCACACTACGCCCGCGAACTCATCCGCCTGGTCGAGCCCGCCTTCGCGCGCACGCCTGCCGCCGCGCCGCTCGCGGTGTCCTACCCGAACACACACTTCTACACCCGAATCAAGATGCTGCTCAGCCGCAAAGAACCCTTGCCCACGCGCTGCACACGCCTGCGACGCACCTTCCACCACGCCGGACTGCTTACGGTCCTTGCCCTCGCCACCGCGAGTTGGGGGGCGCAACCGTTGGCGGCCCAGGAGCCCGAACGCGGCAGCATCGAAGAAGCCTGGGCCGCGCTGGCGCGTTACGAGGTCATGGTCACCGACCTCCGTGACGAAAACCAAAAGCTGATGAGCATGATCGCCGATCTCCAGGCCACGCTCAACTTCCTGGAAGCCAGTCAAAGAAGTTCTGATGCCGGTTCTTCACCTGCCGCAACGGACCTGCTGGCTGGGGAAAATTCGCTCCCAAGCGGAAGTTATGTCATCGTGGTTCAGAAGGGCGACACCTTGGCCCGATTGCTGGCTGAATACACCGATGGCTCTCCCAAGATGATTGAAGAGGTCATCAGGTTGAATCGGGAATCGTTGATGGACCCTGGCGTGGATCCTCGTCTGTCGGGTCGCCTTGCCGTTGGCCAGCGCCTCGTGTTCCCCGAAAGCAGCCAACGCCTTGCATTGGAATGGCTGCATGCGAACGTGGGCGAATTCGCAACCAGGGAGGGATTGCAGTTAAACCGGGTTTTCGAAGCCGACCTGTGGGGCGAGGCGATCGAATCCGGAGGGGGTGCAGGAGGCGCGGTGGGACAGCAGCCGCTTGGGCTTCCCGGTGCGAAACAGCCAACAAATCCGGGGGCCAATCAACCACTGCTTCCTGAAGGTGAAGTGGTCATGACTCCCCATTTCCCCGGCGCGTCGTCATTGGGTGGGCCGACCACGCTCGGGATGGCGAACTCCTCGCTGGACTCCAACGCGGCGCTGGACCTGGCCTTCCGTGCCATCGACATGCGCGCCGAATTGCGGCTGGCAGAACACGAGCTTCCCGGGCTCGCCGCATTGAGCGAGAAAGGAATGGTGCCGAGCGGGGAATTGGAGCGACAGGAGATGCAGGTTCGCACTCTGAATCGCAAGATGGCGATGGTCGAAGCCATGCTCACCGCGCGGATCGCCGAGTGTGCGCATCAGATCGAACGCCTTGCGTCACCCATGACCCGCGCACATCCCGATTACCCGCACGGTCAGATCGAAATCCTGCGGGCGCAGATGGAGATCCTCGGATCGGCCCTGTCGGACTGACCACCCATGCCGGCAGCGCCGGGAGGTCAATGCCGGGCGGGGTAATCGCAGCCCCGCCCGGTTCTTTCTAATCCTGCCTGCGCGCATCACGGGCGTGTTGGGCTTGGACTAGCGCGACCATCGCCGTCACGCGCCCGGGCTGGGCCTCGGCGAGATTGGTGGTCTCGTAGGGATCGGCCTCGAGGTCGTAGAGCTGCCACGCCTGCAGGATCTTGTTGCGCAGCAGTTTCCAGCGCCCCTGGCGTAGGGCGACGCGCTGACGGTTGGCGCCCCATACCCAATAAAAGCTGCGCTCGTGAGCAGGTGCGCCGCGCAATTGCGCGGAGACGTCCACTCCGTCGAGTCTGCTCTGGAATACGGCGTCGAGTTCGATGCCGAGCATCGCAGCCAGCGTCGGCAGCCAATCGACCGCGTGCATGGGTGCGTAGTGCACCCGCGCTTCAACCCCCGGCCACCACACCAGCGCCGGTACGCGCATGCCCCCTTCCCAAACGGTGGTCTTGCCGCCGCGGAAGGGAAGATTGGAACTGAACCCGGACTTCAGCGCCGGGTCAGGCGCGGGGTAGTTGCCGCCTGCGTAGGCGGTGTGGATGCCTCCGTTGTCGGATAGGAAAACGATCACGGTGCGCTGACGCTGCCCGCTGGTTTCCAACGCCTTGAGGAGGCGCCCGATGGCGTCGTCGAGGTGCGTGGCCGCCGCAGCGAAGAGCTGCCTGTCCCTGGCCTCGATGTGGGCATTGGCTTCGAACCAGCGTGCGTCCTGTTCGACCAGGGGGGTGTGCACGGCGTGGAAGGGAACGTAGAAGAACCAAGGCTGCGTTCGGTGATCCTCGATCCAGCGCACCGCTTCGGCAGCGACCAGATCGGTGACGTGACCCTCCTGTTGCAGAGGCTGGTGGTCGCGGTGCCAGGTCTCGGCAAAGGGTGAATTGAGGCGATAGCGGTGGTCGTACATGCCCACCGCACCGGCGAGCGAACCGTGAGCGTGGTCGAATCCAAAGTGCAGTGGCCCCCACTCCGACTTGGAACCGAGATGCCACTTGCCGCTCATGCCGGTGGCATAGCCGGCACCCGACACAACGGTGGCCAGAGTCGCGGTGCCCGCAGGCAGGGCGCGCTCGTTCGAGGCCTGGGTGCAATGCGAACCGAAACGCGACGGATAGCGACCGCTCATCAGAGCCACGCGCGTCGGCGTGCACTGCGGCTGCACGTAGTGCTGTTCCAAGCGCACCCCCTGCGCTGCGAGCCGGTCGAGTACCGGCGTGCGCATTTCTGCATTGTGGTAGCCGATGTCGCCCCAGCCCTGGTCATCGCTGACCAGCAGCAACACGTTCCAGGGCCTGGTGTCGACTTGCTCGGTTGGCTGCGGCTCCTGGGCGGTGCCCGCCGTACATCCCAGACCTGCGGTAACGGTTCCCACGAGCACCACGGCCCAGCGATTCCAAGCTTGCATCGACTCAGCATAGCCCACCGTCTTGATGCAGGATGAGCCAGAGGGCATCATGTTGCGACCCTGATCCAGGTTCTGATGGCCTTCCCCGACATGATCCGCGCGGTCGACACCCATGCCTGCGGTGAGCCCGGCCGCGTCATTATCGGCGGCGTGGACGACGTGCCCGGCGCAACCATGTTCGAGAAAATGGTGCACCTGCGCACCCATTGCGATGGCCTGCGGCGGCGCATGCTGCGCGAACCGCGCGGTTATCCGGCGCTGTGCTGCAATCTGATCCTGCCGCCGACCCACCCCGATGCCGACGCCGGTTTCGTCATCATGGAGCAGACCGAGTACCCGGGCATGTCGGGGTCGAACACGATATCGGTGGCGACGGTGCTGATCGAAACCGGCATGGTAGAGGCGCAGGAACCGATCACCGAATTGGTGCTCGAAAGTCCCGCCGGCCTGGTGCGGGTGCGCGCCGAGGTCCAAGCCGGCAAGGTCATCGGGGTCACCTTCACCAACGTGCCCGCCTTTGCGGTGCACCTGGACGCGGTGGTCGAGGTGCCGCAGCTCGGTTCGGTCACGGTCGACGTCGCCTACGGCGGCATGTTCTTCGTCATCGCCGACGCGCCGGCACTGGGGCTGCGGCTGTCGCCCGATGAGGCCGGCGACGCGGTACGCCTCGGCGAAATGATCAAGGCCGCCACCCAGGAGCAGCTCGACTGCGTGCATCCGGAAAACGAGGACATCCGCGGGGTCACCATCGCGCAGCTTTCCGCCCCCCCCCTGGGTGATGGGGACCGGCGCAACGCGGTGGTCGTCTCCAGTGGCAAGCTCGACTGGGAGCGCCCTTCGACCTGGACCGGCGTGCTCGACCGATCGCCGTGTGGAACCGGAACCTGCGCCAAGATGGCGGTGCTGCACGCGCGCGGTGAACTGGATCTGCACCAGGATTTCCGCCACGAGAGTATTCTGGGCACGGTTTTCACCGGCCGGCTGCTGGAAGAAACCACCGTCGGCCCCTATCGCGCCGTGCGCCCCACCCTGCGCGGCCGCGCCTGGATCACCGGCTTGGCCCAATACGTGCTCGACCCCAGCGATCCCTTTCCCGAGGGCTACATCCTCGGCGATCTGTGGAGCGCCGACCCGGAATCCCCATGAAACCCCTCTCTCTTCTTGGCTTGATCCTCGCGCTCGGCGCGTGCTCGGCGCCGCGCGAACTCGATCTGTTCAACGGCAACGACCTCGACGGCTGGCACGCCGACATTCCGGCCGCCGATGACAACCTCGAGATCGAGGCCTCCTTCGTCGTCGAAGAAGGCATCCTGATCAGCCGCGGCACTCCGCAGGGTCATTTGATCACCGATGCCGAATACGCGGACTACCGCCTCGAGGTCGAGTACCGCTGGCTCGGCGAGCCGGGCAACTGCGGAGTGCTGGTGCACGCTTCGACCCCGCGTCGGCTGTACAAGATGTTCCCGCAGTCGATCGAATGTCAGCTCTATCACGGCAACGCCGGAGACTTCTGGTGCATCGGCGAGGACGTCAGCGTGACCGACATGGAGGCACGCCGCGGGCCGCGCGAGAATTGGGGAGTCGACGGCAACAAGGCACGGCGAATCCTCAATCTGACCGACGGTTCCGAGAACGCCCCGGGCGAGTGGAACGAGATGGTGATCGAATGCGTCGGCACCGACATCAAGATCTGGGTCAACGGCGACTTCGTCAACCACGGTTTCGACTGCACCGCCGATCACGGCCAGATCGCCCTGCAGGCCGAGGGCGCCCCGTGCGCCTTCCGCCGTCTGCACCTGACTCGGCTCTAATATCAGCGCGCGGTGCGGAAGCTCCAGCGCAGGACCTTGCCCAGCGAGGCGGATTCCGCCACCACGGTGTAGGTGTGGCTTGCGGCCAGCTGCTGCTTCGGAATCAGGCAGAAGGCGTTGGCCGGCGCGAGTTCTGGATTCTTGGGTGCCGACGGACTGAGGAAGTGGCACGCCACCTCGGCGGCAGCGGCGGCGTCGTTGCCAAGGAACAGGCGCATGCGCACGTCGAGGGGCCCGGCCATGTCCTTGCCGAAGGCCTGCAGCGTGATCGGATAACCCCAAGCGCTCTGGTTCTCGCCCGGCACCGGATTGGGCAGTTCGGGCCGGAAGGAACGCGGTACCGCAGCGGCGTTGTCGGCCGGCCACACCACCCACGCGTCGAGGTAGGTCGGCGCGGTCAGCGAAGTGCAGTCGAGCACGATGATGTCGCTGACCTGGCCGTAGCCCATCCCGAACATGCCCGGGTCGAGCAGCGGCAGACGGTGATAGAAGGTCGCCAGCCAATGGTCAATTGCATCTTCGGCGCTGTCGCTGAAGGCGATCACCGCGTGGCTGCCGGCGAGGTTGCCTTCGACCGAATAACCCGGCCGCCCCTGTTCCTCGTAGTGCACGTCGGGCCACAGCGCGTGCAGGTCCGGATTGAGTTCAAGGTAGAGGGCGTGAGCGTGCGCCATGCTGCTGAGCTCCGGATCCAGCCACAGGTCCATCTGGAAGCCACCCGGATCCTCCTCGGTCGAAGCGAACAGACCAGCCCCGGCTTCGGCGCGGATGCGCTGCAGCACCTGCACCGCGGGATGGCTCCCCGCTTCAGGTGCCTCGCTCCCACCTTGCTGCTGCAGGCGTTGGCGCAAACCGGTCTGTGCCTCTTCACCCATCAGCCAACGACGCCATTGCTCCTCGAACACCGGCAGCGCCTGGCCGAGCGCGTCCTCGAAAGCGGGCACACGTTTGCTCTTGCCCTGCGTGCTTTGGATCACGCCGCGGAGCAGCTGTTGGTCTTGCAGGTACTCGGCGACCAGGGTGGCCTTGAGCAGGATCTCGCCACTGATCTTGCCGGGGTGGTCGACCATCGCCAGCGACCACGGCACGCGCTCGCCGGCGCGCACCTTGTTCTTCATCCACAGACGCGAAGCGAAGATCGCGCGCGAGGTCGCCAGCCGCAGGATGCCACGCAGTTTGCGCGACATGCCGGTGGTGGTGCGCGCTTCGGAAAACACCGGCTCAGTGACGAAGATCGTCGGCACGGTGGCGCCGAACAGATTCAGGCTGATCCAGTTGCAGTGCCCCTGGGTCAGACACGGCTGCCAGCGCAGACGCTCCTGGCAGAAGTAGAAAACCGTCGAGGCAAGATCGCTGTCCATCTGCCAACGCAAGGTGGCCCAGCCGCGTGAGTCAAAAAACCACCAATAATCTTTGGCGGCCTCGATTTCGCTGGCGGGGAGTCCGCCGCGGGCCCCCGCTTCGCCGATCGCGCGCGGGAAGTGCTCGGGGTCGCGGCGCAGGAGCACGTAATGCATCGGCGCAAGCGGCGGAACTTCCATTTCACCTCCGCGCAGGGCGTGCGAGAGCGCCAGTCCGCGCAGAACCGATTGCAGCACCCGCTTCAGCTTTTCGACGTCATCCCCGCCATGAAAGTGGATGCCGTGGGCATATACCTGGATGCCCTCGTCCCCGTAGAGTTCGCGCAGTGTAGGAAGATCGGATCTTCCTATGGAGATCTCGATCGGCAGGTGGTGGGCCCGGTGCAAGAGGTCGGCGGCGCGCTCGCGGCCGCTGCGCCAGCCTTCGGCCTCGGAAGTGGTCCAACGCCCGTCGACCTGCTGACGCCCCAGCGCTTCATGCGCGGTTTCACTTTCGCTGTCGAAGCGCAGAATCAATTCGGCCAGGAGCCGTGTGGTCTCGGGATCGCTTGCCGAGGTCAGCTCCTGATGCAGTCCGGCGGTCAACTTGTCGACGCCCTTCAGCGCTGCACTTCGTTTACTCTTGCTCGGCCTGGCCTTCGCCAGTTCCTTGTTCCAGGCCTTGTGCGCCTTGTCGACCTCTTTGGCAGGATCTCCGAGCTCACGCAGGAGTTTCTCGACCGCGTCGACCTCGGCGCCCTCGCCGAGACGCGCCAGCGATTTGCCCAAGGCGCGCAGGTTCTTGAGCGATGCGTCGCTGACCTGCCCTGCCGATTGAGGCTCCTGTAGACCTGGGAAAATGCCGGTGGCTGCTGTGGCAGCGGCGGCAGGTGGTGCGGCCGCTGCACCGGACGGCGGCGCCCCATGGCCCAGGCACGGGAAAAGTGCCAGCGCTACGGAGGAAATGAAAATCAATGGGGAGCGATGCAACGCAGGGTCCAGTCACCGAGGACGCTCCAAAAATAGCTGCGCTTGCGGCCGATGTCACCGCCGGCCTTGCTCCAAGTTGAAGCTCCTTCCTCGGCGTAGTAACGCGCCCAGGCGTGCCCGATGGTGCCGCCGGCAGCGAGTTCCTCGGCGAAACCGCGCGGTTCGTCGTAGAACACCTTGGCGCGCCCCACCATGGCAAGTCCGCCACCGAAGAAGAGCAGGGCTTCCCCCCCCCCACGGAGGCCATAATTCGGGTGATCGAAGGGCCGGTTGGCGGCTCCCGGCGGCGAGATTCCATGACAACCGGTGTGCAGATAGAGCGATGAGGTTTCCGAGGCAAGACCCGACTCCCAGATGCTGCGCAGCAGGAAGAAGTCCAATTTGCCGCCGCCGGCAGCTTTCTGCAAAGACGGCACCAGCCGTTCCCCCTGCGGGGTCCAGCTCAAAGGCCCCCCGGTCGGGGTGCTGGTGAAGTAGGCATCGAGGGCGGCGGTATCGGCGCGGCGAAAGACACTTCCCCACGGATCGCTGTGCGCGCGCACGGTGCGCAACACCGCCGGCAATTGCAGCCAGTCGACGAAATCGGTCAGATCGGGGCGGCCATGCACGTCGGCCGTTGCCTCGGACAGGTCCTTCCATGCCGGCGAGGCACGGCGCATGCGCGCGTAGCCCGAGCCCAGGTCACAGGCGATCGAAGCCGGACGGAAGGCGGCGGCATCGGGCCCCTCGCGGAAGGCGTGGTTGCGCTCGAGGAAGTCCGCCAACAAGCGGCGCTCCAACAGCGGATCCGCAACCCACAATTCACCGTTCCAGGCCGGCACCGCCTCGGCGCTGGCGAAGCGCAGGCTTTGCACCTGGCCGTCCTCACCCATCAGGCTGACGCCGTCGGCGTCGGTCAGTCCCGGGTCGGGCGACAGGGCGATCCCGCTCGGATCGATCCGCGACACGTGGATCTCCGGGCGCGCCAGTGCGTTGGGGAAGGCGCGATCGGCCGGAGTGCATTCCAGATCGCCGTGGTCGTCGAAGACGCGCACCACCCACGCGGCTTCGCCCTCGGCGGGTTTGACTAGCGGCGCAACCTCGAGCATGCCGTCGCGCACGTGAAAGAAATCCTCGAAGGCAATCCCCGACTGCTGCACGTCGACGCAGGCTCCACCTCGTTGGGGCACACCGTCAGGAAAGACCGCGTACACCGCCGGCAATTCCACCCGCGGGCCGACGTAGAGGTCTTCCCAATGGCCGTCGAGATCGGCCAGCACGATGTCGGCGCGGTGGGCCACGGGTTCGGGAACGCGCCGTACGAAAGGCGTGGACGAATAGCTGCGCTGGGCGTCGCTGCCCCTGTGCAGCACCAGGTCTTCCTTCTTGCGCCAGTTGCAGGTGCGCACCAGGTAGGCGTCGGGAAAACGCCCGACCAAAAGCACCCCGGCGAGATCGCGTTCCTGCCTTACACCACGCAGGAACTCGCGCAGCGCCAACAGCACCAGGCCGTCGCGGTGTTCCACCGACGCCGGCAGGGCGACCGAAAGCAGTGCCGAGTCCCAGCCGTCGACGGTCAAGTCCTGACGTAGTTGCTGCAACGGCGGATGCAGATCGGCAGCACCGTCGAGGGGCTCAAGCAAGCGCTGCTCGACCAGCACCAGGACCAGCGGTCTTTGGCTGCCCTCCTCATCCTGGAGCAGTCGCAGCTGATCGATTTCCGCGCGCCCGTCGCGATCGAAATCGTGGCCGCTGAACTGTGCACACAGAACCATCAGCGCCGAGTCGGTCGAATCGGATTCGGTTTCCTGAACCGGAAGAGCAAGCGCGGCGGAGGCGAACGCGCAGAGGGAGAGGAGCATGCTCCTCAGTCTAGTGGATCAGCCCAGGTACTCCTTGGGGAAGCGCCACGGCGCACGGTATTCCGGTACCGCCAGACGCGCGGCCTCGGAGTCGCCGAGGATGGTTTCGGTGGCCGGGTCCAGACGGATGCTGCGACCGAGCCGATAGCTCAAATTACCCAGGGTCAGCGGCAGATCCACCTTGATGTGGTATTCCGGATTGCAGCTCGGTTGGGTGTGATCCCGAATGCAGTCCAGCCACTCGTGTTCGTGCACGCCGCCAGCGGGCAGCAGGCGTGGCGGTTCGTCCTTGGGATCGAGGTCGGCGACCTGCGGGATAATCTCGCGCTGGTTGTAGTCGGCGCGCAGCGTGCCGCGCTGGCCGTGCAGGTAGATGCCCAGCTTGCGCAATCCGCTGCCGAACTCGTAGGCGTGATGGTTGAACTGGCTGAAGTGCCAGCGCATGGTCAACCCCGGATACTGCCACATCATGTCCTGGGTGTCGGGCGCATCGCCGTCGCCGCCGACCTGGTAGCGGCCGCCGAAGGAGCTGATCTTTTCTGGCAGACCGAGCTCCAGCGCCCAGATCGGCAGGTCGATGATGTGCGGGGCCATGCCCGGGGTCCAGCCGCCGGAGTAGTCCATGAAGGAACAGTGCATCGCACCGTCACGAATCAGTAATCGATTGAAATCACACAGGGGTGCCGGCCCGCAGTAACGGTCGAAGTCGACGCCGTCCGGCACCGCTTCCTTGGGCGCATGACCGATGCCCTCGGGCCCCATGTTCCAACCCCAGAAGGTTTCGACGCGGCCGATCTTGCCCAGGCGTCCGGAACGCACCCAGTCGACCACGCGGCGATAGTTCTCGCCCTGGTGGATCTGGGTACCGACCTGGCAGATGACGTCGTGCTTGCGCATCGCGTTGCGCACGGCGATCGACTCGGCCGGGTACAGAGTCATCGGTTTCTGCAGATAGACGTGCTTGCCGGCGGCGGCGGCTTCGACCGCCTGCAGACAGTGCCAGTGCGGCGGCGTGGCGATGATGACCGCGTCGACCTTGGGGTCGGCGAGCAGTTCGCGGTAGTCGAGATAGGCGCGGACCTCGGGGCGGTCCTGGGTCCAGGCTACGCGCCGCTCGCGTTGCACGTCGCAGACTGCGGTCAGGACCGTACCTTCGTCGCTCAGGCACGCGCGCAGGTTGGCCGAACCCATGCCGCCGGCGCCGATCAGGCCGAGCTGGATGCGTTCGTTCCTGCCGCTGCGGCGTCGCCGGGCTGGAAAGGCCGACGGCAAGGCCACCGGCATCAAGGCGGAAGCAGACAGGAGCGCTGCGGCTCCCCCTTTGAGTGCATCACGGCGTGTGGGGTGGTTTCTCGGCATCAGATTCAGGCTCGCGAGGGGGAATGGCGACGTGGAAAGCGTCCCAGGCTCCTTGCACTTCTTGGGTGGAAAGCGTGCCCGGAACGACTAGGAAGCGATAACGCAGCAGCAGCCCTTTTCCAGGCTCCAATTCAAAACGGCTTCCAGCCTTGGGGAATGCGGGCTGAAACCATGGCAGTTCTTTGTAGGTGATCCAGTCGCCGGGATAGTCGGGATTGTCACTGTGCTCAAGGACGACGAGGCTCGCGGCGTGCTCCGTACATTTCCAGGTGCCGCTGGCCAGTGACCATGCACGACGCGGCAAGGAGCCGCTTTCATCTGCGTAGTGCTCCAATTTCAGGCCCTGCACCGGTGCCAGGCGGATGTTGAGGCCGCCGTAGGTGTCGGTGCCGCGCCGCGCCAGGCGGATGTCGGGCACCAGTGCCTCGAACTCGAGGCGCATGTCGATCGCACGTACACCTGAATCCTGGCGCGAATGCGCGGTGAGGAACACGCGTTCGAAAACGACCGGAGTCTGGTCCTCCCACAACCATAGATTGTGCGCCTCGAGTTGCAGCGCACCTGCCGCGGCACCTTCCTCTAGGGTGCTCCATCGCGGGTCCCCCACTGCGCGCGAGTAGACCTTTTGCAAAGCGTGCAGATCGCCGGTGCGCGCACCCCACTGCACCTCCGGCCAGGCCCAATAGATGCCGCGGTGATGTGGGTGATCGAGGCTCCAGTCCAGGGTCATTTCCTCGCCATGGGGACCGTAGAGCGGATGCAGATAACCGCTGCGCGGCCTCGCGTAGATGCGGTTGCCGGCGGCAATCTTGTCCCAATACCCATCGGGAAGCGCAACGGTGCGCGCTGCGTAGCTCAGGATCGACTGCGAGCCTTCGCTCAACAGAACTCCGCCGTCGGAGGGCAGCAGACGAGCGTCGAGTTCGAATTGTGCAGTGGCCAGCGGCGCCACCAGCCAAGAACAGACCGGGATCAAGTACAGTCGTGCGCGCATCGGCGGCCATTCTCTGCTTCAAGAGCGGACTCGCCAAGGACTTTTCCACTCCATGTGCACCGCCCGCCACCTGCGCGCGCTCGATCCTGTCTGCGCCGACGAAATCGAACTCGTCGCCCAACGCATGCGCCTGACCCTGATCGAGGTCCTGGGCGAGAAGAAGGGCACTGCGGTCTACTCGTTGGATTGGCTGCGGCAGCGCGTGCTCTGGCACTTGGATGCAGAAAAATGCAACGGCCAGATCTTTCTCAGCGTGAGTGCGTCGGATGAAATCCTCGGCCACGCCATCGTCCGCGTCGAGATCGACGCCATCGAGTCCTATGGCCTGTTTTCCACTCTTTATGTCGATCCGCCCGCGCGACGAGCAGGGGTGGCCACGGATTTACTCATCCAAGGAGAGACGTGGATGCGCGCGCTCAATCTGCATCGCGCAGCGACCAACACCAGCACACACAACACCGCCTTGATCCGGGTCTTCGAGCGTCAGGGCTACCGAATCATCCTGCGTCAGGAGCCGATGGTGCACTTATCCAAGGTGTTCGACTCCGAGTGAGATTGCGTCACTCCGAGGCTTCGGCCTTCCATTTCACCGTGTAGAACTCGTCGTCCAGTTTCTTGCGGCACAGGATGATGTCTACTTCTTCACCACCGACGGCTTGCGAGACCACCCCGGCGAGGCCGTGCGCGTAGGAAACCGCACCATCGTCCTCGCCATCGGCGATGATCGAAGCGATCGAGTCTTCGTTGTCATTGCCGAGGCGCAGGGTCAGTCGGCCATCGATGCGGTCGATCTGCTCCGGAAGATTGGAAGCGAAGTTGTAGTTGGCGTCGACCATTGCCTGGAAGGCGGTCGCGGCGGTCACCACGCTCACCTCCTCACTACGGAATAAGGTGGCGGTGCCGACCGGGGTTTCCAGGGACATTTCCTCGCCCCACGAGGTCCCGCCGCTGCACGACGGAAGCAGAGCGGCCAGGAAGACGACGATGCAGAATGCGAAACGCATGGCTGCGATGATAGCCTCAGGACCTACCTAGCGAACCTCAGAAGGTGATTTCGGCAGCGCCAACAAGGTCTCGCCGTAATCGTCGCCCAGGCGACGCCACACCGCATGGATGTGGTTCATGCCGAGTTTGTCCGAACCGACCCCGCGCGTGTTGGAGAACTCGACCCAGGTGCGCGGCCCGTGGATGCGATAGGCGTAGGGCTGAGTGGGTTCACCAGTGCCCGCTTGTGCCACTCCGCCCAACCACGCAAAGGCCAGGCCTTCCTCGAGGTCTTGCTGCAGATCCTTGATCGCCTCGGTGGCCCATTCGTTGCGATAGGTATGGAAGTACTCGGAAGCGAGCTCCAACACCTTGGCGCGTTGGGATGCAGTCATCTGTTTCAACGGCAGCCCGCGGATCTTCCCGATCTGATCGGCCTTGCCGGGACCCGCCAGGACGTCGCCGGGAGAGCGCGCCGCGATCATCGCCAGCTCATGTTGATCCTGGGTCAAGGATGCCGCCAGTTCGACCGCCAGCGAGTCGATGCGACCGAGCACCCGATAACCCGCGTAGGGACCCGCCGGCACCTCGCAAGGGTTGCCACCGAGAAAGGTCGGGGTGACGCGCACCTGGCCTTGGTCGGCGGTCACGTTGAGCGCCAGATGATGGCCGTCAAGTTGCAATCCCCACGCCCCTTTCCCACGCGGATCACCAAAAACACCAAGCCAGTAGAAATCGTGGCCATAACGCAAAGCCGCGTTGGCATCGGTCGGTGCGTAGAGATCCCGCAACACGTCGTCGATACGCATGATCCCGGTCACCCGCAGATAACCCTCGTTGCTCAGCAAGGAGCGCAGGAGCCGGTGCGCCGAAACCCTCTGCGCTTCATTCATCTCACCAAAGGAAACCCCCCGACGCTGGAACATCGTCATCGGCAAATTGCTCCAGGCACGTCGTTCGGGATCCTCCATCGGAAACAGCGCTTGCTTACCCAGCTCCGGCCCGAGTTCATCCAACCAAGCCACCACCGCCCCGCGCAGTTCGGCCTCGGCCCGGATCTTCTCCGAAGTAACCCCAGAGTCCCCGGACCCGGCCGTCCAGCCCAAGCCCAACGCCGACAGCGAGAGAAGAAGAATCGTTTTCATGGTGGCAAGCGGAGGAACTCACCCGCCCCCGCCACCATACCGAATTCAGTCTCCTGTGAGCTGACCCTCACGCTCAACACTTATTGATCTGCCAGCAATTCATCGATCTTCCGATCCAGGTCCTCATGGGTGATGGCCAGGTCAAATACTTGTCCCTCGGCAGATACCTGGAACGATTCCCGTGGCAGTGCACCGGAAGGGCTGCCCTTATGTCCGATCATTCGCAGTCCAACCTGGAATCCGTGGCGGCCGAACTCTTGCACAAATACAGTCGCCTCGCCATTCTCATCGAACCAGGCCTGATCAACACGGGGTGTATCGGCTGGTTCAGAAACATCCAAGTTCAACCTCGCGCCACGATGGCCCAAGAGGTTCGGTGGAATGCGGACCTGAATGGGCCAGGCCGATTGCAAAACCACATCCTGGTCAATGGCTATGTCGTGCAAGGTGACTTCCCTGTACCCTTGCGACCGGATGGTAATATTGGAAATCGGACCCTCGCTGAATACGGCGATGCCCTCATCATCGCCGGTAAAGCTGAAAGTTCGACTCGCAGAACCACTCCTTTTCCTGATTTTGGCTGTGGAAAAAAGGTGCTCACCAAGGTCATTGGTGACCTTGAGTTTGATTCGTTGTAGGCGATTACGGAGATCAATATTCTGGATGGATTGTGGCCAGACTTCCGAGCCAGCCTGGACTACAAGTCCATCTTGCTGAAAGAGAACTTCTCCAATTCCGCTAGAGATTGTCAAGGAATGGGATTCCCCCGGTGTGCCCAAGAATGTAAAGTTGACTCGCTCGGGATCCTCAACCGTCCTCGAACTTGAGTAGTTGGTGTTTTGCTCTGGTTTGAATGAAATATCGAGGGAAGAGTAGTGAATACTCTCGTCAAGAAGGAAGGACCCGTGGAACCTGGGAACGGCGGTCAGGCGGAAGACCGCGTCCGTTTGTCCCAAGGGAAAAGAGGTCGATAGTAATTCAAAATTCTCGCTGCTGATCGTGACGCGAGTGTCAACGTTAGGAGGGAGATTCCCAAAGGCCTCAAAACTCCCATCTTGCTCCGAAGAAGCCAAAGAATTGGAGGGTGGGTACCAATCCCAATACTCGCGAGAGTCAACGGACTCGCGGTACTCCAAGCGAATCCTGGCATCAGGAATCGGGGATCCCCCAAGGTCAAGAACTCGGCCACTCAAGATCAGTGGCCCGGGTTCAAGGACCATTTCTCGCATCTCATAATCACCAGGAGAGGTCTTGGCCGGAAGGTCGCAATAATGATCACACAGCCCAAATGAGGGGAGGATTGCCGAAAGTCGAATCTTGCGGAAAATGACACCCTCTGAATCCGTCTGGCGAATGAATTCAAAGGAAAATCGGCCATCAGAATCGGTATTCACCTTGCGACGAGAGTTACCTCCACCTGAAGACGATGTCACCTGGTCCAGAATCGAAACGACCTGGTTTGCAATTGGAATTCCATCAGGGCCAAGCAAGGTGCCGGTCAAAAAAGTGCGATCCTTTTTCACCAAGACCAGGTCACCTACGCCACCTGCTGTGGTTGGGCTGACAAACACCAGTTCATCGCTGTTATTTCCGTCATATCGAACAAATTCAGCCATCAAAGGAGTGTTCAGACCAACCCATGGAAAATCGAAGACCCCCCCATTCAGGAATATGACCACCGACATGTCAAGTCTAATTTCACGGTCTGCTTCTCTCACAATTAGTCGAACTTGGCTATCGCCTTGATGGACTGATCCCTGGCTGTCCACCACCGTGATGCGGACTCGACATGTCGGGGGCAGCATCAAAGTCACCGTTCCACGGGCGAGGACCTCATCGGTCAACTCCGTCCTTTGAAACTCGGTGATGTCCTGCCACCTCATTGGGATTCCGAGGGCGACATATACGGTCCTCAGGTGACGGGCTTCCTGAAGGTGCTCCTCCAGATTGTCGAAGGAGGCCTCGCCATTTGCATCGGTCTCTGCGTTTTCTCGCGAAAAACACCTCAGCTTCTTGCCACTTTGCAAAAGAACCGGCACTCCTGCAATGACCTTCCCTGCTGAGTCAACGACCCTCACAACAAATCCGCCGGAGGTGGAGGGCAGTCCGTTACCGTCCTCAGGTGGAAGAACCCCAGAGCGCATTCCATCCTCGACAGAGGACTCTGCCACGGCGGATCCGTCCACGAGATCCACCGGGTTCACTCCGGCGGCCAAGGACTCCTCATGGCGCTTCTCAGAGGACGGGAGAAGGAAAGGAATCGAAATTCCGACAATCAAGAGGCCTGCGATCCAGCCTGCCAACTTCCAGTTCCCACCCGACAGGAATGCAACCAGCTTCCAGCCGCTAGTGGCTGCGGTGGCGGCGCCGGCGGCGGTTTTCAAGGTGGTGGGCAGCAGCGCGGCGAGGCATGGGGCCAGGCCTTCTTCGCCCCAGGTCTTTTTCAGGTCCAGGCGCAGGCGGGCGAGTCCGCGTTTCAGGCGGGTGCGGACGGTGGCGGCTGGGGTTTTGGTGAGGCGGGCGATCTCGGTGACCGACAGGTCTTCGAAGTAGCGCCGGGTCAGGGTGCTGCGGAAGGGTTCTTCCAGTAAGTCCACCGCCTTGGCGATGACCTGCATGCGTTCGGACCATTCCACCAGGTCCAGTGGTTGCGCCGGGTCGGGTCCGGGCTGCGCGCGTTGTTCTCTTGCGCTGCGGCGGCTGCGGTCGCGCAGCGTGTTGAAGGCGAGGTTGCGCGCCACGCGTGCCAGCCAGGCGCGCAGGCCGGGACCCTTGTGGGGCTGGCGTTCGACGGCGATGCGCAGGGTCTCCTGCGCGACATCCTCGGCGTGATGCTCGTCGGCGAGCAGCTGGCGGGCGAGATGGCGCACCCAGCCGGTGTGGGCGAGCAGTTCATCAAGGCTTGCAGGTTCAGGGCGATGTTCCAATTGCGGACCTCCAGGGAACACTCACCACCCGCGGCCATTGCGTTCCCCGGTAGGCAGGATTTTTACAGGAAACGCCCACCCCCGCCAGCACGCACCGCGATCAGGGCAGAATCGGTACTTCGAAGGTGAAGGCGCCGACTCCGAAGTTGTTGGTGATCCAGGGGCCCTGACGGGCGTGTCCGATGAAGGCCAGAGTGGTGGCACTGGTTGGCGCCGACAATTGCAAAAGAATGCGGCCGGGAGTGGTGGAGGCCTTGACCACGACCTCCTTGGCATCGTCACCCAGCACCAGGCGATCTTCGATACCGGGGTCGAGGTGCAGCACATGTCCCGGATGGCGGAACAGGATTTCAATCTGGTCGCGGGCGCTATTGGTGAAGCGCGCATGGTCGACGTTGGGTGGCACCGCCTGCCGCGGAGGAGCGTCGCCGAACAAGGCTGCGGACATCGCCGCCCCCATCCATAGTCCCATTTTGTTGTAGCCCGCGTACTTGAAATGGCAGCCGTCATGGGCGTTGATGGCCGTGGTCGGCAGCGCGATCACTTCGGGGAAGTGGTCCGGGAACTGGCGCTGCGCTTCACGGATGCCGACGTCGCGGATGCTGCAACCACGGCGCACCTGGAAGGAGAAGACGTGCTCCAGCGCGGGGAAGTCCTCGTGCCACTGGCCGAGCAGCTCGCCATAGCTGCGCAGATAGGCCTCTGGGTCGGTGCCCACATTGTTTTCTCCTTGGTGCCAGAGAATCGCTCGAACATCCTGGTCCACACCGGCGCGCCGCGCGCGATACAGCAGGCGCCCGTAGATGGTGTCCAGGTTCTCCGGATTCAGATCATCGCGCTTGTGCAGGTAAAGCGCGGTGCCGCCGACCGACCCGTTCATCATGGCGATGGGTATCTGGTAGCGGTCGACCAAAATGCGGGCCGCGCGCAGCGCCCAGGTTCCGACGGTGCCCGAATCGTTGCCGAGCGCGCCGTCGGCGAGGTGCCAGACGTCATCGAGCACGACCTCGGCCGCCACGCGCGTGGAACTGCCGTAGGACCGGATCCAACGCGACTGCGCCGAGTTGCTCAGCCCCTCGTTGTGGTAATCCGCCGCCAGCGCGTTGGACTGCCCGTTGACCAGATAGGCATCGCCGCAGATCACCTCGTCGACCTGGCCCACCGACAGCAGGCCACCGCCGCCCTCCAACAGGAGCTGGAAGGAGTAGTCGTGCAATCCCGCTCGGATCGGCGCCACCAGCAGGAAGGGCGCGAAACCGCCGGAGTAATTCAAATCCGACGCCCCCGACCACCAGGCAGCCCCATTCCGCGTCACCACCAGATGCACCCGGT
>JAJFFB010000196.1 GCA_021776925.1 Planctomycetota bacterium | reverse complement strand
TGGCCGTCGAGGCCGCCGTTTTGAAAAGCGGCCTTGACCAAGGGCAACATCTGTTCCTGGGTGCGGTGGTTGCCGTGCTGCACGATCAAGAAGGCGGCGTGACTGGCGTCGCTTCCCACCAGCGAGGTTCCGGGCCAGCCGTATTCGTCGATGATTTCCTGCAGTCGGGTGAGATGCTCGGCGTCGAGCGCCATCATCCGCGTGATCAACTCCAGGCTCGGCTGCACGATGCCGCCGGCGATCAGCTCCTGGCGGATCGCCTGATCCGCCTCGGCCATGTGCAGGAGTTCCTCGCTGAGAGCCGGATTGCCGAAGCTCTCTGCCTCAGGTGCCGCGCAGGCGCCGAGGGAGTGAAGGAGGAGGAGGAGCGCGCAGGTCTTCATCTCGCCTGGAGTGAGTACGCTTTACCTGCCGGAGGAAAGGGCAAATTCCAGTCCGTTTTTGACCGTGGGCCAATCGCTGTCGAGGATCGAATAGACGACGGTGTCGTGGAAACTGCCGTCGGGCTCGCGCCGATGCTGGCGCAACACTGCATCTTGCCGAGCGCCGAGGCGTTCAATGGCGTGGCTCAGCAGCAGCCACTTGCACGTTGAATTGACCGAAGTTCGTTGCACGCTCCTGGCCAGCCAGGTGTTGCCGATCTCGGCCCACTGATTGCCGTGGTCGATGTTGCAAAAGCGGGTGCTGCCCACGACGCAGCCATCCGGCTCCAGGCGGCTGACGAAGGGGACCGCGTGGCTGACTTCCTGAGCCGCAAGCGCATCGGCGTGGTCCATCCGCAGAGGTTCCTGAAGCATTCCGTGCCCGCTGAGGGTGGTTTCTTTGAGCCAGTGTTGTTGCATGTTCACGGGGAATAATATTCAATCCAAGAAATATCCCGCACTCAAATTTTCTTGGCTCAACACTTGTAGGTCTTCGCCAAGGTCGGGAAGATCCTCCTTCTCGGAGGAGGCAAGGAACAGCCCGCGATCATCGTACATCTGAAATATCAGGGGCCGTTCGAGGCTGATAAAAAAAAGACGTCCGGAGACGATGGGCTCTACCTGGAAATCGCGGTGTGCAATCCCCAGGAACATGGCCTCGTGCCGGAAGTCCTTCCGCCTTCCCTTGAGGTTCATTTCCCTGAGCCATCGACCGCGCTCCGTGGTACGCCGTTTACGGTATTTCAAACTCGTGCGGGCCGCTGAGGACACATGCTGCTGCCAATTGGCATTGCCTCGAATGCGTTGCCTGGGGTCGGTCCACAAGCGAACCAGAAGCGCCATCTTCTCGTCCTCAGCGAAGGACCGAAGGAAAACCCTCGCGGCAGATTCCACCACCGAAGGGAAATAGTGGGGATGCTGGGCCTGCTCCCAGTCATTTAACTCGAGGTCGCGGTTGGCGGGGCGCAACTCCACCCGGATCGCATGCCGGGCGGTCCGGAGCCTAGCTTCAATTTCATTCCACACGGGGGTATTGGAGTGATTCACTGGCCCTTGCGCTAGGCGGAGAGGTCTGATATATCAGATATCAGGCCAGTGCCTTCACCCTCATGGCCTGGGACCTCCATGATCATCCCTCTCGCGCCCGTTGTAATAAGCTCATTAAGAGAAAGGGTTTATGACTATCTGAAAGAGGCGATGCAAGGCCGTCATCTGTGTCCGGGCGAGACCTTGGATCTGAAGGCCCTGGAGGCCGAGATCGGAATCAGCCGGACGCCGCTGCGTGATGCCTTGCTGCAGCTCGCGGCCGAGGGATTCGTCGAGATCCTGCCGCGGCGCGGGGTGCGGGTGACCGCGCTGACGCTCGGTCGCATACGTGACCACTACGAGATCCTGGCCGCGCTCGAGGGCACGGCCCTGCGTAATGGTGCCGGGCGCATCACGCCGCAGCGGGTGGAACGCATGGACGCGCTGAATCAGCAGATGCGCGATGCTCTGTTGCGTGATGACTTCGACGGCTTCTACTCGCTGAATCTTGAGTTCCATGAGTGTTGGCTGGAGTTGTCGCACAACGAAGAACTCAAACGCACGGTGCGTATCCTCAAGCAGCGGCTCTACGACTTCCCGCGCAATCCGGGTTTCGTCAAGGAGTGGGAGGAGTCGTCGACCGAGGAACACGCCAAGATCGTCGCCCTGCTGCGCGCCGGCGACGTGCAGGCGGCCGCAGATTTCGTGCGCGACGTGCACTGGTCCTTCGCGGTGCAGGAACCCTTCATCCGCCGCTACTACGCAGCCCTGTTTGAAAAGGAGATCAAGGAGTGACCCACGGCCGCATCTTCGACCTCAAGCGTTACTCACTACACGACGGCCCGGGGATACGCACCACGGTTTTCTTCAAGGGATGTCCGCTGTCGTGCTGGTGGTGTCACAACCCCGAGAGCCAGGATCGTACGCCGGTGATTCATTATCGCAATGAGCTGTGCCTGGGGTGCGAGTCCTGCGTGGACATCTGCGAGGAGCACGCGCTCAGCCTGACCACCAGTGGTATCGAACGCGATGAAACGCGCTGCCGCTTGTGCGGAGCTTGCACCGAAGTGTGCCCGACCAACGCGCGCGAAATCGTCGGCCGCGAGGTGTCGGTCGAGGACGTTTTGAACGAGGTCGAAAAGGACCGCCTTTATTACGACGAATCTGGAGGCGGGGTCACCTTCTCCGGTGGGGAACCCCTGGCGCAGTCCGAATTCCTGCTCGCGCTGTTGCGCGCCTGCGGTGAACGCGACCTTCATCGCACCGTGGACACCAGCGGACTTGCTCCGATCAAGACCGTGATCGAAGTCGCCGAGCACACCGACTTGTTCCTCTTCGACCTCAAGGTCATGAGCCCTGAACGCCATCAACAGGTCACCGGCGTGCCCGTTCAGCCGATTCTGGACAACCTGCGTGCTCTCGACCAACGCGGTCAGGCGCTTCGTGTGCGCGTGCCGATGATCCCCGGTATCAATGACGACCCCGACAACTTCGCGGCGATGAATTCATTTCTTGGCACGCTGTCCAACGTGAGCCAGGTGGATCTGCTTCCATTCCATTTGTCTGCGCGCAACAAGCACTATAAATTTGGAATCCCATGGAATCTGGAAGAAGCTGAAGAGATCGAGCCTGAGCGCTTGCTTGAACTCGCCAGGCCCCTGCAGGACCACGGACTGACCGTCGCCATCGGAGGATAAAAGCATGAAGGAACGCATCTCTCGTTTACGCCAGATGAGCTTCGACGCCAATCCCGTCGTCTCGACCGAACGTGCGGAACTCATGACCGAGTTCTATCGCGAGAACGACGGCAAGTACTCGGTGCCGGTCATGCGCGCGCGCGCCTTCCTGCATCTGTGTCAGCACAAGACTCTCTACCTCGGCGAGGACGAACTCATCGTCGGCGAGCGCGGCCCGGCGCCCAAGGCGGTGCCCACCTTCCCCGAACTGACCTGCCACAGCGCCGACGACCTGCGCACCCTGAATCAGCGCGACAAGGTCCATTACGCCACTGACGAGGCCATGGTCGAGGTCTACGAGCGCGACGTCATTCCGTACTGGCGCGGACGCAGTGTGCGCGATCGGGTTTTCAGTCACGTACCTGAAGCGTGGAGCAAGGCCTATCAGGCTGGCGTGTTCACCGAGTTCATGGAGCAGCGTGCCCCCGGCCACACCACCCTCGACGGCGAGATCTATCGCCACGGATTGCGCGACTACCAGGCGCGGATCCAGGACCACCTGCAGCGTCTGAACTACCGTGCGGACCCCGACGCCGCGCGCAAGGCCGAGCAACTCGAGGCGATGAGCATTTCCTGCGAGGCCGGCATCGTCTTTGCCGAACGCCACGCGCAGTTTGCTGAAGAAAAGGCCCAGCAGGAGTCCGATCCGCAGCGTCGCGCCGAGTTGTTGCAGATCGCCGCGGTGTGCCGCCACGTACCCGCCCACGCTCCGCGCACCACCTGGGAGGCGATCCAGACCTATTGGTTCCATCACCTGGCCACGATCACTGAATTGAACGGCTGGGACGCGATGAACCCGGGTCATCTCGATCAACATCTGCGCCCCTTTTGCGAGCGCGATCTGGCGGCAGGCGCTCTCGACCGCGACGGCGTCAAGGAGCTGCTGTCGTGTTTATGGATCAAGTTCAACAACCACCCCGCGCCGCCCAAGGTCGGGGTCACTGCCAAGGAGAGCGGCACCTACAACGACTTCACCAACATCAACCTCGGCGGTCTGACCCGCAAGGGTGCCGACGCGGTCAACGACCTGTCCTACCTGCTGCTCGAGGTGGTCGACGAGATCCATCTGTTGCAGCCGCAGGCCAACGTGCAGATCAGTCGACGTACGCCGGATCGATTCCTGAAAAGCGCCTGCCGCGTGATCCGCAAGGGTTACGGCTACCCGGCCATTTTCAATGCCGACGCGGTGATCGCCGAGCAGGTGCGCGCCGGCAAGACCCTCGAGGACGCGCGCGAAGGCGGCACCAGCGGTTGCATCGAGACCGGTGCCTTTGGCAAGGAGGCCTACGTGCTGACCGGTTATCTCAACGTGCCCAAGGTGCTCGAGGTGGCGCTGAACGACGGCATCGACCCGCTCAGCGGCGAGCGTCTGGGTCCGGCCACCGGTTCTGCTTCTTCCTTCGAGTCCTTCGACGACCTCTACCAAGCCTTTCAACTTCAACTCGCGCACTTCATCGATCTCAAGGTCGAGGTCAATCAATACATCGAATCGATGTTCGCGCGCTACATGCCGGCGCCGTATCTGTCGTTGCTGATTCAGGACTGCATCGAGAAGGGGCGCGACTACTACGACGGCGGCCCGCGTTACAACACCACCTATATCCAGTGCTGCGGCATCGGCACCGTGACCGACAGCCTGTCGGCCCTGCGCAAACACGTCTTCCAGACCGAGCGTGTGTCGATGGACGATCTGCATCAGGCGCTTGCCACCGACTTCACCGACGCCGAAGTGCTGCGTCAGCTCCTGGTCAACAAGACCCCCAAGTACGGCAACGATCTCGACGAGGCCGACGAGCTGATGCAACGCGTCTACGCATCTTTGTTCGACACCATCGACGGACGGCCCAACACCAAGGGCGGTCGCTACCACCTGAACATGCTGTCGACCACCTGCCACGTGTACTTCGGCACGCGCGTGGGCGCCTCCGCCGACGGCCGCCGCTGCGCAATGCCGATTTCCGACGGCACCTCGCCCGCGCACGGCGCCGACCGCAACGGTCCCACCGCGGTGTGTCGCTCGCTGGGCAAGATGGACCAGATCCGCTCCGGCGGAACCCTGCTCAACCAGCGCTTCCTGCCGCAGGTGCTGGAAGGAGAGGAAAACATCAGCAAACTTGCCGCGCTGGTGCGCACCTACTTCCGCCTCGACGGCCACCACATCCAGTTCAACGTCGTCGACACCGACACCCTGCGCCAGGCCCAGCAACACCCCGAGAACCACCGCGACCTCCTGGTCCGCGTAGCCGGCTACAGCGACTACTTCGTCGACATGGGCACCGACCTGCAAGAAGAAGTCATCGCCCGCACCGCCCAGGAAGTCTTCTGATTTCTCATGCCGCCTGCATCTTCCACGAAAGAAAATTCCAATCGCGAGTCATTCATATCTGACGCGCATGCCCGGGCCAGATGACTCATTCTTGAACCACTCCGAGGGCTTGAGTCCCAGGTCTCTCCATCGCCGGTAGAAGTGATCTGTGGCTTCGGAGTCCTTCTGGAAGGAGATATGGATGTCAGACTCATGACAGAACTGGAACTCATGCCCGGCAACGGTCAGGAAGAGGTCATTGTCGCCGAGACCGCTGCATTCCAACGCCGTCACCTCCTTGATCTTGGCCATCAATTGGTTCAGTGGGACCTCTTCCGGGGTCCATTCCACCCCGGGGTAGTACTCAATTCCCCAAGCAAATCCGAACAGCGCCGTACAAGAATGAACCCCGAGGCCTTGCCAGTATTCCAGCCAATACTCCAACTCCCTCAATAGCTGGTCTGTATCCATCGGGAAGGTACGGATCTCCTTGCGCATCGGAGTCATTATCCCATCGGGTTGAAGTTGGAGCCAATCTGGTAGGATTCAATCTATGGATCCAGGAATCAAGAAAAGGCTCCCATTGGCCTCGTTTGGTCTCGTATTGGCATGTCTCGCCTTTGCTGCGGCGCCAAGATTGACTCGAGATGTGAATCGATTGAAATGGGAGCTCCGAGATTGTGTTTTTTCCTTCGAACAGCCACCAAGGCTTGGGGGCTGGTCTGCCGAGAGAAGTGCAAAGTACTTCATTTATAACTGGGTGAACAAGCCTGCTCTTTGCATCGCCTATTTGGCCACCAAGGAGGAGTTTGCTGACTCTCCCGAAGGAATTCGGACGGAACTTCCACCTCAATATTTGTTTGATCACCTTGCTCGGGGCGATATCGAAATTACTAGCACAAACGAAGTCGGTGGCTTGAACAACGCTTGTCATCTTTCTCTTCGCTGGAGAAACTCATGGGGCCAGTTTCGGGAAGCCAGGGTCCTCATGGTTATTGGCAAGGACGGTTATTGGTATGTTCAAGGAGCAGGCCTGCGCGAGAACATCCTGGAGATTGCGCGGAGTTATGAATGAGTGACACGCTGTTCCACTGTGGTGGTCAACGAACGAATGACCCTTCGAACCACAGCCTGAGTCTGACCGAACTCGGGTAGCTTGTCCCCATTTCGCTCATTCATATACAGGCGGCGATTGACTTCGATCATTAGAGCGCACACGCTGGTGTCCGGCCGCCCATGATCGGTGGGAACCAGAACTCCTGCGTAGGGGCGGTCCATGGCCACCTCGAAGCCCTCGTTTTCGAAGGAATCCCGTGCGCACTGCGCCAACCAATCCGGCGTATGGACCGCGCTCGTTCCCAGGCATATGTCGGGCCGGTCAGAGGAGGGGTCGAGGTCGCATGGGATCGCTTCCTCCGGGTAACTGTGGCAATCCAGCAACAGGCAGATGCCGCAGTGGTCCACCGCTTCTTGCACTGCGGTCGTCAGCGCACGATGATGGGGAAGGTAAAACTCCTCGATCAACTCCTGGCGCCCGGACGGTGTCGGAGGGAGCCGCAATGGCCGTCCATCGGCACAGCGCGTGTACACGACACCCATACCCCGTTCCGCCATTGGTTCGAGATCATCTTGCACATACCGCTCAGGATCGAGAATCAGTCGGCTCACTGGAAAGCGGACAGAAGTGGCATCTGAATCATCACAGAAAAAGAGTTGATCGGTGAACCGGTCGGTCATGATCAGGAGTTCGCGTTCCAACTCCGGTTCAGAAAGCAAGAGGGCCTCCCGTCGATTGGCCGGTATGTCCAGGGAGCTATGGGGAAGGTGCAGTACGGTGAGCGGATGCGACATCGGAGGCAGTCAGGGTATCTCGGCACGAGACCCTGTCTTTGAGTGCCCGCCCTGATCGCCGGCTCAGTCAACCAACCAGACCACCCAGCGCTGCGCCATCCTGATCGGGTGTACACGCTGCCGGCCACCGGCATCGAACTCCTGACCCAGCGCCGAGTAAGGCCGGGCAATCCAACCTAATCAGCCTCGTAGGTGCACAATCGAGTCCCCAAGTGCTTAGCCTCTTGCCTGCCGCAAGGAAGGAATCGAAGCCCTAATTCTCTCCAGCCGTCGCAGCCTGGAAGACCGCGTTGCCGCCGACCACCGGGAGTTCGAGCTTGGTGGCGTCGAGGTCGACCGAGAGTTTGGTGCCGGGTTTCGGCCACAGGGTGAAGTCGCGGTCGCTGGAGAAGACCATCAGGCCGATTTGCTGACCGGCG
>JAJFFB010000195.1 GCA_021776925.1 Planctomycetota bacterium | reverse complement strand
GACGGACCCCAACATGCAGCCGGCTCCAAGGAGCCGACCAAGACTGCGAATGGAAGCCTGGCGGACGACGGGGAGGGGGCTGGGAAGAGGAGGTGTAAAATCTACTCCTTGACAAGATCGGCCTTCTCATGGAAGTCCGTGAACAAAGTCATTTCGCCCCACGGCAGCGTCTTTCTCCCCTGGACGGCGTCAGCAGAACCGGCCCCTATCCACGGATAGGGGTCGATCCAGCTTCCTTGCCAGGGAACAAATCCACTCGCCATGGAACGAAAGCACTTTATCCACGGCCTGCTAGCCGCGGAGGATTGGATGCGAGGCAGATTTCCTGTCCCATTCGAGGCCAACGGGCCGCTGCCCCTATGAGCCCTCTCACTGGAACCATGACAAACACCACCTCAATCCTTCCTGCCGCCGCCCTGCTCCTGGTGGCCGCATCCACTTCACTCCAGGCGCAGGTTTACAGCAGCGTCACGCGCAGCACGGGCGGCAGCGTCGGCGACGGCGACAGCGGCGACCTGCAGATGTCCGGCGATGGCCGCTTCGTGGTCTTTGCCAGCAAGGCCGCCAATCTGGTCAGCGGCGACAGCAACGGCTTCTACGACGTCTACCTGCGCGACACCGTGCTGGATACCTGCGAGCGCATCAGCACCGGCCTCGGCGGCGTTGAGCCCGATGGGGATTGCCGCTGGCCGGCGGTTTCCGAGGACGGCCGCTGGGTGGTCTACGGCAGTCATGCCAGCAACCTGGTCGCCGGCGACGCCAATCTCGCCCCGGACGTGTTCCGCTACGACCGCACCAGCGGCACCACCACCCGGGCCAGCATCACCTACCTGGGCCTGGAATCCGGCAGTGGCGCCTACGCCGAACACATGGTCGACGTTTCCGACGACGGACGCTATGTGGCGTTCATGTCCACCTCGACCGATCTGGTCAGCGAGTTCACCGCCGGCGCCACGCGCGACGTCTTCGTTCGCGACATGAGGTTCGGGACCACCACCCTGGTCAGTCTCCCCGAAGGCGACAGCGCCAGCGATGGTGGCTGGCATCCGAGCATCAGTGCGGACGGCTCGCGGATCTCCTTCACCAGCAATGGCCGCTTCTTGAGCGTGCTCGACAGTGATAGCAACGACGACGTCTTCGTGTGGAAATCCGGCGGCGAGATCGAACTGGCCAGCGTCGGCACCACCGGTTTCAGCGGCAGTTCGCCGGGCAACAGCATGCAGGGCCGTATCACTCCGGACGGACGCTACGTGGTCTTCGAGAGCACCTGTGCCGACCTCGACGCGGAGGACGGTTTCCTCAACCGCGACATTTTCCTGCGCGACCGCACCCTCGGCACCACCGAAGTGGTCAGCTACCACAGCGACGGTTCGGTGGGTCCCTACGTGGATTGTTTCGACGCCGACGTCTCCGCCGACGGGCGCTACGTGGTGTGGGCGTCGAACGCCAAGATGACCAACGCGCCCTGGACCGGGATTACGCGTTTCACCTACCTGAGGGACCGCACCAGCGCCGAAACCCAGCTGATCACGATTCCGCGCTGGTGGTTCTCGCACCTGATGAACGGTGGCGAAGAGCCGCACGTGTCTGATGACGGCGGCCTGGTGCTGTTCGGCGCGCCGGTCGGCGGCACTCCGGAGGAGGGTCTGACCATCCACCGCCAGGCGCTGCTGCGCGCGCGCAACGGCAGCTCGGACACGATGTCGATGATGGGCTTCAACGCTCTCTCCTGGGGCAGCAGCCTGACTCTGACCGCCTACGACGCGCCGGCGGCGACCACCGTCTACGTCGTCTACGCCACCTCGGTGAGTGGCACCACCTTCGCCGGCCACGTCTTCGACGTCAGTCCGTCCTACACCCTCGCCGGATCGGCGCTGTCGGATGCCGATGGCAAGGTGGTGTGGACCTCGACACCGCTGCCGGAGGCCGCCAGCGGGATCACCCTCTACCTGGAAATGGCGGCGACCAGCGGCGGCACCTGGTACGACTCCAATTACATCGAGTTCGACGTTCTGTGAACACTGGCATGGGATCGAAGGGCGCAGCCGCAGGCGCGGTTGCGCCCTGATCCATTAGACTTCCGGGTCATGGGCTGCGTCCTCGCTGTAGGTCTTTGCTTGCTTTCGTGGCAGGGTGGCGAGCGGCCGCCAACTGTGCAGCAGCGCACCGCCATCGCGGAGCGCTTCTACGCCGCCGACCAGCTGGTGAAAGGCGGTCGCGTGCAGGCGCGCTGGCTGCAGGATGGCGCGCGCTTCCTCTACCGCACCAGTGACGGCGAGTGGCAGGTCGATCCGGCCCGTGGCGAGAAGCGTCGCGCCACCGGCGCCGACCGGGCCGCATGGAAGCCGTCGCCGTCGCCTTGGAGGGGGGGGCGACTGCACGCACCCGTGGGCGGCCGCTCGGTAGGGGTCGCCGGCAACGGTCTGCTGGCTCACGCCGAGGGTGAGGAAGCCACCACCCTGAGCACCGAGGTGGGAGAGCGCTGGAACTGGCAGCTGGATCCACGCGGATGGTCCAGCGACGGCGCTCGCCTGGCGGTGGTGCAGCTGGACCTGAAGGAGGTCAACCAGCTCCCCATCGTCGACTATCTGAGCGCGGTCGAACAACTGCGCACCGTGCCCTACGTCAAAGCGGGCAGCGCGCTGCCGCGGATGCGGCTTCATCTTTTTGACCTGGCCGCCGGGACCACCGAGGTGGTGGACTCCAGCAAGGAGGATGAGCACTACCTTTTCGGCATCGGCTGGACGCTGCGTGGTCGGGAATTCCTCTATTTGCGCCTGACCCGTACGGCGGATCAGCTCGAACTCCGTGCTGCGGATCCGGCCAGTGGCGCCACTCGCGTGGTGTTGAGCGAACGCAGCGACACTTTCATCGGCGGCCTCGATTTCCTCACCGGCGGCTGGCAGACGCGATTCACGCGCATTGCTGGTGCCGATGAGTTCCTCTGGATCCACGAACGCGACGGCTGGCGCCAGCTGGAGCTGCGCGCGGCGGACGGCAGCCTGATTCGCCCCCTGACCCGCGGCGCCTTCCCGGTGCAGGAAGTGGTCGGCGTGGACCTCGCCGCCGGCTGGGTCTATCTGCTCGCCAACGCCGAAGAGCGTCTTTACGACACCCATTTCTATCGCGTGCCGCTGGCTGGCGGAGAGCTTGAGCGCTTGAGCGAAGGCGACGGCGAACACCACATTCAGATGGCGCCTGGCAGGCGTTACTTCCTCGACACCCACTCTGCGCTGCAGCGCCCGCCGGTCACCGAACTGCGCGCCGCCGACGGGCGCCTGCTGATGACCCTGGACACTGCTGACATCACCGAGCTGGAAGTCCTCGGCTGGACTCCTCCGCTGGCCTTCACCGCAACCGCGGCGGATGGGGTCACCGCACTGCACGGTGCGCTCTTCCGCCCCTACGATTTCGACCCGATACGGCGCTATCCGGTGGTCGACCTGATCTATTCCGGGCCGTTCATGACCATCGTTCCCAATGAATTCAATCTGGCCGCGCCGCACACCCGGCGTGCGCGCACGCTGGCGCAGCTCGGTTTCATCGTGGTGTTGCTGGATCCGCGCGGCACCACCGAACGCGGCAAAAAATTCCAGGACGCCAGCTTCCACCGCATCGGTCAGATCGAGATCGACGACCACGTCACCGCATTGCGTCAGGTTGCGCAATCACGCCCGTGGATGGACCTGGAGCGGGTTGGGGTCTATGGGTTTTCGTGGGGCGGTTACTTCGCCTTGCGTGCCATGCTCACCGCGCCGGAGTTCTTTCGCGCCGGGGTTGCTGGCGCACCGGGCGAAATGACCGAAGCCGCCATGATCAACGAACCCTACATGGGCACCCCGCAACAGAATCCGCAAGGCTATGCGGCGGGCCTCAATGCTCCACTGGCTGAGCAGCTCGAGGGTGCCTTGCTGCTCATCCACGGCACCGCCGACGTCAACGCGCCGTTTTCGACCACGATGCGCATGGTCGACGCGCTGATCCGCGCCGACAAGGATTTCGAACTGCTCGTCCTGCCCGGCGCCGATCACTCGATGAGAGGTGTGCAGGGTGCCTACGCCATGCGCCGCATCGGCGAGTTCCTGGTCGCAGAACTGCAGGCCACCCAGTCCAAATGAACCTGGCTACTCGCGCTTAGTCGACCACCTTGCCGCCGCGGCGCCCCTTGGCGGGCGCGCGGCCTTCAACCGGCGGCCGCTGGATACGGCGGAAATCGCGCCCGTCCCGGCCGGGGGCGCCGATCTCCCAGGTGATGTCAGGGATGTGGCAGAACTGGCATTCCAGCGGGAAGCCGAGCCCGGCGTGATCGGGTTCCGTG
>JAJFFB010000194.1 GCA_021776925.1 Planctomycetota bacterium | reverse complement strand
CGGATGGACCCGGAAGGGCCCCTGAGTCATGAATGAGTCTCTCCGCGGAGCCGCCGTCATCGGCCAATCCGGTGGCCCCACGGTGGTCATCAATCAGAGTCTGGTGGGCTACGTCGAAGCCGCCCTGGAGCACGACTGCATCACCCAGGTGCTGGGTGCGCGCCACGGCGTGGCTGGTCTGATGAAGGGCGACCTGGTTGACCTCGGCCGCGAGTCGCGCGCCACCCTCGAGCGCATCGCCGAGGTGCCGGCTGCGGCGCTGGGCTCGGTGCGTATGAAGCCCGGCGCCGACGACGTCGCGCGCATGGTCGAAGCCATGCAGCGCTTCGACATCCGCTACTTCTTCTATATCGGCGGCAACGACACCGCCGAGACCGCGCACATCGTCGAGCAGCACGCCGCCGACCTCGGCTACGAGCTGCGTTGCTTCCACGTACCGAAGACCATCGACAACGATCTGCGGGTTACCGATCACTGCCCCGGCTATGGTTCGGCCGCGCGTTTCGTCGCACACGCCTTCCAGGGCGATGACCGGGACAATCGCTCGCTGCCGGGGGTCAAGATCAACGTGGTCATGGGCCGCCACGCCGGCTGGCTGACCGCCGCCAGCACGCTCGGGCGCCGCAACCAGGACGACGGGCCGCATCTGGTCTACCTGCCGGAGCAGGTTTTTGATCCGGCCGCCTTCGTCACCCAGGTCGAAGAGGTCTACCGCCGCCTGGGGCGCTGCATCGTGGCGGTGTCCGAGGGCATCCACGACGCCGCCGGCACCCCTTTCCTGCAGGTCTACGCCGAGCAGGCCGGCTCCGCGGTGGCCGGGCAGGCCGACAGCCACGGCAACGTGCAGTTGTCGGGCACTGGCGCCCTGGGCGACGCGCTCGCCAACCTGGTCAAGGGCCACCTCGGCGGCATCCGCGTGCGCGCCGACACTTTTGGCTACCTGCAACGTTCCTTCCCGGCCGACGCCTCGCCGGTCGACCGCGAGGAAGCGCGCCGCGTCGGGCGCGACGCGGTGGCGGCCGCGGTGGCGGGCGAGCATAACAGTGGCTCGATCGCCCTGGTCAGAAGGGAAAGTGGGGTTTATCAGTGCGACACCTTCGTCACCCCGCTGCACACGGTGGCCAAGCACACCAAGGAAATGCCCGCTGAATTCATCGCCGGCGCCTACGCCGTGGATCCGGCCTTTCGTGACTACGCCTTGCCGCTGACTGGCGGCATCGAACCGATGACTGATTTCGAGTTCCACGCCGTTTCCGTTGCGGCGGAGAACGCCTGAACTCGCGCGGTTCCGCACACACCCACTAACCAAGAATCATGCTTCTGACTACCCTCCTCCTGATGCAAGGCCAAGTCCTGGCACCGGCGGAAAACGGCGAAGGCAGTCCGGTGGACTGGTCCAAGCTGTTCCCGGCCGGCCCAGAATCGGTCACCATCATGGGCCGCTTCCAGCAGGATTTTGCCTGGATCGACGACGATAACGCCCCGTTCTCGCCCGACGGATCCGAGGCTCGTCGTGCCCGCATCGGCATTGGCGGCGATCTTGCCGAAGACCTGAAATTCAAGATGGAGGTCGATTTCGCCTCCTTCAATGCTGGAGGCACTGCGTTCACCGACGCCTACCTGCAGTTCACCAACCTTGCATTCGGTTCGGTCAAGATCGGCCACTTCAAAGAGCCCTTCGGTCTCAATGAACTGACCTCGAGCCGTTTTGTGACCATCGTCGAGCGCGCCGACACCTTTGCGCCCGCTCGTAACACCGGCATCATGGCCGCCGATTCGACCGACCAGATGACCTGGCAGGTCGGTGCTTTCTGGGAGACCGACAAGCACCTGGACTCCGGCAACAGTGCCGCCTACACCGGCCGTTTCGTTTTCCGTCCGATGATGGAGGACAAGGGCAAGAGCCTGATCCACCTCGGTGGTGC
Organism: Planctomycetota bacterium; assembly: GCA_021776925.1. GTDB lineage: Bacteria > Planctomycetota > UBA1135 > UBA1135 > UBA1135 > JAJFFB01. Next base: position 1,123 of record JAJFFB010000194.1, on the reverse strand, counting down.
GATTTCCATCCGTGAAAATGAGGCGGGTGCGTTCACTGCCGATTCCAGTGGTGGTGTTCACCTTCTCAACAAGGATCAGATCATGGGGACCATCGCTGCCGACGACCTCACCCTGGTCAACCTCGAAGCAGCGTGGCAAGAAGGCCCCGTGCACGCCCAGGCTGAATTCTCCTTCGCCGACGGCGACGACGATTCCTTCACCAGCTTCTACGTGCAAGGTGGCTACTTCCTGACCGGGGAGTCGCGTGGCTACAAGGCTTCCAGTGCCGCTTTCAGCCGCGTCACCCCGAACACCCCTTGGGGTGGGAGCGGCAATGGCGCATGGGAAATCGCGGGCCGCGTGCAGGTCTCCGACTTCGCCGATGGCCCCGGCAACGCCGGCCAGGAAATGACCGCGATCGCGGTGGCGCTGAACTGGTACCTGACCAGTCACACCCGCATCATGTTCGACGTCTTCAGCGGTGACAGCGACGCCCTCGGCGAGGACGTCCTCGCTGGTGTCGTCCGCTTCGGCATCGACTGGTAGCCAGACGATTCCGCGAACCTTCGACGGGGTGCTCTGCGGAGCACCCCGTTTTTTTTGTTGCCCCGGGCCCAGGTCGGGCCGGGGAAGCCGGGGCGGCCGAGACCCTGGGTGCACCGCGGCTATCCTGGGCGCATGTCGCTGCTGTTTGCGCTCCTGCTCCCCCTGGTCGCCCTTCCCCAACAGGTTGCTGACGAAGCCGACTTCCTACCGCTCTTCAACGGTCAGGATCTGGACGGCTGGTCCGATGGGGGGGGGCTGTGGACTTTTGACAACGGTGAGTTGGTTGGGCGCACCACCGCAGCCGAGCCGATCCCCAACAGCCACTATCTGTTCTGGGAGGGCGAGCCTTTTGCCGACTTCGAACTGCGTTTCTCCTATCGTATCGACGGCGGCAACTCGGGCATCCAGTACCGCTCGCAGCGTTTGGGCGAATGGGACGTAGCTGGCTATCAGGCCGACATCGAGGACGGGCCGAACTACAGCGGCATCCTTTACGAGTCGGCCGGGCGTGGCATCCTGGCGCCGCGTGGTTCACGCTTCCGCGTGCTCGAGGACGGCAGCAAGAGCGACGACGCGCCGCTGGGGGATGCCGCAGCC